>JBAXFK010000171.1:0-10405 GCA_037139955.1 Rhodospirillales bacterium
GCGCTGGAGGCCGTGAAGGACTTCGATCTCGGGGTCGGATCGAAAGCGAGCTTCGGCAGCGGCGAGCACCAAGCGCTGCACAAGGTCTGGGGCACCCAGTTAGACGAGACCGGACGTTTCAAGCCGTTCAATCTGGAATAATCACCCGTTCCACTTAACCGGTCCCCGAAACGGGCGCATATCCGGGTAACCGCTGACAGCCCAGGCACCATCGACCAGAAGGCTGGCGCCCGAGACGTAGCTGGCGTCCGCGCTCGCTAGGAACAATGCGGGCGCGGCGATTTCCTCCGGTTGGGCTGGGCGACCCATCGGGATGCGTTCGACGAAAGCCGCTAGGGCGTCCGGATTGTCGAAATGGCGCCGCGTCAGGGGCGTTTGAACCAGTCCCGGCAGCACCGCGTTTACCCGAATCCCGTGCTCGGCGAATTCCAGCGCACCGTTCTTCGTCAGCGCTTCCACACCCGCTTTGGCCGACACGTAGGCCGATCCGGCGTGCATCGGAACATGGGCGTTCAGGGAGGCGATATTGACGATGGTGCCACCGGTCTTCTGCCGCATCATCTGCCGTGCTTGATGCTTCATGCCCAGGAACACCCCTTTGAGGCAAAGATCGACGGTGAAGTCCCAATCGGCCTCGGCGAGATCGACGATATAGCCCGAACGGGACGCCCCGGCGACGTTGAACGCGGTATCGACCGATCCGAACCGATCGGTCGCGGCGGCGACAGCAGCCTCGATATGCGCCTCATGGGTAACGTCGGCTACCATGGCATGGAAGCGGGTACCGAGTTCGGCCGCCAGGGCAGCTAGTGCGTCGGCGTTAACATCGGCGGCGACGACGGTCGCGCCTTCCAGATGCAAACGACGGGCGATGGCTAGACCGATGCCGGACGCGCCGCCCATGACCACCGCGACTTTACCATGAAACCGTCGGTCCATCTTTTTTGCCTCGCGTTAACTCTTTCTTAACCCAAGCATGATCCCCTGTGGCCCGAGACGCAAAACGCGTCGAAGGCGGGGCCGATATGCAAGCGATAACCGGCACACGGGTTTTGGCCCGAGGTTTGATCTGGGACGTGCTCGAACGGGAAAACCTGGGCGAGCAGGACCGGCTACGCTTGCGCTGTGTCGCCGAGGATTTGCGCGGGTTGGAGTGGGATTTGCTGCATCCGGCCGAGCAGGTGCAGCCGCTGCGCGACACGCTGAATCCGGAACGGCCGGGATCGCTGGCAGCCTGGCGCCTCTATCACCGCGCATGTCTACTGGATCGGGTGCTAGGCCCGACCGAAATCGTCGCCGCCCCACCGGGACGGATACGGATCGAGCCGTATCAGTTGGTGCCGCTGATGCGCGCGCTGGAATTGCCACGACCGCGCTTGCTGCTGGCGGACGGCGTCGGCCTCGGCAAAACCGTCGAGGCCGGGTTGATCGCCGCCGAACTTATCGCGCGACGGCGCGCCCATCGCATTCTGATCGTCGCCCCCGCCGGCCCGCTGCTGCGCCAGTGGGAACAAGAAATGCGGCTACGCTTCGGCCTGCGCTTTACCGTGCTGGCCGACAGCACAGCCTTGCGCGACGAACGGCGCAAGCTGGAAATTGGCGGCAACCCGTTCGCGGCGTCGGCCTTCGTGCTGACATCGCTCGATTTCGCCAAGCAGGAAAATGTGCTGGAGGAACTTGAACGCACAGACTGGGACCTCGCGATTATCGATGAAGCGCACCATTGCGCTGGCAACCCGGACGGTACCGGGCGGGACGACACGCTGCGCCGCCGCTTGGCCGAGGTCGTGGCGCGCCAGTCCGACGGCTTGCTGCTGCTGACCGCCACCCCGCACGACGGTTTCGACCCGCATTTCGCCTCGCTGATGGCATTGCTCGATCCGAGCTTGGTGGATGGGCGCGGCGGATTGTTGGGGTTAGCCTATCGCCGACACGTCGTGCGCCGGCTGAAAGCGCATATCGCCGATCCCGCGACCGGGCGGCCTTTATTCCGCGAGCGGCATGTCGTGCCGGTGCCCGTGCCGCTCGACGACCCCATGGTGCGGTCGTTCCACCGCGCGTTATCGGCATTGGTCGCACCGCGACTGACCGCATCGGCGGAGGCACGCAAGTTCGGCGACGCTTTGGCCTTTGTCAGTTTGCTGAAACGGTCGGTGTCCACCGTTGCCGCCTGCGTCGCGACACTGCGCACGGTGGCGGATCGTTACGCCGAAATGCACGACCGCCCCGAGCCGGTCGCGGAACAGCGCGAGCGAAGCCGCAGCCTACGAGCCTACCGCCGCCGGGCGATGCGGTACGGCGTGTTGGATTCCCAGGCCGAAACCGATATCGGCCGATTGGAAGCGGAGGATATTGCCGCCGAACTGCACGCGGCCGGCGATATGGAAACCGCTTTACGTCATTTAATTCGGTTGGGGGAAACGGCATCGGAAGCAGACCCTAAACTCGAAGCCCTGATCGCGGAAATCCGACTGATCCGCGCGGACGAACCGCGCGCGAATGTGTTGATTTATACGGAATACGGCGACAGCCAAGCCGCCGCGATGCGTGCCCTGCGGGATATCGGCGGCACCGTGTTGAGTATCGGTGGACAGGACAACGAGGCGGCGCGCACGCTGGCTGCCGAGCGCTGCGCCACGGAAGACAATCTGATTTTGATCAGTACCGATTCGCTGGCCGAGGGGCTGAACCTGCAACAGCGCTGCCACCATCTGATTCATTTGGATTTACCGTACAACCCTAACCGGCTGGAACAGCGCAACGGGCGCATCGATCGCTACGGTCAAACACTTGATCCGCAGATACGTTATTTGTGCCTGGCCGGCACGTTCGAAGAACGATTGTTGCTACGACTGATCGCAAAATACGAAAAGGCGCGGGCGCAACTGACATTCATGCCCAATACACTGGGGATAACTGCGGACGAAGATCGCTTCGGCCGAGCATTGCTGCACGGGCTGGCGGAAGAACAGGCAAGCCTGTTCCCAGACGACACCGTAGCGACCGAGACATTAGACTCCGCCGCCACCGAGGCCCAAACCGAAGCGTATCGCGCGCTGCTGCACGAAATCGATCGAGCCTACGACGGCTTCGATGGCATGGCAGTGCGCCACGGCTGGTTCGCCGGCCAGGGATTGAACGCCGACCCCACCCCACTGCGGGCCGCGATCCAGGCCGGCACGATCGCCGCGCAACGGGCGGGGGAAGTGGATTTGGCGGTGTTTGTTGAGGCCGCCGGCGCCTCTCGGTCGGGCGCGGTCGGTCGCGCCGATCCCGTTGTGCGCGCGGCAATCGGCCGCGTGCGCCAGTCCGGCGAGGGGCGCATCGGGGTCGCTCGGCATGACACGCTGGCGTTGCTGCTGATCTACAGCATTGAAATCCAGACCCGGCGCCATGTCGCCTACCATTGCCCGATCGCGGTATTGCTGCCGCCCATCGGTGCTCCACTCCTGCTGTCCGACCCCGCCGATTGGCTGCCCTTCGCCGCCCCCGCTAGGGAGATCGCGATTCACGACCCCTGGCGCTTGTTCGCGGCTTGGGTGCCTTCGCGCCAAGCCGACGCAGAAGCCGCCGCCGCCGCCGCGATGCACGCCATGGCCACCGCCTTCGCCGACCGTCACGCCGCGATGCTGGACACCGAACAAGCGCATTTCGAGCGGTGGATCTGCCGGCGGACCAACACGCTCTGCGGTGCGCGGCAACCCGCCACCGCCGATCTCTTCGGCGTCGCGCCCGTCGGCCCCCTCTGGCGTTCGGCTGCTAGCCCGTTGGAACGTCTGGCCGCCTTTGCCGCCGACGCAGCGAACACCCCGACCGACCGGCGAGAGGCCGAGGCCGTCGTCGCCATCCACCGACGCCGACAGCGAGAGCAACCGGTGCTCTCGGACCCCATGCTGCACTGCACCGGCATGCTAATGCTGGTGCCCGACGCATGACGCTCGATCTTCGCGACTGCACCGCGCGCGGCTCCGCGCTGCCTGAGCCGTTTCTGCGGTTCGAATTGGAACCGGCCCTGATCCGCCTCGGCCTATTATCCGCGCCCGACCCGGTGCCATGGACCGCCTTGCGTCGAGGTGTCCGTACATTGGGCCGGATCGGCGGGCCGCAGCGGGTGCATAACCATGTCATCGCGCCGCTGGCCCGCGTTTTGGGTTACGCCGATCCGTCCCGCCAAGAGCCGGTCGCAACGCGGGAGGGGGCGGAGGACGGCGGTTGGCTGCTGCCTGCTGGCAGCGTTGCCCTGCGCAGTTGGTCGGTCGCGACCGAAACCGATCTGGACTCGCCCCGCCGCGCCGGCCGCGCCTACCGGTTCAGTCCCACCCGAGCGGCGCAACGGGTGCTGCGGTCACGGCATGAGCGGGTGGGTTTGTTAACCGATGGCGACACATTGCGCCTGCTGCTGTGCGACCCCACCGAACCCGACAGCCATCTGAGCATGCCTCTGTCCGCCTGGGATGCGGCCCTCCCGCCCGACACCGCGCGTGTGCTGACCGCCTTGGCCGGCCCGGCTGGGGTCGCCGCGCTGCCGGCCGTGTTGGATGCCGCGCGCCTCAGCCAAGCGCGCATTACCAAGGCGTTGCGGTCGCAGGCCCGCGCCGCCATCGAGGGTTTTCTGCAAGCCGTCCTGGATCGCAATCCGCACCACGATTCCAACGCCGCCACTCTATGGTCCGAGGGGTTGGTCCTAGTGTACCGCCTGTTGTTCATACTGAAGTTGGAAAGCACACCCGATCGCGCCTTCAGCTTCGCCGCCACCCCGCTGTGGCGCGGTGCGCTGTCGCCGAACCAGGCATTAGGGCCATTGGTGCGCCGGCATTTGGACCAACAGCACGACACCGGCCGCATGTTGGAAGATGGGTTGCGCACCGTCTTCCAGGTTTTTCGCCACGGCATCGGCTGCGGTGGACTATCGATCGCGCCGCTCGGCGGAGCGCTGTTCGGCGACGCATCCACCCCGGTGCTGGACGCGCTGGCTTGGGGGGAGCGCGCGGTGGCGATCCTGTTGGACCGGTTGCTCTGGACGATGCCGAAAGGGCGGCCACGGGAACGCGTGCACTACGGCTCGCTGGATGTCGAGGACCTCGGCCACATCTATGAAGCCCTGCTAGAACTCGAACCGGGTATCGCCGCCGAACCGATGGTGCGGGTGCGGCGCGCCAAATTGGAAACGGTGGTGCCGGGCCTCCTCGGCGACGTTCCGATCGCACCGGACACGATCCCAACGGGCGGATTTTTCCTGCGCACCGGCATCGGGCGCAAAAGCACCGGCGCCTATTACACGCCGCACGCGCTCGTCCGCTTCCTAGTGCGGGAGACGCTGGGACCGCTGGTCGCCGAGGCCAGCCCGGACAGCGATCCCGATCCGCTGGCGATCTTGCGACTCCGCGTTGTCGACCCAGCCACCGGTAGCGGTCATTTTCTGATCGAGGCCTGTCGCTTCCTCGGCGATGCGCTCTACGCCGCCTGCCGGTTGTGCGACGAAGGCACGCCGGAACATCGCGCACGCTTGGATGCTTTGCGGGGCGTCGACGCGGCACTGCCGGCCTATTTGCCCAGCCACGCCGCCGAAGGGATCGCCCCGACCCGCGCTTTAGCAATCTGCCGCCGGCTGGTCGCGGTGCATTGCCTGTATGGGGTCGATCGCAATCCGTTGGCGGTGGAACTGGCGAAGCTTGCGTTGTGGCTGGAATCCTACGCCGAGGGCTTGCCGCTAACCTTCCTCGACCACCGACTGGTGGCAGGGGATTCGGTGGGCAGCCCGTTTCTGACCGACCTTGCGACCCTGCCCGTCGGCGGCCGGCCGCTAGACCCGCTGCTGGCGCGGGGTGTGACGGACCGACTGGCCGCATCCGTACGCGACGCTCTGACCGAGGTCTCGGCGCTAAACGCCAGCATCGGGCGCGATGTCGGCGACATCCTGCTGAAAGACGCCGCAAAATCGCGTTTGGATGCCGCGCTGGCGCCGATGCGATTGCTCGCGAAAGCCTGGTCTGGCGCGGTAGCCCTGGGGGAGCGCGATTGCGACGACACGTGGCAGGCACTGGCGAGCACCGTTGCCGCCACCGGGCGCTGGCCCGATACGTTGTCGTCTCGACAAGCCGATCTCGCTCGGGCCGGCGCGGCCGCCCTGCCGTGGGATCTGACCTTTCCCGAGGCGTTCCAATCCGGCGGCTTCGACGCCGTATTGAGCAACCCACCATGGGACGTAATCCAATCCCGCACCGAAGATTTCGTCGCCGGCTACGACCTGGCGGTGCTGGACGCCCCCACCAAACGGGAACGCCAGATCGTCGAACGGCGGGTGCTGGCCGATCCCACCATCGCGGCAGCATTCGAAACGTATAAATCCGGCTACGAACAGCAAAAGCGACTGGCAAATCGATTGTTCCGCAAACGCCCGTCCGGCACGCCCGATACGTTCCATCTGTTCGCCGAGCGAAATTTGGATTTGGGACGGTCGATCGGGGTGCTGTTGCCTTCGGCGTTTCATGCGAATGAGGGGGCAACGGATTTGCGGCGGCGGTACTTCCAGGAAACCCGCATCGCCAGCTGCTATTCTTTCGAAAACCGGCGGAAATTGTTCGATATCGACAGCCGATTCAAATTCGCGACGATCGTGGCGCGCAAGCCGGGGCCGACTGAATCTTTGCGCTGCGCGTTCTATCTGGAATCGGTGGCCGATTTGGACGAACCCGGCCGTGTCATGGAATACGACGCGGCGTTCCTGACAAAAACAGCCGCTACCCCCTTGGAATTGCGCGGTGCCACCGACATGGCGGTCGCTCGTGCTCTGTTCTCCGGCACGGCGACATTCGGCGCATGGTGCGGCGACCTGGGCATCCGCTTCGGCTGCGATTTGCACATGACCGCCGATGCCGATTGTTTCGTATACGGCCTATCCGAACGGTATATTTTGCACGAGGGCAAGACGTTCCATCAATATACCGACGCATGGGATACCGCGCCCCGCTACTCGATCTCGGAAACCGCGCTGCGCGGCAAGCCGAGGGTCCTGGAAGCCGCGCAGCATGCGAGACTGGCGTTTCGCGATATCGCGCGTTCGACCGACGAGCGCACCACCATCGCCGCGATCGTCCCACCCGGGACGGTCTGCGGACATACCGCAACGGTCGAAAAGCAACCTAGCGACCGCCCGCTCATGCATGCGCAGCTTTTATGCGCCGTCATGAACAGTTTCTGTTTCGACTGGCTGGTTCGGCAGAAAGCGGCCGTGCACCTCAGTCTTTACATTCTCGACAGCATGCCGATCCCCTCCCTGTCGCCCACGGATCGCACATTTTTAGCGCGCGCAACCGCGCAATTATCGGGTGCCCCTGCGGCGCACTGGGATGTACGAGCGGCCGCCGACGCAGTCGTCGCTCGGGCTTATGGCCTGAACCGAGATCAGTACCGGCACATTTTGGCCGGTTTCAGCCATCGGTCGTTTCCAGATGCGCCCACGCTTTGTCTTGCAGCGTTTGACCTGCATCAAGGCGCCGACTCCCCCTGCCGAGGCAAAAGCGAGACGCTGTCCCCAGAATAAGGAGCAAGCGCCATGAACGCGGCCGATATCATGACTCCCGACGTCATTACCGCCAGACCCGATACACCGTTGGAGCAGCTCGTCGATACCATGCTGACAAACCGCATCAGCGGCCTGCCGATCGTCGACAACGGCATTATCGTGGGAATCGTCAGCGAGGGCGATCTGCTACGTCGTACCGAAACCGGTACGCAAAAGCGACGTTCCCATCTCCTGGAATTGTTCGCGAGTACCGCGTCGGAGGCAGCTGATTATGTCCGCACCCACGGGCGCAAGGCCAGCGAGATCATGACCACCGATCTGGTCACCGTCGCGCCGGATACACCGATCGCCGAGATCGCCGACGTGCTGGAAACGAAGCGAATCAAGCGGGTGCCGGTGGTCGTGGCGGGAAAGGTTCTAGGTATCGTGACGCGGGCGAACCTGTTGAAAGCGCTGGCGATGCGCCTGCACGCCGAATCCGGCCCGGTCGACAGCGACGACCGATCGATCCGTATCCGGCTATTGGAGGAATTCCGCCAACACAAATGGGGCAGCCAAGTAGCGCAACTCGATGTGACTGTGCGCAACGGGATCGTGCATCTCTGGGGCATCGTGCGCGGAGAGGATCATCGCCGCGCACTGATCGTCGCGGCGGAAAATACGATGGGCGTGAAAGGCGTGTCCGATCATCTGGAAGATGGCACGCTCATCGCGGTGGGGATGCCGGGTTTGTAACTACCGCCACTCCAGCAACGCCCGCTCCAACCGGCCGATCGTCCACGCGACGATCAAACCGAGCAAGGACAGAACCACGATACCGGCAAGCAGATTGTCGGTATCGTAAAGGTTCCCGGCCGAGAGGACGAATGCCCCGATCCCCTGCTCTGCCCCGATCATTTCCGCCGCAACCAACAGCACTATCGCGATGGACGACGTCACACGGAAGCCGCTCAGGATCGCCGGCAACGACCCTGGCAACACGATAGTGCGCACGATCGTCCAGGTCGAAAGCCCGAACGACTGGCCCATACGGATCAGCCCCCTCGGCACGTTGTCCACGCCGCCAGCCGTCGCGATGACGGTGGGGAAAAACACGCCGAATGCCAGAGTGGCGATTTTCGAGCCCTCGCCGATGCCGAACCAGATAATGAATAGCGGCACCAACGCGATTTTCGGGATCGGGAACAATGCCGCCACCACCGCCATGCCGGGGGAGCGGAACGCCGACCAAAGCCCCACCGCCAACCCCATGCCGATGCCGAAGAGCGAGCCACTCAGCCAACCCCAGCCGAGGCGGATCAGCGACGCCGAGACATGCCGCCACAATTCCCCACTGACTGCTAAATGCCACAGCGCAGCGCAAATCGCGGCCGGTGGCGGCAGAAACAACGATTTTATAAGACCTGCCGAGGCCCCGATTTGCCACAACGCCACCAGCCCCAACAATGTTCCGGCCGAGGCCCAGGCATTGTCGCGCGGCGCGAAGCCGCTGCCTCGGAAACGCACCGGACCGTTAAGCCGGGACATCGATACGCTCCCGCTCGGCCGCCGCCGCGTCGTCGCGGATCGTCCGCCACAGGCGTTCCTCGATTGCCAATAAATCGGGATCGCGGGCACGCCGCCCCGCCAACGGACGATCGATGCGCACAATCTCGCGCACACGGCCGGGACGGCGCGACAAAACCACGATCTGCTGTCCCAGACGCACGGCCTCGGACAAGTTATGAGTGACATAGATCGTTGTCGTTCCGGCGCGTGCAATTATAGACGAAAACTCGTCCAGCAGCAGATCGCGAGTTTGTGCGTCGAGGGCCGACAGCGGCTCATCCATCAACAAACACGCCGGCCGCACCGCCAGTGCTCGGGCAATCCCCACCCGCTGGCGCATGCCGCCGGATAATTGCCGGGGCCACGCGCCGGCGAATTCGGTCAGGCCGGTTAGCGCCAGCACCTCGGCAATGCGAGCGACGCGATCCGGGCACCGACCCAACACCAGTTCGATATTGCCGGCGACGCTTCGCCACGGAAGCAGGGAGAAATCCTGGAACACATAGGTCAACGGGTTAAGGCAATCGGCAGCGATATCGCCCTCTACCACGACGCTTCCGGCGGATTGTTTCAGCATCCCGCCCATAATGCCCAGCAAGGTGGATTTGCCGCAGCCGGACGGACCGACAAGCACCGTGACCTCCCCCGGTTCGGCGGTCAAATCGATACCGTCTAGCACCGTCAGATCGCGATAGGCGTGGCAAACGCCGTCCAATGTCAGGCGCAGACCGGTCATCGTGTCGGCAGAAACCGCGTGTCGATCATCGCTTTCGGGTCGGAATCGCCTTTCACCAGCCCTTGGCCTTTGAACCAGTTGACCTGTGCGATGACATCGGCGACGTCGAGCGCCCCGCCTTCGTCGTAATAGCCCACGCCGGCCAGTATTTTGGCGCGCGCGTCCGGGTCGCCGGTAAAGACGTATCTGGTAAGAAGGGCGATGGCGGCGTCGGTTTTGGCGTCGGCGATGGGTTTGCCCTGCGCATCCAGCCGCAAAAACGCCGCGCGGTAATCGGCGACACCGCGCTGGTAAGCCTTAGCGAAACGCTTCAGCAGTTCGGGCTTGTCGGTAACGATGTGGGTCGGGGCGAAGACCGCAGTCAATTGATACGGCACCACATCGCCGGCCCAACCGAGGATATGCGCCTGCTTCGCCGCCACCAAAACCTTCGCCTGCGACGCGATGGCAATCGTCGCGTCCACCTGCCCGCTGCCCACGGCGGCAACCATGTTGGACACCTGCTGCAACGGCCGCAGGGTCACGGATTTGATATCGAAGCCCTTGGCCTCGGCGATGCGCCCGACCATGTAATGAAACGACGAGCCGTACTGCGT
>JBAXFK010000172.1:0-10315 GCA_037139955.1 Rhodospirillales bacterium
GCGCAGCCCTGGTCACACCGGATCGTCAGCTCGCCAACCGTGTTGCGGCGGCGCTGCTGCGTTACGGCGTGGTCGCCGACGATAGCGCGGGGGAGGCTTTGGTCGACTCCCCGCCCGCCGTGTTCCTGCGTTTGACGATCCGAGCGGTGGCGGAGGGATTGGCGCCGGTGCCGTTATTGGCGCTGTTGAAGCATCCGCTGACCGGCGCCGGCTTGTCCGTCGCAGCGTGTCGCGACGGTGCCCGCGGATTGGAACTGGCGTGTTTGCGGGGGCCTCGGCCGGGGGCGGGAATCGCGGGTATCCGCATCGCGCTGGACAAATCCAATGCCGTCCCTTCGGTGCACGACTTCTGGACGGTCGCGGAAAAATGCCTGGAACCGGTGTTCCGCATCCTGGCCGCCAAAATCCTCGATCCCGCCATAGCTCTGGCTGCTGTTATCGAGGCTGCCGAACGCCTCGCGGCGACCGACACTGAAACCGGCCCCGCGCGCCTATGGTCCGGCGAAGAGGGCGAAGCCTTGGCGACCCGCCTGTCGGAGGTTCTCGCGGCCCTTCCCGGCATGCCGGACCAACGGCGCGCCACCATGCCCGGCCTGCTCGACGCAGTGCTGCAAGGCGGTGTCGTCCGGGATCGCCGTGCATTGCGCGGCCGGGGCGGGGCGTTGCACCCGCGCGTATTTATCTGGGGCTTGCTCGAAGCGCGGCTGCAAAGCGTGGATACGATGGTTTTGGGCGGTCTGGCCGAGACGGTTTGGCCCCCCGCCACCGATCCCGGCCCCTGGCTGTCGCGCCCGATGCGCACCCAGGTCGGCCTGCCATCGCCCGAGGAAATTGTTGGCCAAGCCGCGCACGACTTCCTCGGCGTCGCCTGTTCGGCGCCCATCGTGGTGTTGTCTTGCCCGACCCGCCGCGACGGCGCACCGACCGTGCCCGCCCGCTGGCTGGTGCGGTTGGAAATGTTCTTGGCCGGCCAGACTCTGTCGCTGCCCGTGCATCCCGCCGCTGCTTGGGTGCGTTCGCTCGACCTGCCGGCCGACGGGCCGAAGCCCGCGCAACCGCCGACACCCCGCCCCGATGCCGGCCTGCGGCCCCGCCGTCTGAGCGTCACCGAGATCGAGACCTGGGTGCGCGATCCCTATGCTATCTACGCGCGCCATATCCTGAAACTCCGCAAACTCGATCCGCTGGATCAGGCGACCGATGCGTCGGACTACGGATCGCTGGTGCACAATGGCCTCGCGGCTTTTCTGGAGCGTTTCGGCAATCGCTGGCCGCCGGACGCGCCGCTGCAACTCGAGGTCGCGATGGAGCGGGCCTTGCGCGACGCCCAAGTGCGGCCGGCGTTGCAAGCGTGGTGGCGACCGAGATTGCACCGCATCGCCGCCTGGGTCGCCGAGACCGAGGCCGGTCGCCGCGCCAAAGCTCCGCCCATTGCGATCGAACCCGAAGCCGACGGCACATTGCGTATCGAAGGGCCATTCCAGACTTTCACGCTCGTTGGACGGGCCGACCGGATCGATCGGCACGCGGACGGGACGTTGTCGATCTTAGACTACAAGACCGGGACCCCGCCCTCGCAAGCCGGTGTCGAGTCCGGACTGTATCCGCAACTCCCGTTGGAAGCCGCGATGGCGTCGCGCGGCGCCTTTCCGAAAGTCCCGCCCGGCCCAACCGGTGAATTGATCTATTGGCACCTGTCCGGCGGCGCCACGGCAGGCAAAGCCACAATTCTGTTCAAAGGCGATGAGGCAACGACAACCGCCGCCGCCGAGGCCGAACTCGACCGGTTGCGGGTGCGGATCGCCGCGTACGAGGACCCTAGCCGCCCATATCTGTCCCACCCCAACCCCAGTGCGATGCCCCGCTTCGCCGACTACGCGCAACTCGCTCGGGTCAAGGAGTGGCTGACCGCTGGGGAGGACGACGAATGACCGGTTCGGAATCCCCCCGCGCCCGCGCCAATCGCACCCAGTTGGACGCATCCGACCCAGCGGTATCGGCGTTCGTCGCCGCGTCCGCCGGATCGGGGAAAACCAAGCTGCTGACCGATCGGTTGCTGCGGCTCATGCTAACCGATGGCGTGCGGCCCGAACGCATCCAGTGCCTGACCTTTACCAAGGCCGCCGCTGCGGAGATGTCGCTGCGTTTGCAACGATTGCTGGGCGAATGGGTCACGCTCGGCGATGCGGCGCTGGACAAGAAATTGACCGACCTCGCGCTGGTACCGACACCGAAATTGCGGGCGCGCGCGCGGGCGTTGTTCGCAGATATTCTCGATCTGCCCGGTGGGATGCGCATCGGCACGATCCACGCGTTCTGCCAGTCGTTACTGCGCCGTTTCCCGCTGGAGGCGCGGCTGTCCCCGCATTTTCAGTTGGTGGACGATCGCGATGCCGAGGACGCGCTGACCGAAGCTCGCGAAACCATGCTCGCCGGCGTTGAGGAAGCGAAGCTAGGCGGCGCGCTCGAATTGCTTGCCGGACTCGCGACGATCGGCCAATTCGGCGATCGGGTCGACGATTTGCAGAAGAACCGCGAACGACTGAAAGCTATCTGCGAGCACACGAACTTGGAAGCGGCACAACGGCGCGTACTGGGCGCGACGGACGACGATGCCGCGACCGTTTTGCGCAATGCTGTCAACTGGCCAGCCGAAGGAGATTTGCGCGCAGCGGCGCTTGTCGTCGCCGCCGAGGGTTCCAAAGGCGTTGCGGAAAAGGCCAGTCAGATACTGGGCTGGTTGAGCCAGGATAGCACAACGCGGATGGATTGTTGGCTGGAATGGCGCGAGTATTTTCTAACCGCGAAGGGGGAGCCGCGCGCGCCGTCGAAGTTGATCAACGCGAAACTATCGGGTTCTCGACCCCGATTGCTCGAAGCCTATCTGGCGGAAGCCGCGCGCATTGTCGGGACCGACGAGCGGCTGAAGGCATCGAAAGTCGCGGAAATATCGGCCGCGTTGCTAAAACTCGCCATGCCCGTTCTAGCTGCATACGATGCGCATAAGGAACATGCTGGATTGCTCGATTATGCCGATCTGATCGTGCACACGGCGAAGGTATTGCACGATCCCGGTGCGGCCTGGGTTTTGTATAAGTTGGATGGCGGGCTCGATCATTTGTTGCTGGACGAGGTGCAGGATATCGCGCCGGAGCAGTGGAGAATCGCGCATTCCTTGACCGAAGAATTTTTCGCCGGGGCCGGTTCGAGAGAAGAACGACGTACAGTCTTCGCTGTCGGCGATCGCAAGCAGTCGATTTTCGGCTTTCAAGGCGCCGATGTCGCAACGTTCGAGGATTCGCGCCAGCGGATCGAGCAACGGGTGCGCGATGCCGGCGAAACCTTCCGCGACCTCACGCTCGATGTGTCGTTTCGTTCGGCGCGGCCCGTGCTCGATCTGGTGGACGCAGTGTTCGCGACACCGGAAGCGCGTCCAGGCGTCGTCGGCGATGGCGAAATCCTCACCCATCTTGCGGACCGAGCGGAACATGCGGGGTCGGTAACGCTGTGGCCGTTGGCGCCGCGGCCGGACGACGATCCGTCCGATCCCGCCGTGCCCGCCGATAGCAATCGCACCAGCACCACCGAACGACGTATGCTGGCGGAGCGTATTGCCGATTGGGTGCTGGCCCAAACCGGCGGCGGTACGATGTTAGAAAGTCGGGGGCGCCCGATGCGACCCGGCGACATCATGGTGCTGGTGCGTGGACGGGAAGGGCGGCGCCAGTCCGACGCGTTCATCCCGCAACTCGTGCGCGCCCTGAAATCGCGCGGCGTGCCGGTGGCCGGACAGGACCGGATGGTGTTGACCGAACAGCCGGCGGTCGCGGATTTGCTGGCACTGGCCGAGGCACTGCTGCTGCCCGAGGACGATTTGACCTTTGCCTGCGTGTTAACTAGCCCGCTGGGCGGGCTCGACGACGACGATTTGATGGCGCTGGCAATCGGGCGTGGTCGGACCAGCCTTGCCGATGTCCTGCGCGCCCGCGCCGATGAGAAGCCGGCATGGCGCCACGCCTGGGATTTCTTTGCCACACTGCTGCGCCGCGTCGATTACGCCACCCCTTACGCCCTGTTCGCCGAAGCGCTCGGTGCCCTCGGCGGCCGCGCCCGTCTATTCGCCCGGCTCGGGGCTGAAGCAGCAGAGCCGGTCGCCGAGTTGCTGAACGCCGCGTTGACTTACAGCGCTATCCATCCCCCGTCGTTGCAAGGTTTTCTGCATTGGATCGAACGTTCCGGGGCGGAAGTGAAGCGCGAGGCCGAGGCGGCCGGCGACCTTGTACGCATCATGACGGTGCATGGCGCGAAGGGTTTGCAGGCACCAGTCGTGATTATGCCCGATACCGTCGGCATGCCGCCGGATCGAGAGTCGATATTCTGGCGCGACGATCCCGCTGGTGGCGGGGCGGTGCCGCTCTGGTCCCCACGCGCCGATTTGCGCAGCGCTGCGATCGACCGATCGCGGGCCGAGGCGGCAGCGCGTCGGGCCGAAGAATATAACCGCTTGCTCTATGTCGCGCTAACCCGCGCCGAGGACCATCTGATCGTCTGCGGCTGGGCCGGAAAGACCGCGCCGAACGACGCCTGCTGGTACAAATCGGTGGAACGCGGTTTCGCCGCCTTGCCGGCCGAACGCGAAACTTTCGGCACCTGGGGCGTGGCGTTGTCTATGGCGTCGCCGCAGATCGCTCCCGCCGAGCGTGTATCTGCTTTGTCTGTCGCGATCGCGGTGGCCGAGCGGCCGGCCTGGATCGGATCTTCCCCCGATTGGCGCCCTTTGCCGCCGCCCGCCGAGCCCGCTCGGCCCATGCCGCTGGCGCCGAGCAGGCCGGATGGCGTGGCATTGGGCTCGGTGCCGGCGGCGGTCTCGCCCTTGGCCGAGCGTATGGGGGAAGGGGATCGGTTCCTGCGTGGGCAGTTGGTGCATGGGCTGTTGCAGCATTTGCCGGAACTGCCGGCGGCGCGGCGGGCGGAAGCGGCGCGCCGCTATCTGGATCGGCCGGGGAACGGGTTGCCGGCGGACGCGACGGAAGCGGCGGTGTCGGAAATCCTGCGCATCCTGGACCACCCACAATTGGCGCCGCTGTTCGGACCGGGCAGCAAGCCCGAGGTGCCGTTGACCGGCATAGTCGAGGGCCATGTGGTCGGCGGGTTGGTGGACCGGTTGGTCGTGTTGCCGGACCGGGTACTGATGGCGGACTACAAGACCAATCGGCATCCGCCCGATTCGGTGGCCGCGACGCCGGTGTTGTACCTGCGGCAAATGGCGCTGTATCGCGCTGTTTTGCGAGCGATCTTCCCCGATCGAGTTGTCGTTTGCGCTCTGGTCTGGACCAGGGACGCGCGTGTTGTCATCCTACCGGACGAGATCCTCGATCCGCATATGCCCAGACCCGCGTCGGACGCGGCTTGAGCCGTCGCCGCCTGCGCCTACTTAACGCCCAACGCAACCGCATGAGGTTATCCCATGAGCGACAACACTAAAGCCGTGACCGACAAGAGCTTTTCCACCGACGTGCTGGAGGCCAGCAAAGCCGGCCCCGTGCTGGTGGATTTTTGGGCGGAGTGGTGCGGCCCCTGCAAAATGATCGGTCCGGCGCTGGAGGAACTCGCCGGGGAATTCGCCGGTAAAATCACCGTGGCGAAGGTGGATATCGACGACAATCCCAGTTCCCCCGGTAAGTTCGGCGTGCGCGGCATCCCGACGCTACTGATCTTCAAGGACGGCCAAGTGGCTGCGCAGCAGGTCGGCGCGATGCCGAAGGCACGGCTGAAAGCGTGGATCGAAGCCAATCTCTGATCGGTTGGGCTTGACTTGCGCGGGGGCATGGCTCTCGATCCATGTCGCTTGCTTTAGGACCGATCGCTATGGCCCCGCGCCCGTTTACGTTGCACGTTCCCGACACCGATATCGCCGCGCTTAAGGCGCGCTTGGCGCTGACCAGATTTCCCGATGCTGCGCCCGGTGAGGCTTGGGCGTTCGGCACTAGCGTCGATTACGCGCGCGAACTGGTGGATTACTGGCAAACGACGTTCGATTGGCGCGCGCAGGAAGCGGCGCTGAACGCGTTTCCCCAGTTCAAGGTCGCGCTGCATGGCATCGACCTGCATTATTTGCATGTGCCTGGGAAAGGACCCGCGCCCCAGCCGCTGCTGCTGTTGCACGGTTGGCCGGGGTCGGTGTTCGAGTTCCTCGACATTATTCCGCGTTTGACCGATCCAGCCGCATTCGGGGGCGATCCCGCCGATGCTTTTACCGTCATCGCGCCATCGCTTCCCGGCTACGGATTGTCTTTCGCGCCGGGGCAGAAGCGATTCGGATTGCCCGAAATCGCTGCCTGCACGAACGATTTGATGACAAAAGTGCTGGGATTTTCGAAATATGCCGTGCAAGGCGGCGATTGGGGGGCAGGCACGGCGTCGTTGATCGGGCAAGCTTACCCGAACGATGTCTGCGGCATTCACATCAACCTGCTGTTCGTGCCGCGCGAACGCCCGACCGGCGAGCCAACGCCGGAGGAAGCGAAGTACGGCGACGATCTGGCCCTCTGGCTAAAAGAAGAGACCGGTTATCAGGCGATACAGGGCACAAAACCGCAAACCTTGGCGTTCGCGCTGACGGATTCGCCGGCTGGCTTAGCCGCGTGGATCGCGGAGAAGTTCCGCACTTGGTCCGATTGCGACGGGGTGGTGGAAAATGCCATCGCGCGGGATCGTATGCTGGGCAATATCGCATTCTATTGGTTCACCGGAGCCATAGGCTCCTCGTTCTGGCCCTATTATGCGCGGCTGCATGCGACGTGGCCGATCCATCCCGGCAATCCCGTGACGGTGCCGACGGGTTACGCGGCTTTCCCCAAGGAAATCGTGCAACCGCCGCGTTCGGTGGCCGAAAAAACCTATACCGATATCCGACGTTGGACCGTCATGAAAAAAGGCGGCCACTTCGCGGCGATGGAGCAACCCGCCGCGCTGTCCATCGAAATCCAGGACTTCTTTCGTCCGTTCAGATAAGGAAACTTCTAAATGCCTCAACACGATGGCCTGCGTTTCGGCATCTTCTTGGCACCGTTTCACCGCACCGGGGACAACCCAACGCTGGCGCTGGATCGCGATCTGGAACTGATCCAGTGGCTCGATCACCTCGGTTACGATGAGGCCTGGATTGGCGAGCATCACTCCGCCGGTTGGGAAATCATTGCCTCGCCCGAGATTTTTATCGGCGCTGCCGCAGAACGCACCAAGCATATCCGGTTGGGTTCGGGGGTGACGTCGTTGCCGTATCATCATCCGTTGATGGTGGCGCAACGTTTCGTGCAGTTGGACCACATGACCCGCGGCCGTGCGATGCTGGGCTGCGGTCCGGGCGCGCTGGCGTCGGACGCCTACATGATGGGTATCGATGCCGACACCCAACGTCCGCGTATGGATGAATCCTTGGGCGCGATCATGGCCCTGTTGCGCTGCGAGGAGCCGGTCAACATCAAGACCGATTGGTTCGAAATGAAAGAGGCGCGCCTGCACCTGAAGCCATGGACCAAAGGCGGCTTCCCGGTCGCGGTGGCGAATGTAACGACTCCGGCCGGGGCGCGCGCCGCCGGCAAGCACGGCGTGGGCCTGCTTTCGATCGGCGCAGGTCTTCCGGGCGGGCAAGCAAAACTGGCGGAAAGCTGGAAGGTCGTGGAGGCCGAAGCGCAGGCCTATGGCAAAACCGTCAGCCGCGATAATTGGCGCCTCGTGGTGAATATGCACTGCGCCGAAGACGACGAGCAGGCCATGCGCGATTGCCGTCTCGGCGAGCGTCTGGAAACCCAGACCTACTTCTCCGAAACGCTCGGCCGGCCGCCGATGCGCAGCGAAAATCCGCTGGCCGAAGGCTTGGCGAATGGCACCACGTTGGTCGGCAACCCCGACACGATCGCCGATGGCATTCAGAAGCTGCTGGCGCATACCGGTGGCGGCGCCGGTGCAGTGCTGTTCCGCTCGCACGAATGGGCTAATCGCAAAGCCACGCTGGAGAGCTACGAGTTGTTTGCCCGTTGGGTCATGCCACGCTTCACTGGCAGCGCCGCGCAGCCGATCGCGTCGCGCAACTGGGCGAGCGAAAACCGCGGCGGGATTTTCGCCCCGGCGATCGGTGCGCTGAAGAAGGCGTTCACCGATGCAGGGCAGGACGCGCCGGAATTGATGCGCTTCCAGCTCCACACCGGTAAGACGCCGGTCGAGTAGTCGTGTCCGACCGATTTACCTGCGGATGTCGTGCAGGAGTTCGGTCGTCGGCACGCCGACGGGGCCCACGACATCGTGGCCCCGAGCATCGGCTTGTAGATCGCGCGGCATGACTTGGATGTAACCGGCGGCGGCGATGCAACGATCCAACGCCGCCTGAGCATTTTGAATCGCTGGGATGCCGCTGCCGTAAATGCCCCACCGGTTCTGAGCTTGGCAGTCGGCGACGATGGCAGCGAAGTCGTTCGGTCCCTCGTTGGGTTTGGTCCAAACCGGTTGGCACCCTGCTAGCACACCGCTGAATGGGGCCGCTAAAAGGATAATCCAACTCCGGATCGTTGCCATATCGACCTCGTTACGGTTGGATCGCGGGCCGCTTATTTCCCGGCGGCCCGTTCGATGGCTTCGGTAATAAATTTCCGGGCCTCGGCGGCGTCGCCCCAGCCGACGATTTTGACCCATTTGCCGGGTTCGAGGTCTTTGTAGTGCTCGAAGAAATGCTGAATCTGCTCCAGCGTGATGGCCGGCAAATCGGTATAGTTATGCACGTTCAAGTAACGCTTCGTGAGCTTGGGCGACGGCACGGCGATGATCTTTTCGTCCCCACCGCCATCGTCGTTCATCTTTAGCACCCCGACTGGCCGGACGTTGATCACTGCCCCTGGCAGGATGGGACGGGTGTTGGCGATGAGCACGTCGATCGGATCGCCGTCGTCCGACAGCGTGTGCGGCACAAAGCCGTAATTGCCGGGATAGCGCATAGGGGTGTGCAGGAACCGGTCCACCACCATGGTGCCGGAGTCCTTATCTAGCTCGTATTTAATCGGCTCTCCGCCGATGGGGACTTCCACGATAACGTTGATATCGTCCGGTGGGTTGTTGCCGATCTTGATGAATTCGATGCGCATGCTGGGTGCTCGGTTTGTGGTCCGAGCACCTTATAGCAGAAGTTCGATTATACGCCGACGCCGAAATCGATGAGCTGACGCAGGACTTCGCCGCCTTTCAGCTTCGTATAGCCGTCGTTGATTTCGTCCAGCTTTATGTTGCTGCTGATGAGGTGGTCGAGCTTCAGATCGCCCTTTTTCCAGGCGCTGAGCAGCTTCGGCATGTCGAAGCGGAAGCGGTTGCTGCCCATAGACGAACCTTGGATCTTCCGCTCTTTCAAGAAGTCGTAGCCATGCAGCTCGATCTTCGTGCCGAAGGGCACCATGCCGATGATGGTCGCGGTACCGCCCGGACGCAGAGCGGAGAAGGATTGTTCCGCCGTTAGCTTCAAGCCCACGGCTTCGAACGAATATTCCACCCCGCCGCCGGTCAGGTCGCGGATCGCCTCGACCGGGTCGACGTTCGACGCGTTGATGACGTCGGTCGCTCCCATTTGCTTGGCAACGTCGAGCTTGGAGGACCGCGTGTCGATTGCGATGATCCGGTCGGCGCCGGCGATAGCAGCGGCGTTGACAGCGCTCAGGCCGATGCCGCCGCAGCCGAAGACGGCAACGGTGGCGCCCGACGGAACCTTGGCGGTGTTCAGCACCGCGCCGGCACCCGTCATGACGCCGCAGCCGACGATGCATCCGATGGTCAGCGGAATATCGTCGGCGATCTTCAACACCGCGTTTTCGTGCACCAGCATTTGCTCGGCAAAGGAAGAAAGATTGGCGAACTGGCCCACCGGCTGGCCTTTCCAGAACATGCGCTTGGCCTGACCGGGGAGCATTTTCACAGCGGTGTTGCTGCACAGCTGCGGGCGGCCGGTGTTGCAGTATTCGCAAGTGCCGCAGAACACGGACAAGCAGGTGATCACCCGGTCGCCCTTTTTGACGTAAGTGACCTCGGATCCGACCGCTTCCACCACCGCCGACGATTCATGGCCGAGCACGATCGGGGTTTGGGTTGGATACAGGCCTTCGAGGAAGTGGAGGTCGCTATGGCACAGACCGGCATAAGCAGTGTTGAGCAGGACCTCGTGCGGGCCGGGTTTGGAGACTTCCAAGGTCTCGATCGTCATCGGGGTGTTGGCGGCGTGGAAGACGGCGGCGCGCATTTTAAGTTCCCTCCGGGATGTGTGGTGTTGGCGCGATTG
>JBAXFK010000173.1:0-10245 GCA_037139955.1 Rhodospirillales bacterium
CGGCCGTCGTCGCCGCCAACCGATCGGACGAGATGGTCAAAGGGCTGATCGCCTCGGCCAACGAGATCGGCAATGTTGTCCGAATGATCGCCAATATCGCCAGTCAAACCAATCTACTGGCACTGAACGCAACCATCGAAGCCGCCCGCGCCGGCGACGCCGGCAAAGGCTTCGCCGTCGTGGCGAACGAAGTAAAAACCCTGGCTGCACAAACCCAAAAGGCCACAACGGAAGTCGCCACGCGGATCGAATCGATCCGGGCATCGACTCGCGACGCGGGCGCGGCCATTGCGGGCGTTAGCGACGCCATCCACCGTGCCAACGATGCCGCTGCGGATATCGCGGCGTCGATCGAGCAACAGGGCACCGCAACCCGCGAAATCGTTGTGGCCGTGCAGTCGGTTTTCTCCGCAACGGAAGGCGTCGCCCGCTCGATGGAGGACCTATCCGGCGTCGCAGACGAAGCCGGCCTCGTCAGCCGCACGCTGCTCGGTTCGGCCGACGGCGTGCGCACCCAAACGACCACCCTGCGAGAAGAAGTGGACCAGTTCCTCCACGCCACCCGCAATGCCGGCGACAATCGCCGCAAATACGAGCGCGTACCGACCTCCGGTCTTCGCTGCGAGCTACGGTTTCAACAGAACGGGCAGCCACGATCTGCGACCTTGACCGCGACCGATCTGTCGCGCGGCGGCATCGGATTTGAGAGCACGCTGCCTTTGCCCGCCGGCCTCGACGTTATCGTCGTCGCCCCCGGCATCGACCGACCTTTGCCCGCCCGGGTTGCCCGCAACGAGGCAGGGCGCCTGAGCTTAGCATTCCGCCAGGACGATGCCACGTTCGCACTGACAGACAAGCTGCTCGCAACCTTGGCGCCGACACGGCGGGCGGCCTAACGCCGTGCCGTGTCGGCAAAGCAGCCAGCACCCGATCGCGTCAGGCCACCGACGCATCGATTCGCGCCATCAGGCCGGCCGGCAGCGGGCCGGCGGCGGCGGCGGCGACGCATTCGGCCAACTCGGCACGGTTCTTCACCCCGAGCACCAAGGTGTCGATCGGAAGCGACAGAGCATAGCGGTGTGCGACGATCGCTGGGTTTTCGCCTAGCTCGGCGCACAACGCCCGGAACCCTGCGGCTTTGGCGTAATCCAGAACTTCGGGATGATCGGCCGGCAAATCCCGATCGATCGCCGCCGTCAACGCACCCGCCTGCACTGCGCGGATCCCCATGATGCCGATGCCCCGAGCACGCGCGGCGGCCATAATCTCACGCGGGCGGGCGGGCTCGTCGTAGAATTTCAGCCCACCGGGCGAGTCCAGCAGATTGGCGATGCACTGCACCGCCGCTGGTTTGGAGTCGTGACTCAGCACGTCCAGGATCGCATCGGGGTGGCCGATACCGGTGATGCCCCAAGCACCGATAATGCCATCCTGCACGAATTTCTCGAACAATGGGCGGACGTGGTCGACGAACATCGGATAGGGCGTGAACCGTTCGATCGCGCCCTTGTTGTTCCACATCGGATGCCCGTCCGGCACGATATTGGAGTGCAAAAAGAACAGATCTATCCGGTCGAGTTGCAGCAGACGCAAACTGGCCTCGATGGACTGACGCAGAATCGACTCGATACGTGCCACTGGCGGATTGCCCAGGTTGCATTTGGTGGTGACCTTTACCCCAGTCGGCAGACGCCCACCGAACGCGGCACCGACAACACTTTCAGCCTTACCGTCTCCGTAGCGCGGGGCCAGATCGAGCATGTCGATTCCAGCGTCCACCGCGTCTTTCACGGTCGCGACACACTCGGCAAAGGTGGTCTGCCCCCACAGCATGCCTAGGCCGCCGCCGCCAAGCGTCAGAGTGGAAACCGGAAATAACGAGCCGAAAGGGTGGGTTTGCATTGGTGAATCCTAAGAGTTTCGTGCTCCCTGGACGATACACGAATGCCCCGGCGGAGACATCCGGTCGAAACATCGTTGACACACGGCCGGTGCCGGCTATAACGCCCGCTCTTCGGTCGCCGGGTCTCCCCCGCGTGACCCATGTTGTCTTGGAAAGTTGGACAAATGTTTGCTGTGATCCGCACCGGCGGGAAACAGTACCGCGTCACTCCGAACGCGGTACTGAAGATCGAGAAGCTGGAAGCCGAACCCGGCTCGACCGTGACGTTCACGGACGTATTGGCGGTGGGCGGCGAAGGTAGCCTGACCTTGGGCGGTCCGACCGTTCCGGGCGCCAGCGTCACCGCGACCGTGATCGCGCAAGACCGTCTGGATAAGATCATCATCTTCAAGAAGCGCCGTCGGCAGAACAGCCGTCGCCGCAATGGCCACCGTCAGCACGTAACCGTGCTCCGTGTCGCCGAAATTGTCGCAGCGTAAGCAGCAGGAGGTTTACCCATGGCACATAAGAAAGCAGGCGGTTCCTCCCGCAACGGGCGCGATACCGAAGGTCGCCGTCTCGGACTGAAAAAGTCCGGCGGACAGGCCGTTACGGC
Source organism: Rhodospirillales bacterium (assembly GCA_037139955.1). Classification (GTDB taxonomy): domain Bacteria; phylum Pseudomonadota; class Alphaproteobacteria; order Acetobacterales; family Acetobacteraceae; genus Rhodopila. The sequence continues at coordinate 2,499 of JBAXFK010000173.1, forward strand.
TGGCAATATCGTGCTGCGTCAGCGCGGAACTCAGTGGTACCCAGGTGAGAACGTCGGGATGGGCCGCGACCACACCATCTTCGCGTTAGTCGACGGTGTCGTGACCTTCAAGCGCCGTGCCGAAGGCAAGGTGCATGTATCCGTGACCCCAATGGCTATGGCCGCCGAGTAACGCCGCACCCCTTTTACGACAGTTCGGCGGGGGTCGGCATGTGCCGGCCCCCGTTCTGTTTTTCCGGTATCCCGTCATGAAGTTCCTCGATCAAGCCAAGATCTATCTCCGCTCCGGCGACGGTGGCGACGGGGTGGTCGCATTCCGGCGGGAGAAATTCATCGAATTCGGCGGACCCGACGGCGGGAACGGCGGTAAGGGCGGGAACATCATCTTCGAGTCGATGGACGCCCTGAATACTCTGATCGACTTCCGCTACACGCAGCATTTCCGCGCGCCGAAAGGCGGCAACGGGTCGGGTAGCGATCGGACAGGGCACGGTGCGCCCGACGTGACAATCAAAGTTCCCATCGGCACCCAGATATTCGCCGAGGACCAGGAAACGATGCTCGCCGACCTCGACCGTCCCGGCATGCAGGTCGTGCTGCTGCAAGGCGGCGACGGCGGCTTCGGCAACACCCACTTCAAATCGTCCACCAATCGCGCCCCACGCAAAGCCACCAAAGGTTGGCCGGGGGAGGAACGCTGGGTCTGGCTGCGGCTGAAACTGATCGCCGATGCCGGTCTCGTCGGACTGCCGAACGCCGGGAAATCCACCTTCCTCGCGGCTTCCTCCGCCGCGCGACCCAAGATCGCCGACTATCCATTCACCACACTGCACCCCCAGTTGGGCGTCATTCGGCTATCGATGTCGGAGGAATTCGTCCTCGCCGACATTCCCGGTCTGATCGAAGGCGCGCACGAAGGCGCCGGCCTGGGCGATCGCTTCCTGGGCCATGTCGAGCGCTGCGCCGTGCTGCTGCATCTCGTCGATGGCGCGGCCGGCAATTGCGTGAAAGCTTGGCGCACCGTACGGGAGGAATTGCACGCCTATGGTGGCGGCTTGGCCGAGAAGCCGGAACTGATCGCACTAAATAAGGCCGATGCGATGACGCCTCGAGAAATCTCATCCCGTTTGGCGGCCTTACGGAAAGCCTCCGGCGCGCCAGTCATGGTCATCTCGGGCGCCACCGGTCAGGGCGTGCCGGAAATGCTGCGCGCCCTTCAGAACACAATCGCGGCGGAGCGACTGGAGAAGGCTGCTTGACCTCGCTCGCTGCGGCACAGCGCGTCGTCGTTAAAATCGGCAGTGCATTGGTGGTCGATCAGGCCAACGCCAAGCCGCGCACCGGCTGGCTCGCCGGAGTCGCCACCGACATCGCCGCCCTACGCGCTCGGGGGGTCGATGTCATCGTCGTGTCCTCTGGCGCCATAGCACTAGCCCGTCCAGTGTTGGGCCTGCGACGCAAGCGGCTCAAGCTGGAAGAAAAGCAAGCAGCAGCAGCCGTCGGGCAGATCCAACTGGCACAGGCTTGGAGCCACGCGCTATCCGCCGTCGGTCTGACCGCCGCCCAACTGCTTCTGACCCCCGACGATACCGAGGACCGCCGACGCTACCTCAACGCCCGAGCCACTCTTGAAACTCTTCTGGGCCTCGGCTGCATCCCGGTGATCAACGAGAACGACACCGTCGCGACGGCGGAAATCCGCTTCGGCGACAACGACCGTTTGGCCGCCCGGGTCGCGGAGATGGTCGGCGCCGATCAGCTTATTCTGCTGTCCGACATCGACGGCCTGTATACCGCCGATCCCCGCCGCGATCCCACCGCGACCCACATCCCGGAGGTGGAAGCGCTGACCCCTGAAATCGAGGCCATGGGCGGCGATCCACCACCCGGCTATTCGTCCGGTGGGATGCGCACCAAGCTGGCGGCCGCGCGCATCGCGACCCAAGCCGGCTGTGCCATGGCGATCGCCATCGGCAACAAACCCCATCCCCTCGCGGATCTAGAACGCGGCGCCCGTTGCACCTGGTTCCAACCAGCCCCCGAGGGTCGCACCGCACGCAAACGCTGGATCGCCGGGGCGCTTTCCCCGCTGGGTACCTTCACCGTCGATGCTGGCGCTGCACACGCCCTGGCAGCCGGCAAATCGCTGCTGCCAGCTGGCGTGAAGGACGTACGCGGGGTGTTCGCGCGCGGCGATGCGGTAACCATCGCAGGCCCGGACGGCACGGTTTTGGCACGTGGCCTATCGGCCTACGCTAGCGAAGATGCCGTCCGCATTGCCGGCCATCGCTCCGAACGGATCGAAACGATCCTAGGTTGGCGCGGACGGGACGAGATCGTGCATAGGGACGATTTGGTTTTGTTGTGAGTTAGGGGGCCTGTAAAAAACCGATGCTCGGCCTCAGAATGCCCGGCCAATTGCTACCCGACTTAGGCCCCCCCCTGAATCCCCAAAATCCCTATGCCAGAACCCCTAATCCGCGCAGCCGCTCGATGTCGGCCGCAGAATACCCGGCCTCGGCCAGCACCGCCGCACCATGTTCCCCGATACCCGGAGCACGCCGGGGCGCAACCTTGGTCTCGCCATCGAGATGGAATGGTGCCGACACCGTCAACCCCTGCCCGTCGGCGAAGGGCACCAACGCGCCGCAATCGACCATCTGCACATCGTCCAGAACTTCATCGACCTTGCCGACAATGCCGAACGTTACGCCAACGCCATCCAGCAGGGCGCGCCATTCCGCTAGCGTTTTAGTGGCAAAAACCCCGTCCAACACTTCGACCAAAGCGCGAGGGTTCTGCTTGCGTGCAGCGTCGGTAGCAAAACGAGGATCGTCGGTCAGTTCCGGCCGGCCGATGGCATTCATAAAGCCCTTGAGCTGCCGTTGCTCGTTGTACAACGCCATGATGAACCAACGATTGTCGACGGTGCGGTAATGATTGGCGAAGGCATTCGGCACTTCCAGCCGGGTCGGGCGATGCGGCACATGGTCGCCGAAAAGACGCGTTTGCACCGCACAGGCATTGGCCCACAAACCGTTCTGTAACAAAGACGATTGCACCAACCCGCCCTGTCCTGTCTTCTCACGGCGATACAATGCCGTCACGATCGCCGCATACAGCCCGGTTCCGCTCGGGTGATCGCCCATACCGGCCATGGAGCGGGCCGGCTCGTAATCGTCGTACGCCCGCACCATGTCCATCAATCCAGTGCGCGCCCAATAAGCCGTGGAATCGAAGCCGGTCTTCGCCGCCTCCGCCCCATGCTCGCCGTAAGCGGTGAAGGACGCGTAAATCAAACGCGGGTTCAGCGGTAGCAGTTGGGTGTGCGCCAAACCGAGGCGCTCACGCACCGGCAGCGGAAAATTGGTCACAAATACGTCCGCGCCGGCCACCAGTTTGTGCAGCGCCGCCCGCCCATCGTCGTGCTTCAAGTCCAGCGCCAGACTGCGCTTATTGCGCGACGTCAGTTGCCAATAATAATCGGTCGGCGCGCTTGGGTTGGGCGTCCGCCCGCGCCAGGGGTCACCGATGCCCGGCGGCTCGATCTTGATCACATCGGCACCGAAATCGGACAAGATGGTCGCTGCGGCCGGACCCGCGATCCAACTGGCGCAATCGATCACTTTCAGGCCGGCGAAAAGGCTTTCGGACATAACGTTTCCCCCTTGGTTGGAGGGGACGCTAGAACGCTTAACCTCAAACGTCGAGATAGGCGCGCAGCTCGTGCATCTTTCCGTTCCGCCATTCGATGACATCGACCCCGGTCAGCGCCTTTCCGTCGAGAGTCAGAACGAACTCGATCAACGTGGTATCGCCATCCTGGAAGATATTGCGCGCCACGAAGGACATCTTCGCGCACGACGCAAAGATACCGCGCACCGCCTCCATCGCCGCCGCTCGACCTTCGATACGCGTGACGATCGGATCCTCGAGCGCGAAATCCTCGGCCATCAAAGCGGCGCAGGCTTCGGCGTCCTTAGCGTCGAACGCGGCGACATATGCGCGGGCAAGGTCTTTCAGCATGCGGGGCTCTCCATCGATCGCGTAGCACCATCTCGCACGAGCCGGCACGTGCGGGCAATCGCAACACGCACATGACGCGCCGCCCCGTATCCGCTAAAAGACCTGCATGATCCGCCTCGACACCGCATCCTCCGACTTCGAACCCGCATTCGCTGCGCTACTCGGGCAGGCACGGGAAACGACCGAGACGGTCGACAAGGCCGTGTCCGCCATCGTCGCCGATGTGCGCGCGCGTGGCGACGCGGCGCTGTTCGAGTATACAGCCCGCTTCGATCGGTTCGCCGCGACGGCGCTTCGCATTACCGAAGCCGAAATCGACGCCGCCACCGCCGGCATTCCCACCGAACTGGCGGCTGCGCTGGACCTCGCGGCCACGCGGATCGAGGCATTTCATACGGCGCAGCTTCCCACCGACCTGAAGATGACCGATGTGGCCGGGTTGACGCTGGGGATGCGTTGGGGGGCGTTGGACTCGGTTGGCATTTACGTGCCGGGCGGCAAAGCAGCATATCCGTCCTCGGTCTTGATGAACGCGATCCCAGCCCGAGCAGCAGGTGTGTCGCGGATCGCGATGTGCGTGCCGACGCCCGATGGGGCGATGAATCCGCTTGTCCTCGCTGCGGCGCGCCGTGCCGGAGTTTCCGAAATTTACCGGGTCGGAGGCGCGCAGGCGGTGGCGGCCTTGGCTTATGGCACCGAATCGATCGCCTCGGTCGATCGCATTGTCGGGCCGGGCAACGCCTATGTCGCGGAGGCCAAGCGTCAAGTGTTCGGCCGTGTCGGCATCGACAACATTGCCGGCCCGTCGGAGGTCGTGGTCCTTGCCGATGCCAGCGCCAATCCGCGCCAGATCGCCATCGACCTGTTGGCACAAGCCGAACACGATGAAGCCGCGCAGTCGATTTTAATCACAGATAGTGCGGTGTTCGCCGATGCTGTTGCCGCCGCCGTGCTGGCGGAGCTTCCGACATTGCCGCGCGCCGCCATCGCTGGCGCGAGTTGGGACACGCACGGCGCCATCGTCCTCGTCCGCGATTGGGACGAAGCCATCGTGCTGGTCGATCGGCTAGCCCCCGAGCACTTGCAGATCGTGCTACCGGATCCCGAGGCCATTTTTGCTCGGGTAAAGCATGCCGGAGCGGCGTTCCTGGGTGCGTATTGTCCGGAAGCAGTGGGCGACTACGTCGGCGGGCCGAACCACGTACTGCCCACAGGGCGCACCGCACGGTTCGCGTCGGGTCTGTCGGTGTTCGATTTCCTCAAGCGCACGACTTGGATTTCCGCCGACAGTGCGGCGCTCGACCGGGTCGGCCCGGCAGGGGTGGCACTGGCCGAAGCCGAAGGCTTGCAAGCCCATGCGAGAAGCATCGCCGTGCGGCTATCCGTTCGGAACGGATAAGCCACCCGAACGACCGGACTTGCGTGCAATCCGACTCTTGCGACGTCGATTTTCCGCCGGATAGCGGCGCGACGTGATAACTTGACCTTCCGCGCGGCCGCGACCATGTTCCGCGCGAATTGAACAGACAATGAGGCCCGATGTCCAAAGAAGACATGATCGAATTCAGCGGCACGGTGATGGAGCTGCTGCCCAACGCCATGTTCCGCGTGAAGCTCGACAACGAACACAGCATCCTTGCGCACACCAGCGGTAAGATGCGCAAGAACCGCATCCGCGTGCTCGCGGGCGACAGGGTCAACGTCGAGATGACGCCCTACGACCTGAGCAAGGGACGTATCACCTTCCGGTTTAAGTAGGTGTCCCATCCACCGCTGGTGCTGGCATCGTCCAGCCCGCGGCGTCTGATGCTCTTGGCGCAGTTGGGCATTATCCCCGCCCGCGTCGTCTCTCCCGACATTGATGAGACTCCGCTCCGGGACGAGCAACCCCGCCCGTACGCGAAGCGCATGGCGTTTGCCAAGGCAGCGGCGGTTCCGAGCGCGGGCGCCCTGGTGCTGGCAGGCGACACGGTGGTCGCTGTCGGTCGCCGCATCCTCCCCAAAGCCGAAACCGAGGCCGAGGCGCGATCCTGCCTGACCCTGCTGTCCGGCCGGCGCCACCGCGTGCTGACCGGCATCGCTTTGACCGGCCCGGACGGTCGCACACTGGAACGGTTGTCGGAAAGCATCGTCACCTTCAACCGCCTGACCGCCGAACAGGCCGACGCATACATCGCCAGCGGCGAGTGGCACGGCAAGGCCGGCGGCTATGCGATCAACGGTCTCGCCGCGAGCTTCGTACGGGCGTTATCTGGCAGCTACTCCGGCGTGGTCGGGCTGCCGCTGTTCGAAACCGCGCAACTGCTGCGGGGGTTCGGCTGGGCTGTGCCGTGAGCGCGACTCGCATCCTCGCATCGTGTAGCCCCGGCGAAGTCCGTGTCGCCGCGATGCGCGGCCAAAAACTACTAGATTACGCCATTTGGCGACCCGGCCGGCCAGACGGTGTCGGGGATATCCATCGGGGGCGCATCAGCGCCGCGATGCCGTCTATGGCCGGCGCCTTCGTCGCGCTAGTGGACGGCGACGGGTTCTTACCCGACAGCGAGGGTGCCAAAGGCCTGACCGAGGGCACCATTCTGCCCGTACGGGTCGTCAGAGCGGCCCAAGGCGGCAAGGGCCCTCGGTTGAGTGCCAAGCTGGCCATGCCGGTGACGCCGGGCTCCGTCGGTCTCGTAGCGCGCGGTCCATCCCCGATAGAACGATTCGTGGCAGCCTACCCCGATGCGCCCGTGTTCATCGACGATCCTGCCGTCGCGGCCACTCTCCCGATCCGCCCCGCTATCGTCCCTCAGGCCTTCGACGACGAAGTCGAATCGCTGATCGAGGCACTCGCCGCCGCCTCGGTCGCACTCCCCGGCGGTGCGAGCCTATCCATCCATCCAACTCCGGCCCTGGTAGCCATCGACACCGATACCGGCGCACGCCAGGACATGCACGCGGCTTTCAACCGGTCCATCCTGCCTGCCATCGCTCGGGAGGTCCGGCTCCGCAATTTGTCGGGCGCCATCGTCGTGGACCTCGCCGGGCTACCGATTCGCAAGCGCGGGGCGCTAAGCTCCGTATTCGCCGCCGCACTGGCGGACGATCCGTTAAACCCGCGTTTCCTGGGGTTCTCGGCGTTGGGCCTAGCGGAAATCCTGCGCACCCGCATCCACCCGCCGCTGCACGAGTTACTGGCCGGCCCGCACGCCGCCGGGCTGGCCGCGCTGCGCCAAATCGCCGCGAACCTCGATCCCGATCCCCGCCGCCTGCCCGCTTTGCGCGCCGCGCCCGGCATCGTCGAGGCACTGCAACGCGATCCCGTCGCGCTGCCCGATCTGGCCCGGCGCACCGGGAGAAACCTAACCTTACGATCCGACCCATCGTTAACGGGTACCGATTGGCGACTGGAGCAAGAGCATGGCTGACCCGCGTTGTCCGATTTGCGGTAAAAAGCCCACCGCTACCAGCCGCCCTTTCTGCAGCAAACGCTGCTCGGACGTGGATTTAGGCCGCTGGCTGACGGGTCAATATGTGATTCCCGGCCCGCCAGAAGAATTGGACGAAGACCCACCACCATCGCCGGAAGCGGCTTGATCCCTCTGTCATGTTGGGGTAATCACCCTGCCTCCGCTGCGAGCTTCTGCAACGGTTCGGGGCCCAGGTAGCTCAGTTGGTAGAGCATGCGACTGAAAATCGCAGTGTCGGTGGTTCGATTCCGCCCCTGGGCACCATTCTAACC
>JBAXFK010000174.1:0-10025 GCA_037139955.1 Rhodospirillales bacterium
CTGTGGGGCGTCTACAAGACCGTGATGAACGCGCTGAAACTGGTTCAGTAATGGCCCAAGACGAACGCGTTACCCCAGAGGCCTGGAAGGCGCTCTGGGGCTCCGCCATCGGCTATGCCATGGACGGCTTCGATCTACTGATCCTGGGCTTCATGCTGCGTGCGATCTCGGCCGATCTGCATTTGACCCAGCCGCAGGCGGCATCGCTGGTGACTGCCACGCTGGTCGGCGCCGTCCTCGGCGGGGTCGGCTTCGGCATGCTGTCCGATCGACTCGGCCGCGTGCGGGTGCTGACCTGGACCATCGTGGTTTTCGCTGTGTTCACTGGCCTATGCGCGTTCGCGCAAGGTTATTGGGACTTGCTTGCATATCGTGGGATCGCCGGGCTGGGACTGGGCGGAGAGTTCGGTATCGGCATGGCCATGGCGGCCGAGGCGTGGCCGGCGTCGAAGCGCGCCCGAGTTTCGTCCTATGTCGGGCTGGGCTGGCAGGCCGGGGTGCTGACGGCGGCGCTGGCGACGCCGCTGCTGCTGCCCTCGATCGGTTGGCGCGGAATGTTCTTACTAGGCATCTTCCCCGCCATCGTCGCCTTCGTCGTCCGCCGCACCTGCCCGGAACCGGCGGTATTCGCGCAGCGGGCACCGGCCCCGACCTCCCCCTCTGCCTTGTTCGCAGACCGCAAAACCGCGAAGGTCAGCCTGGGGATGGTCGTTCTCTGTTCGGTGCAGAATTTCGGCTACTACGGTGTGATGATCTGGCTGCCGAACTATTTGGCGACCCGGTTCCATTTCAACTTGACCCAATCCGCGACTTGGACGGCCGTCACCATCGGCGGCATGGCACTTGGCATTTTCGTGTTCGGTCACGTTGCCGATCGCGTGGGCCGGCGTCCGTCGTTCATCGGTTGGATGATCGGCGCCGCCGTCATGGTGGTGGTCTATTCCCGCTTGTCGGATCCCACCGCCTTGCTGATCGCCGGTGCCGTCATGGGCTTCTTCGTCAACGGCATGCTCGGCGGCTACGGCGCTTTAATGAGCGAGTTGTATCCCACTGCCATCCGCGCGACGGCGCAGAACATGCTGTTCAATGTCGGCCGAGCGGTTGGGGGTTTCGGGCCGGTCGCGGTGGGTTCGGTGTCCGCCGTTTATGGGTTCGAAACGGCGATTGCCCTGCTGGCGGTGCTATATGTCGTCGATATCGCAGCGATGCGGTTTCTGATCCCCGAACGGAAAGGCGAGGCACTGACCTAGCAGGCCGCAGGGTTAACCGACCGCCGGAGGCATCGTGACATAAGCCCGCCCGTCCGGTACCGTCGGCAGTCGGAGGAACCAATCCATGTCCAGTCTGGTCATTCGCAATGGCACCATCGTCGACGGCTCCGGCGATGCGCCCTATGTCGCCGACCTCGCGATCGTGGATGGACGAATTTCCGCGATCGGCCCCAATCTGCCGCGCGGCACCGAAGTAATCGACGCGCGCGGCAAGTTGGCGACGCCCGGCTTTGTCGATGTCCACACCCATTACGATGCGCAATCGACATGGTCGTCCCGGCTGTCGCCCTCGACATGGAACGGCGTAACCACCGCCTTGATCGGCAATTGCGGCGTCGGCTTCGCGCCGTGTCACCCGGACCAGCACGACATGCTGGTGAAATTGATGGAAGGGGTGGAGGACATTCCCGAAGTCGTGCTCACCGAAGGCCTGCCGTGGAACTGGAGCACATTTCCGGAATTCATGGACGCGCTGGCGGCCAAACAATACGATACCGACATCGCCACCCAAGTACCGCACGCCGCGTTACGCGTCTATGTCATGGGCCAACGCGGCGCAGATCGCGAGGCTGCCACGGCGGCGGATCGCGCACGGATGGCGGCGTTGACCCGGCAAGGCATCGAGCATGGTGCCCTGGGATTTTCGACATCCCGCACGCTGAACCACCGCACTTTGGACGGTAAACATATTCCCACATTGCGCGCCGAAGAGGCCGAATTGACGGAAATCGCCGCCGCCATGGGCGGCGGATGGGTGCAGATTGTGTCCGATTTCGACGATCCCGATGCGGAGTTCGGGCTGTTCCGCCGGGTCGCGGAACAATCGGGCCGGCCGGTGACGCTGACGCTGCTGCAATCGGACGGCCGTCCCGATGGCTGGCGCGATTTGCTGCACCATATATCGGATGCCAACGCGAAGGGCCTGCGGATTACCGGCCAAATCCGTTCCCGCCCGACATCGGTGCTGTTGGGTTTCGAACTCTCGCAAAATCCGTTCATGCGGCGGCCCAGCTACAAGGCAATCGAGGCGCTGCCGTTCGCGGAACGTTTGCAAATTTTGCGAGATCCATCGTTTCGGGAACGGCTACTGGCCGAAGAATTCGAAGGCGGACGGCGATCGCGCCGGGTCATGCGCTGGGATCGGCTTTTCGCCCTCGGCGATCCGCCGAATTACGAACCGTCCGCCGACAGCAGCATCCAATCCCGAGCAGATCGGGAAAATCGGACGCCGGACGCGGTGGCTTACGATGTGTTGATGGAAAACGGCGGGCGCGGGATATTGTACTTACCGACGACGAATTATGCGGCGGGCAATCTCGATATCGTACACGACATGATCGCACATCCGGATACGCTTATCGGTTTGGGCGACGGCGGGGCGCATGTGGGCGTGATGTGCGATGCCACCGCCACGAGCTACACGCTGACCCACTGGACGCGCGATCGGCCGCGCGGCGGGTTGTTTTCGGTGCCATTTATTATCAAACGCTTGACCCGCGACAACGCCGTGGCGATCGGGTTGCACGACCGGGGATTGCTGAAACCCGGCATGAAAGCCGACATCAATATAATCGACTACGATCGACTTCTGCTACGCAGCCCGGAAATCGTCTACGACCTGCCGGCGGGCGGTAAACGCCTGATTCAACGCACCGAGGGTTTCGACGCTACCATCGTTTCGGGCCAAATCGTCTACCGTAACGGCGAACCGACCGGCGCCCTGCCCGGAAGGCTGGTCAGGGGAGCGCAACAATGAACGAAATCGCCCGCGACGTGGCCATGCAAGCCTATCTAGCCGAGGGCGAACGCGCGGCTTTCGCACTCGGCAATCGCGGCCCGATTCGTTACACCGCCGACGGCGCTGTGCATCCCGATATTCTCGAAGCATATTGGCGTTGCGGATTTTATGTGTTCGAAGGCGTCTTGAAACCGGACGAACTGGCCGATATCGAGGCCGATCTGCACGACATCCTAGACCGCTTACCGACGGAAAAGGGCGCGGCGCTGGATGCCAAAGGCCGTCCGGCCTTGGGCACCGGACTGGCCGCCCCGTCGCTGTTCTGGGCACGGCCGCTCAGCGATCCCTTCGGAGGCACCAGCCTCGCGGGCGGGCGCCATCCGGTGAAAATGTTCGAACCGACCGCCGCCGAGGGTGCCCCGAAAGAGGTTGTTTATTTAATTCTCGGAACGCTGCAATTCTCCGAAGCGCACCTGCGAGTCTACGGCCATCCCGGCTTGCTATCCGTCGCCGCCGCCATCGATGGTAACGATTTCGTGCCATTCAACGAGGCCATGTTCATCAAAGAACCCGGCCGAGGCGCATCGGTCGCTTGGCACCAGGACGGTCTGACGCATTGGGACAGCCCCGATTGGGACCAAGGTTCGCACGGGTTCAATCTGATGGCGCAACTCTATGGCTGTACCCCGGCAAACGGTGTCTGGGTCGTTCCGGGATCGCATAAGCTAGGCAAAGTCGACATCCGTAAAATGGTGGAGGACGCCGGCAGCGAGCGTATTCCCGGCGCCATCCCCATCGTCTGCGCCCCCGGCGACGTTGCCATTACCAATCGACAGGCCGTGCATGGCTCTTTCGCCAATACGAGCAAAGATTGGCGCGTGACGCTGAATATGGGGTTCCATCGCCGGAAATCGGTCCTCGGCGTCATGGGCGGCGGCGTCCACAACGCCCCCGCCGTCTACGACGACACCCGCATCGCCCGCCGTGCTCGGTTGATCGGTTACGGTATCGATGCGCGGAAGCAGCGGTTTCCGAACGAAATCCCCTTCGCCTATGCGCCCCATGCCGGGTTGCAATTCCGTTGGGACGCAGCGGCGAAAGCGGGAATTAAAGACTACAACTTGGACGACCTGAGTATTTGAACGAAAGGCGCGCGGAATTAGCTGCCCGGCATTCCGTGCGCCTCGGCGAAGAAATAATCTTTCCAGGATTTCGGCTTCACCTTGATCGTGCCGACCTCGGCCATGAAATCGGCGCCTTGCATCGTGCGTTCCGGAATCGAGGTCCATTTCACGTCCTTGCCGCTGCCGGCTGCGGCCACGAAATCGACGCTGAGTTTGGACTCGCTATCCTCGATCCAATATTTCGCAGCGGTGCGGATATCGGTGCTGACACGTTCCGTTGCCTCCTGCAAGGCATCGTAGACGGCTTGGAATAGTTTCGGATTCCGGTCGTGGAATTTCAGCGATGTGTAAGACAGGGTGTAGGTATTCGGCCCGCCCATCAGATCGAACGAATTCGCGACGACATGGATGTTCGGACGTTCGAGTTGCTGTTGCATGAACGGTGGCAAAGCGACGGTGCAATTCACGTCCCCTGCCCCCGTCAGCAGCGCGACGGTCGCATCGGCCGGCGACATCGTCACAGTTGCTGTATCGAACCGTGCATATTCCTTGATGCCGTAAAGCTTGGCGGCGGCCATTTGCACCGACACGGCGGGGGACGACACGCGCACCGACGGAACCGGGATCTTCTTGCACTTGCCCATATCCGCAATCGTTGCGATTTCCGGATCGTTGCTCGTGATAACAAAGGGCAGCGTCACCAGGGCGGTGATCGCGCGCACCTCCTGCTTGGTGCCGATCGTTTTCGCCCACAGCGTGAACATCCCGTGCGGGCTGCCGCCGACGATATCGACGGTGTCGGACAGCAGCGCGTCGTTCATCGCCGCCGGGCCGTTGAAGCGGAACGACGACACCTTCACCTCGGGGATTCCCAGTTTGGCAGCGTGTTTTTGGATCAGCTTCTCGTGCTCGATCACATTGAACTGCAAATAGCCCATGGAATATTGGCGGGCGATGCGCACCTCCGGCACCTCCGCATGGGCCGGCATGGCGGGGGTCAGCATGGGGGCTAAAGCCAAGGTCGAGAGCAGCAACAGGCGCTTCATCGGAATCTCCGTCGGTGGTTGCGTCCGTCTACCAGCGAAGACCGGAAAGCGCGACCCCGGCGCGGATTTGATCGAGATCAATGCAACCTGTTGCCCGCACGCGCTACCGGTGTCTATCGAACGATAGAAAGGGTTTCGTGCCATGATGCGTCTCGGTTCCATTTTGGGCTTTTCGGCCGTCGCGACGACGACGCTGCCAGCCTACGCGGATCAGATCGCCAGCCCGAACGGCTATCCGATGCTATGGCATCATGGCTCTATGTTCGGACCGATCGCGATGCTGACGCTGTTCGGTATCGTCGTCGTCCTCGGTACAATGGCATTTCGTTCCGGTGGGCGCGGTGCCTTTCGCGCATGGGACGAACACGGACATCGTCGCATGGGCGACGCGATCGATGTGTTGGAGCAGCGCTTTGCCCGTGGCGACATCGATCGGGCCGAATTCGAAGCCAAGCGCACGTTGCTCAGCCACTGAACCCATAGACGCGGTGCGCGGTCGCGGTGTCGATCGCGCCTTCGCTTATGTCCCGTCGGACCGCGTCGGGATCGCGTGCGGCGGGCGGTCCGTAGCCGCCCGATCCGCCGGTGATAACCTCGACGATTTCCCCGGCCCGCAGCGCACCGTTGCCATGATTTATCGGCTTGGCACCGCCGTACACGTTGATTTCCGCTTTGCCGCCGGGCAAACCGCCGAATAATCCCCAAGGCGCGGACAAAAGCCGAGCACCGTCGACGCGGACGCGGCAGTCGTGGTTGGCGCGATAGACGCGGCGTATCGACATGCCGCCGCGATATTGTCCGGCACCGCCGGACCCATCGACTAATTCGTAACGCATCAAAGACAGCGGATATTCCAGTTCCAACGCCTCCACCGGCAAATTCGATGTGTTGGTCATGTGGACATGCACCCCGTCCAACCCGTCTTTTGTGGCCCGAGCACCGGAACCGCCGCCGATTGTTTCGAGATAGACCCATAAGCGGTTATCGGCGGGCTGGTGACCGGCGAATGTGATGGAGAAACAGGCGCCGTTGCAGGCGGCGATGACCCGATCGGGTACGGCCTGCGCCAAGGCGCCCAGAATCAGATCGACGATCCGCTGGCACAAGGATAGGCGCCCGTTAACCGCGGCGGGGTGAACGCAATTGACGATCGAGCCCTCGGGCGCCGTAACAGTCAGCGGCCGCGCGAGGCCGGCATTCGGCAAAATCGAGGGGTCCACCACCATTTTAATCGCGTAGTAAACGGTGGATAGCAGCGCGGTCATGGTCATGTTCAAGCCGGCGCGGACCTGCGGCGGCGCGTCGAAATGCAGGTGCATTGCGTCGCCGCGCACCGTAATCTCGCAGGCAAGATCCATTTCGCCATCGATTTCCGGGCAATCGTATCGATCTACGAAACGATACACCCCATCCGGAATCGCCCCGATCCCCGCCCGCATTTTCCGCTCGGCATAATCCAACAGCGCCGCGCTGGCGGCCATGACCGTTGCGCGGGTGTATTTTGTGCAGAGCGATTGAAATCGTTGCACTCCCAATCGGTTCGCTGCCATTTGGGCGCGGAAATCCGAAAGGCGTTCTTTCGGCACCTGACAATTCAGCAGGATCAACTCTTGCACGTCGGTCTGCAATTCCCCCGCTTTGTACAAGCGAATCGGCGGAATACGCAGCCCTTCTTGGTAAATATGCGCGTGGCCGCGATCGGCGAAATCGGCGTGATGCGCAAGGTTCACCGCCCAAGCAGTCATTGCGCCATCGACAAACACCGGTTCGGCCAGAACGATATCGGGCAAGTGGGTGCCTCCGCCCTCGTAGGCATCGTTACCAACGAACACATCGCCGGGCTGTATGTCGGCCTGATTGTGACGCTTGCGAATATGTTCGATCAGCCCCAAAAAACTGCCCAAATGCACCGGAATGTGCTCGGCTTGGCACAGCGTGTTGCCGTCGAGGTCGAACAACGCGGTAGAACAATCGCGGCGCTCTTTGATGTTGGTGGAATGCGACGCTTTAATCAGCGCTTCACCCATTTCCTCGACAATGGATGACAAAGCGGAACCGATGACTTCGGTCGTGATGGGGTCGATTTGGCTCATCGACGGTTCCTTTTCCCGCGGTTGGAGACAATTGGCAGCAATCGTGACGCTTCCAGGATCACGTTCGAATACGGTTCCACCCGCGCCGCCCATCCTGGCGGTACCACCGTGGTCGCATCCATTTGCTCGATAATCGCCGGTCCCTCGAACCGGTTTCCCGCGCGCAGCCGGTCCCGATCGTAAACCGGGCAGGCAACGAACCCGCCGGATTCCGGCAACCAAACGTCCCGCGATCCGACCACCGCGCCTGACGCATCCGGTCCGGCGTCGGGGTGGGCGATGAAACTGGCTTTCGGCACGCGGCCCGATGCCTCGACGCGGAAGGTGACCAACTGCACGGGGTCTTCATCGGCAACGAAACCGTACATCCGGCGATGCGCCTCGGCGAAACGCACGGTCAAGGCGTCTAGGGTACTGGCATCGATGTCGCCGTCCGGCAGCGCGATCGGCAGTTCGTAATTCTGCCCGGCGTAGCGCATATCGACGGTGCGGGCGGTGCCCCGATCCGGCGCGGAAATCCCTTCGGCTTCGAACCATCCCGCCGCCATGGCGTCCAAGTCGCGGAATGCCTCGCGAACTGTGGGCAAAGCTGCGGTCCGCAACACCGTCAGCCGGGTAACCGCGAAATCGGCGCGCAGATCGGTCAGCAACAAGCCCATCGCACAGAGGATGCCGGGATTACGCGGCACCAAGATGCGGGAAATCTCCAGTTCGCGAGCGAGCCGCGCCGCATGCAACGGCCCGGCGCCACCGAAGGCCATCAGCGTGTAATCGCGGGGATCGTGCCCCCGTTGCACGGAAATCACCCGGATCGCGCGTGCCATATTGGCGGTGACAACGGATAAGATCCCGGACGCGGTCGCCATCCGCTCCATCCCCAGCGCCGAGGCCAAGCGGTCGATCGCGGCAATCGCGAGATCGCGGCGCACCGGCATCCTACCGGCCAGCAGAAATTCGGGATTCAGCGTGCCCATCGCAACATTGGCGTCGGTGACGGTGGCCTCACGGTTGCCGCGATCGTAGCAGACCGGGCCGGGATCGGCGCCGGCGCTGCGGGGGCCGACTTTCAGTAGGCCGCCATTGTCGATGAAGGCGATGGATCCGCCCCCTGCACCGACGGTGTGGATATCGAGCATAGGGGCTTTGATCGGGTAGCCGTGGACCGTAGCCTCCCCGGTCAGGCGGCATTGGCCTCCGGTTAGCAGCGCGACGTCGGTCGATGTCCCCCCCATATCGAACGTTATAATTTCGTCGATTCCCACCGCTCGGCCGATCGCCTGCGCACCGACTACGCCGGTCGAGGGGCCGGACAGCACCGTTCGCACCGGCAATCGCGCAGCCTGATCGAAGCCTATGACCCCGCCGTTGGATTGCGTCAGATGCGGTGTCGCGGCGATGCCGAGCGCGGTGAGACGGTCAGCCAATCGACCGATGTAGCGGCGCATGACGGGGCCGAGATAGGCGTTCACCACGGCGGTCGACAGCCGCTCGAACTCGCGGAATTCCGGGGCGACGACGTGGGAGATACTGGCGAAAGCCTGGGGGAATTCCTCGGCCAGGATGCGGGCGGCGGTCTGTTCGTGAGCAGTTTGGACGAACCCATACAGGAAGCAAACCGCAACCGCTTCCACCCCGGCATCGCGCAGGCGACGCACGGCTTGGCGGAACGCGGCTTCATCGAGCGGCACTTCCACCGAACCGTCGTGACGCAGGCGTTCGGGAACCTCCAACCGCAGGTCGCGCGGCACCAAAATCGGGGGTTTGTCGGCCTGCATATCGTAGAGGTCGGGGCGTTTCTGCCGGCCGATCTCCAGCAAGTCGCGGAACCCGTCGGTGGTTATCAGGCCGGTTTTGGTGCCGCGATGCTGGATCAGCGCGTTGGTGGCGACGGTCGTGCCATGGCCGAAATACCCGACATCGGCGGGGGTGGCGGCGACTTCGCGCAAACCTTCGTCGACGCCGCAGGCAATGCCCTCCGACGGGTCGGCCGGAGTGGACGACACTTTCCACACCGCCACACGGCCGGTCGCGTCGTCGAACAAGCACACATCGGTGAAAGTACCGCCGGAATCGACGCCGATACGCCAGGCCATGATGGGCAGTTCTCCCGTAGGTCGGTTGCTGTGGTCAGTTCTCGGGCGGCATCCTATGGTGCCCTTGCCCATCCGTCACCGCCCGAACAGGTAACGCCATGTCCCCACCGGTCGATCTCGTGCCGTCCGACACCGCCATTCCCGCCCAGACGGGCGTTGTCGTGATCGGCGGCGGCATTATCGGCGTCGCGACGGCGTATTTCCTGGCGGAAAAGGGCCACGCCGTCGTGCTGTGCGAGAAAGGTCGCATCGGCGGGGAGCAATCCAGCCGCAACTGGGGCTGGTGCCGCACGATGGGTCGCGACATCGGCGAAGTGCCGTTGGCGCTGGAATCGCTGAAATTCTGGCGCACGATGAATGTGCGCACCGGGCGCGAAACCGGCTTTCGCCAAGCCGGGATCATGTACCTCTGCGAAACCGAGGCCGAGATTGCCGCACAGGAAGCCTGGCTGAACGAAGCCCGCCAATATCAAGTGCAATCGCACGTCCTGCGCGGGTCCAAGCTGGACGACGCGATGCCCGGTGCAGCCGCCCATTTCGTCGGCGGCTTGCACACCCCGACCGACGGCCGCGCCGAACCCGCCCACGCCGCCCCCGCCATCGCCGAGGCCGCGCGGGCACTGGGGGCGACGATCCTGACGAATTGCGCGGTGCGCGGGC
>JBAXFK010000175.1:0-10008 GCA_037139955.1 Rhodospirillales bacterium
GCATCATGCCACCCTTGTGCATGTCGTGTTTGGACAAGAAGGCGTCGTCCGCCCGAGCCACCACGTCGACGATGGCATTCCCGATACCGAGGATATCGATCACAATTACCTACCTTTAACAGGGTGCGCGTGAACGGCCGCTTCGTTCACCTCGACGCCCCAACCGGGGCCTTTTGGCACGATCAGCATACCGTCCTCAATGACAGGGGCGTTAATGAACAGTGCGTCACGCCAGGACACGCTGTCGATGTCGATTTCCATCACGCGGAAGTTGGGCACGACGGCACAGAAATGGGCGCTGACGGCGGAACAGAGGTGACCGTAGTAGTTATGCGGAGCGACATTGACCTCGTACGCTTCGGCCATCGCAGCAATTTTCAGCGACTCCAGGAAGCCGTTCCATATGACGTCGATAATTGCGACGTCGGCGGCGTAGGCATCCAGGAACGGGCGGAAAGCGCGGCGCCCGGTCACGGATTCCAGCGACGCGATGGGGCACGGCGCGCGGGACCGGATCAGCGCCAGGGCCTGCGGGTCCCAATTATCGATTTCCAACCACGTGAGGTCGTAGGGCTCGACGGCTTTGGCGACTTGCAGGTTCCCCTCGGTCTTGAAGTGGTAGTTGATATCCAGATGCAGGCCCATGTCTGGGCCTGCGCCGTCGCGGAAGGCACCGAGCGTGTCGCGCACCGCTTGCAACGTTTTACGGTCGGCGTTCAGTTCGGGATGGCCCGGACTCCGTCCGAAGCCCGGTCCGAAACCGACCAGCTTTTCGCCGTCGAAGGGCAGGATATTGGTTTTAAGCGCTTTGAAGCCGCGCTTTTTCACTTCCGCCCCGAGGGCTGCCACATCATCGTAGGTCCTCAGCGGCGGCTGGCCCACGGCCTCGGCATTACGCACGCGGTAGGTGCCGCAATGCGACCAATAGACCGGGATGCGATCGCGCACCGGGCCGCCGAACAATTCGTAGACGGGGATGCCCAGGGCTTTGCCTTTTATATCCAGCAGCGCGTTTTCGATGGCGGCGATGGCACGCTGGTTCACCCCGTTGGGGGCTTGCACTTGCCGCACGTAAAGCAGGCTGTCGATCTGCTGGATGGGTCGAGGGTCCATGCCGATCAATCCCTCGGCCATGCCGTGGATGACCGACGACAGGCCGCGACTGCCATCGGCCTCGGTATATTCCGACCAGCCCACAAGGCCATCGTCGGTGGTGACCTTCAGGAACGAGAATGTACGCCAACCGGCATCGCAATGCAGGTCCTCGAACTTGGCGATTTTCATGGTGGGTTTCCTCATACGTTGCCAACAGGGTAGCGTCGTTCGCAGCAGGAGGCCACATGAACAAAGTTGCGGTTATCGTCGGTGCGGGCGACGCCATCGGATCGGCGGTCGGGCGGCGTTTCGCCAAAGGCGGCTACAGCGTGTGCTTGGTACGGCGGTCGGTGGAAAAAGCCGCGCCCCATATCGCTGCGATCGAAGCCGCTGGCGGGAAAGCCCATGCCTTCGCCTGCGATGCACGGGACGAAGCAGCCATAACCGCGCTGTTCGAAACCATCGAACGCGACATCGGCCCGGTGGCAGTTTGCCTGTTCAACGCAGGCGCCAACACCCATCGGCCGGCGCTGGAAACATCCGGGAAATTGTTCCAGCAGGTCTGGCAACTAGCCTGTTTCGCCGGGTTCGTCACTGGTCGGGAAGCCGCGCGCCACATGCTCTCGCGCGGGAAAGGGACCATCCTGTTCACCGGCGCCACCGCCAGTATCCGCGGCGGCGCCGGGTTTGCCGCTTTTGCCTCTGCCAAGGCAGGGTTGCGCGCTGTTGCCCAGTCCCTGGCGCGCGAATTCGGTCCGAAAGGCCTGCACGTCGCGCATCTGATCATCGACGGCGGCGTGGATAGCCCCGCCATCCATGCCCGCCGCCTCGCCCGTTTCGGTCCCGACGCCCCGCCGCCGGAGCCGGGCAGCTTGATGGCGCTGGATACCATCGCCGAGGCATATTGGACCCTGCACACCCAGCCACGCGACGGCTGGTCGTTCGAAATGGATATCCGGCCATCCGTGGAGCCTTGGTAATGACCGATCTCGTTCTATGGGGTGCCACCACATCCCGCACCATCCGTGCGCACTGGGCTTTGCGGGAGCTCGGCTTGCAATACAAATGCGAGCCGATCCTGCCTCGTTCCGGGCAAACGAAGACCGATCGCTACACCGCCGTGAACCCGAGGCAAAAAATCCCTGCATTGGTGGACGGCGACTTCACCATCACCGAGAGCGCCGCGATTATTTCGTATTTGTCCGCCGCGTACGGAACCCCGGATAACGCCCTGGTCCCCTCGGACCTCAAACAACGCGCTCGCTACGACGAATGGGCGTCTTTCATCCTGATGGAGCTCGACGCCACCAGCATGTACGTGGTCCGCCGCCACCACGGCTTGCCGGATATTTATGGGGAGGCTCCGGTCGCCGTCGATGCGGCCTTTGCCTATTTCCAACGCCAGATCGATGCCGCCGCGCTCGCTTTCGGCGACGGGCGGGCATGGTTGCTGGGGGACCGTTTCTCGGGCGTGGATATCTTGATGACAACCTGCCTGATTTGGGCAACGCGTCTCGCGCAACCCATCCCACCCGTTCTTGCCAACCTCCGCGACCGTGCCACCGCTCGGCCGGCATACACCGCCGCAGTTGCCGCCAACGATCCGGAGTATTGGGCATGAGCGGGCCATTGACCGGGGTTCGGGTCCTCGACCTCACATCCGTCGTGTCGGGGCCGCACGCGGCGATGATTCTGGCCGACCAGGGCGCCGATGTCGTGAAGATCGAGGCGCCCGAGGGCGATATCATGCGGCGCGGCAGTATGAGTCCGGGATTTGTTTCATCCAATCGGGGCAAACGGTCCATCGTTCTGGACCTGAAGCAACCGGATGCGCTGGAGACGTTACGGAAACTGATCGCAACCGCCGATGTCTTGGTGCAGAATTTCCGACCGGGCGTGGCCGATCGGTTGGGATTCGGCGAACCCGCCGCGCGAGCAATCAACCCCGGCTTGATTTACGTATCCATCAGCGGCGTTGGGGAAACCGGCCCCTATGTCCGCAAGCGTGTCTACGATCCTGTCATCCAAGCGTTGTCCGGCCTGACCGACATTCAGCGCGACACCGAAACGGGCCGACCGCGCATGGTGCGCACCTTGATCGCCGACAAAACCACCGCTTTGGCCGCCGCGCAGGCCATCTGCGCCGCGCTCTACAACAAGGCCGTTCGCGGTCAGGGCCAGCATGTGCGCCTGTCCATGCTTGACACGATGGTGGCCTATCTGTGGCCCGAGGGCCTGGGGGACCTTACGCTGGTCGGACAGCCCGATCCCGGTGCCCGCCCAGCCTCCGCCCCCGATCTAATCTTCAAAACGCTGGACGGCTATATCACCGCCGGGGCGCTTTCGGACGCCGAGTGGCGGGGTATGTGTACCGTCCTGAACCGGCCGGAGTGGATCGTCGATCCCCGCTTCCGCACCGGTTCGGCCAGATCCGCCAACGCCGCCGATCGACTGACATCGGTGGGGGCAGTCTTTGCTACGGGGACGTCTGCCGATTGGTTGCAGCAACTCGACGCCGCCCAAGTCCCTTGCGCGCCCGTCCTCACACGACAGGAATTGCTTTCGGACCCGCAAATCGCCGCCAACAGCCTGATCGTGGAGTTCGACCAGCCCGGCCTAGGCCGCGTGCGTCAGGCCCGCCCCGCCGCGCGCTTCGATCGCACCCCATCGCGCGCACCTCGCCCTGCACCGAAGCTCGGTGAGCATACCGCCGCGATCTTGGCGGAGTTGGGATGAACGCAGTCGCCTCCCCTTTGGCGCGCGCATTGGGGCAGTTGAACGATCGCGTGTTCCTGGGCGTTCTGGTGCAGAGCCTGGGCCTGGCCGGCCTGTCGTTCTTCGCTCTGCACGCCCTGGCGCTCTGGATCATGCATGGCATGCTGGAATTGCACGGTTGGCTCGCGTGGCTGGTCGATATTGTCGGGTCGGTGGCCGCGTCTGCTTTGACGATGTGGTTGTTCCTTCCGCTCGCCGGCGTCATCGCCACCTTTTTCATGGACCGCATCGCCGCCGCTGTCGAGGCGCGGTGGTACCCCGGCTTGCCGCCGGCCATCGGTGCATCGACAACGTCGCAACTATGGCAAGGATTGGCGCTGGGTCTGCACATTCTGGGGTTGAACCTGCTGGCGCTGCTATTCGTGCTGACGATCCCCGGCCTCGGCCTGGCGGTCGGGTGGGCGGTCGCGGCCTATGGCATAGGACGAGGCTTGTTTGTCGCTGTTGCCATGCGGCGGATGAACCGGCGCGCCGCCGAGCGGCTGTATCGCGACAGGCGGTGGGCGGTGCTGGCCCAGGGGCTAGCAATGGCTCTGGCCGGGACAGTGCCGCTGTTGAATTTACTGATTCCGGTGATCGGCACGGCCGCCATGGTCCACGTGTTGGATCGGGCGATGCGGGCCGGGTAATCGCTTACCCGGCCGCGCCGGATCACCCCCAAGCCGCTGCCGCCACGGCATTACGGGCGGCGACCCGTCCGAACGCGAGACATTCGCCGAGGTTGCCGGTGCCCTGATAGAGATAGGAATAAATCGACCCCAACTCCCCCGAAGAAAACAACCTGGGGATCGGCGTGCCATCCGGACGCACGATCTGCGCCTTTTCGTTTCGCCGTGGCCCACCCTGCGTGTTCAGCATGGAAGGCGACATTTCCACCGCGTAGAACGGCCCTTGCGCAATCGGCGCCATCATCAGGGTGCGGCCGAATTCGGCGTCGCATTTGGCTTCGCAGAAACCGTTCCAGCGCCCGATCGTTGCTTCCAGCGTTGCCGGATCGAGCCCGATCTTGGTTGCCAACGCGCCGATACTATCGGCTTCTACGATCCATCCTTGCGCCAGTTCCTTGCTGTTATCCGCACTCCACTCGTATTTCTCGACGATCTGCGTCCAGCCGTGACTCGGATGGGAGTCGTACAGCGGCCCGGCCGAGAAATGCACGCGATCGACGATCAGCCACATCGGGCACGGGGTGGCTAACGGCAGCCAACGCCCATTCACCGGCACTTTGCCGTGGCGGGTTTTGAACTTCTCGTCGGCGAAGCGGCGTCCGTCCGGCCCGACAACAATCATCCCGCCCGGCGGCTGCTTGCTGTAATGCAACGCCTGCATCGAGAAAGTCGTGCGAACCTCGGGCACTTTGAGCGCCATGGACGGACCGGCATAGTTGTTCATATGCCACAAATCGGCACCGACCGACATCGCCATCGCGATGCCATCGCCCTCGTTGTAAGGGCTGCCCGACGTGTAGCAGTACGGCACGCCCGGCAAATAATTGCGGATCATTTCCTGATTGTTCTCGAACCCGCCGCACGTGAGAATAACGCCCTTCCGCGCCTTCACGAACACCGGCTTATCGCCGCGCATCGCCCGCACACCGAGGATTTCCTTGGTCGTGTCGTGCTGGATCAGCGCCTTGCCGGGGGTTTCGTACAATATCCGGATCGGGCGTTCCTTCACGAGTCGCTCGAACAATTGCCACGTGTAGGAATAGCCGTAAGTGGGACCGTCGTGGAACTTATGCACACAATCCGAACCGGGCAGCTCGGGAAATTCGATACCGACCGGCGGATGCTGATGTTCTTGCGGATCGCCACCCAAAGAGGCCAGCCATTCGTTGTTAAGGCACATTTCCTCGGCCCAAACGCGCACCATCGCGTCCGGCACGGCGAAGGGGCCGCATAAAGCGTTCAGATAGGCAATGGCGCTATCGACCGACGAGGTATTCAGATATCCCTGACCCGCAACGCGGGTATTGCCGCCTTCCTCGCCCTCGGGCGCTTTTTCCAAAATAATAACGGAAGCGCCCAGTTCGTGCGCGGTGACCGACGCGGCCATACCGGCCGCCCCGAAGCCGACGACAACGATGTCGGCTTCTTCGTCCCAATGCTGTTGCATACGTGTTTCCTGGATTTATGCGGCAGTCGCGGCGACGCGATCCACGTCGTGATAGGGCCGGCGCTGGATCTTTGCCATATTCAACCCCTCGATCCGCATCAACCGCGTCGCCGCCTTCCGCTCGGGGGAGTGCAGCACGCCGATATCGTATAGATAGGCGTCGCCCACCTTCATCGTGTAGTTGTGGTTGAATTTGGCCTTGCCGGGTTCGGTCGCGGTCGGACGCGCCACCAAATCCCACGCGGTCATGATCGTTTCGCCGGCCGCTTGGCCGTAAATCGCCCAGGACGGGCCATGATCGTGAGGGTTGCTCCCTTTCGGGCCAGTATAGCCATGCGCCAGAATGGTGAAGCCAAACTCCGCATCCTCGTACAGAATATGCCGCTCCGGGGTGCCTTCCGGAATATACGTCGCGATGAAAGCCGGATCGGCCAGCGCCTGCCGCGCAAGATCGCGGATTTTTTCGCGGCCGGGGGTGCCGGGATCTTCCTTCAGCGCGGCATGGCAATCGGCCGCGAATTGCTCGATCGTGATCATCGGAGGCAGTTCCTTCTTTCGGATTTCAGCGACGATAGGGAAAACAACGCTGGCGGTCGAGGGTCAGACCGTAATGACGGCCCAACGCCTCGATCGCATCGCCATGGTCTGGATAGGGATCGGCATTGCTTTTTCCGACCACGATGCACCCGGCATCGGACTTGCCCGTCGGTGGCAACATGGCGGTGACCAAGCCGTTGCCCTCATCGTCGCGCAGGGTCAGGAAAAGCGGCATGGTGCGCTGGATATAGGCTTTTTTGCCAATATCCTGCTCGATATAGACCGCAGTCGCGGGCCGATAACTCTCATCGGCCCGCTGCCACTCCCGCCGGTAATGCTTTTCCACCGCGTGGTGCATCGCGTCGGATTCCGCAACGGCTTCCCCTTCCGAGATCAATCGGAACCACGTTCGGTTCTTGGGCGCGTCGCAGATGTATTCCATACAATAGCACCCTGCTTGGACGTGGGTTGCACGAAAGCTTAAGATGGAATTTCCACACTGGCAAATGGCGGGAAACCCATGGCGGATACGTTCGATTACGTGATTGTTGGCAGCGGTGCGGCCGGATCGGTGCTGTCCGGCCGGTTGGTGGAAGATGCGGCTACCACCGTCTGCACCCTCGAATGCGGCCCGCCCGACCGGCATCCGTTCATCCATATCCCCGCCGGCTTCATCAAGATGCTGTTCAACCCAACCTATACTTGGCAATTCCAGACCGAACCGGGCGAAGGCACGAACGGCCGCCGCATTCCCACCACGCAAGGCCGCACGCTGGGCGGATCGAGCAGCATCAACGGCATGATCTACAATCGCGGCCAGCGGGAGGATTTCGATCACTGGGCGCAGCGCGGCAATCGCGGCTGGGGTTATGTCGATATCCTCCCTTATTTCAAGCGCGGGGAACGCCGGGTCGGGGTGGGCGACGATCGCATCCACGGACGATCCGGCAGCATGCCAGTGACCGACAACGATTGGATGCACCCGGTTTGCGAAGCCTTCATCGAAGGCGCCGGCGAACTCGGGATTCCCCGCTGCCAGGACTACAATTCCGGCGATAACCAAGCCGGAGTCGGCTATTTTCAGCGCCTGATCAATCGCGGCTTCCGCCATTCCGCCGCACGGGTCTTCCTGCACCCCGCCCGCGCCACCGGTCGGCTGGACGTTCGCACCGATGCCCGAGCGACGCGTATTTTGTTCGAAGGCACCAAAGCCATCGGCGTCGAATATATCGACGATCGCGACCGCACGACCCGCCACCAAGTGTTCGCTCGGCGCGAGGTCATCGTATCCGCCGGCACCGCCAATACCGCCCGACTGCTGCAAATATCCGGCGTCGGGCCGGCCTGGCTGCTGAACGACCTCGGCGTACCGGTCGTTGCCGATCTGCCGGTCGGAGAAAATTTCCGCGATCATTACAATGCCCGCATCGTCGCTCGGGTCAAAAATATCCGCACCATGAACGAAATGTCGCACGGGTTCGGCCTGATGGGACAAATCGCCCGCTGGGCGCTTGGGAAACCGTCGATCCTGGCCACCAGCCCATCGATCGTGCATTGGTTCTGGAAAACCGAAGACACCATGCGCCAACCCGACATCCAAGGCGTCTTCAGCCCCGCCAGCTACAAGCAGGGCTTCGTTGGGCTGCTCGACGATTATCCGGGGATGACCTGCGGCGTCTGGCAGCATCGGCCGGAAAGCATCGGCTACGTCCGCGCACGATCGACCGACGTGTTCGAAGACCCGATCATCCAGCCGAACTACCTTAAGGACCCGATGGACCAACGCGTCATGGCGCGCGGCATGCGGCTGGCGCGACAATTGTTGCATACGGGCGCGCTGGCGGAGTTTTTCGACAAAGACGAACTCCCCGGCCCCAACGTTCACACCGACGACGAATGGCTGGATTACGCGCGGCAATACGGTTCGACGTCGTACCACCTGATCGGCACCGCCCGCATGGGACCCGTCACGGACAAGACGGCGGTCGTCAGCGACGAGCTAAAGGTGCATGGGCTGCAAGGATTGCGGGTTGTGGATGCGTCGATTATGCCGAACATGCCATCGGCGAACACGTATTCCTCGACCATGATGATCGCCGAAAAGGCATCGGACATGATTCGCGGCCGCACGCCGTTGACCCCGGTGGAGGGGGTGCCGGCCTAGCGACCTGGTTCGCATCGCATTGAAATCGACCGTTCGCCGGCCGTCACCCGGTCGGCGGCGGGATCGCCAACGGTTCGGGCGGCGATTCGCCGATCGCATACCCCAGCATCTCCCGGACGGCGTCCTTGGGCTGTTCCCACATTTTCCAGGTCCAGGTATCCGGCCGCCGGTCCGATTCTTTTTTGAACCGGTCGTTCCGCCGCGCCCGCGTTGCCGAAAATTCGGCGAAATTGCCGCCGAACCAGCGCAACGCCTCGTCGATGTCGTTCCAGAACCCGCCGTCGCAAATGCCGGGTGTAATCCCGAGGTCCAGACAAATCTCGGCAATGGTGCGGCCGATCGAACGCCGCCGGACCTGACTTTCGAGTTCTTTCAACGTCGGCATGGAAAAATGCACGGGGTTGTCCGGATCGATCTTCCGCCGACGCCTGGCGACGCGCGGGCGCGGGGTGCCGAGCGCGATGTCCAGTGCTTCGATCTCGGCCTCGGCGGCTGGGCCGGGAACCGGCGAAGGCTCGATCTCGCGGCCCAACTTGGCTCGGGCGAGCAAGTACCGTTGCAACATCGTCGCGCGGAGAATGCCGCGTTCGATATGCGCAAGAATATGTCGCAGATCGAGGGTGCCGAAACCCACCGCCAGAACCGGAAAGCGCGAATGCCCCACGAGTGCCGGCAATGTCGCGTCGAGGTGCTTGCCATAGCCGAGCAGCACGCGGACCATCGCCAGGAACGCGGCGATCCGGTCCGGGATGGGCTTAGGCGCGGGCGGTGATTCCGATCGGTCCATGGTGAACGTGACTAACTTGTATATCATAACATGTCAATATAAAAAACATTCCGCCAAGCGGTTGCCGCTTGGATCGCCCGTCGGTTTAAACTTGCGACGAAGGCGTGATACGCCTGCCCCCCAGGAGGTGCCCGCTTATGCCGATTTGGATCCCGATCGCGGCTTCTGCCGCGTTGTTTCAGTGCTGGCGTACAGCGATGCAGCAGAAGCTGCGTGGCTTGCTATCGGTCAACGGTGCGGGATTCGTGCGTTACCTCTATGGCATGCCGACGGCGCTGGTCATTCTTTCGATCGCGCTCGCAACGACCGGTGCGGCGCTGCCGCACGTCAACGGGCCATTCCTACTATACAGCGCGCTGGGCGGACTCGGGCAGATCCTGGCAACGAACTTGCTGATCATGTCCTTCGGATACCGCAATTTCGCGGTTGGCACCGCCTATTCTAAAACCGAAACGGTACAAAGTGCGATCCTTGCTTTCATTCTGTTAGACGAAAGACTCCATACGCTGGCGATCTGGGGCATGGGGATCGGGGT
>JBAXFK010000176.1:0-9954 GCA_037139955.1 Rhodospirillales bacterium
TCCTTACGGGTGACACCGACATTGGTCGGGATTTCCAACACGTCGAGTTTGTAGATTTCCGCGAACTCGTCGGCTTCGGTCATGGCGGTGCCGGTCATGCCGGCCAGCTTGGGATAGAGCCGGAAATAGTTTTGGAAGGTGATGGACGCCAGCGTCTGGTTTTCCGGTTGGACGGCGACGTGTTCCTTGGCTTCCAGCGCCTGATGCAGACCTTCCGAGTAACGACGACCCTGCATCATGCGGCCGGTGAATTCGTCGATGATGACCACTTCGTCGTTGCGGACGATGTAATCGACGTCGCGGGCGAACAACGTGTGCGCGCGCACGGATTGCTGCACGTGGTGGATGATCGACACATTGAAGATGTCGTACAGATTGCCCTCGGTCAGCACGCCGGCTTCCTTGAGCATTTCTTCGACCGTCTGCGATCCCGCCTCGGTCAACGACACCGTCTTGAATTTCTCGTCCTTGTCGAAGGTCTCGGGGTCTTTCACCAATTCCTTCACGACGATATCGACTTGGCGATAAAGGTCGGAGCTGTCCTCGGCCGGGCCGGAGATGATCAGCGGGGTGCGGGCTTCGTCGATCAGGATCGAGTCGACCTCGTCCACGATGCCGAAGAAGAACTCGCGCTGGACCATGTCTTCCAGGCGGTATTTCATGTTGTCGCGCAGGTAGTCGAAGCCGAATTCGTTGTTCGTCCCGTAGGTGATGTCGGCGGCGTACTGCGCGCGGCGGGCATCGTCGTCCAGGCCATGTACGATGACGCCGACGGTCATACCGAGGAAGTTATAGATCTGCCCCATCCATTCCGCGTCGCGGCGGGCCAGATAATCGTTCACCGTCACCACATGGGTGCCCTTGCCGGCCAATGCATTGAGGTAGACGGGCAGGGTGGCGACCAGGGTCTTACCCTCGCCGGTTTTCATTTCCGAAATCTTGCCGTCGTGCAGCACCATCCCGCCGACCATCTGCACATCGAAATGGCGTTGGCCCAGGGTGCGCTTCCCTGCCTCCCGCACCACCGCGAAGGCTTCTGGCAGCAGCGCGTCCAGGGTTTCGCTTTTTTCGAGGCGGGCGCGGAACTCCTGCGTTTTGCCGCGCAGGGCGTCGTCGGACAGGGCAGCCATCGCCGGTTCCAGCGCGTTGATAGCGGGGACCCGTCGCTGGTAGGATTTCAACGAGCGGTCGTTGGCGGAGCCAAAGATGGCGCGGGCAATCGAGGCGAACATGCGGACCTTCCAGCGGATGCCCCCATATGGGGCGGGGTTCAGATAGGACCCGCCCGCCCCCTGGTCAACGATGACGGCATGAGTCTTATGTATAACACACGTATAACACCGGGCCAGGACGGCCGTCGGTTTGCAATGGAAGGTGGGGGCGGGTATGGCGCGACACAAGCTCTGCCGCTTTCTTGGGCATTCGATGCTGTGCGGATGGCTCGCTCTGGCTCTGCCCTGGCCTTCGGCCGCGCAGACGCCGGCGCCCCGAGCGGCGGATGTGTTGTCGCTGGACGGGCGTGCGCAGGCCGAAGCCGATCCGGTCGTCGCCACTATCGACGGGCATCCGATCCATCTGACGGATCTAGGTAAGGCGTCCGATACGTTGCCCGACAATCTGCGGGCGCTGCCCTTCGAAACCCTCTATCCGGCCTTGCTGGAGCGTATGATCGATCGGCAGGCGCTGACGATGATGGCGCGCCGCCAGAACCTCGATGAGAATCCCGACGTCAAGCGCGAAATCGGCGAAGCGGTGGATCGCGTGCTCGAAGCCGCTTACCTCCGGCGGGAAGCGCTGTCGAAAGTCACGGATCGGGCCATCCAGACCCGTTACAGCCGCGAATACGGCAGCCGCCCGGCCACCGAGGAAGTGCGTGCCCGCCACATTTTGCTGGCGAGCGAAGCAGAGGCCAACGACGTGCTGGCCGAACTGAAAAAAGGCACCGACTTCGCCACGCTCGCCGCCGCTCGGAGCAAGGACCCCGACAGCAAACGGGGTGGCGATCTAGGCTTCTTTCGGCGGGAGCAAGTTTGGCCCGGTTTCGCCGATGTCGCCTTCGCACTCCAGCCGGGGCAGGTCGGCCCCAAGCCGATTCGCAACGAGTTCGGTTGGCACGTGGTGAAGGTGGAAGAACGACGTTCGGTCGCACCGCCCAGCCTGCCCGACGTGCGGGAAGCGATACGGCAAGCGCTGATCGCGCAGGAGGTGCGGCAAGTCGTGAAGTAAGCGCGGGCGCAACTGCCGATTCACGAGTTCAACATCGACGGATCGGTCAAAATGGACAGCCTTGTCCGTAGCCCCGGCGAATCGGTGGGCGGCAGCGGCCGATAATCCCCCGTTCTTGTGGCAAAAGACGGATTCCGGCATGATCGGAGCTTCATGCAATCGGGGCTATAATGATCCACTCCCAGAAACCGGCGGCTGGGGCAGTTGCCCGCGCCCTTATCGTGGCGCTGGCCAGCCTGCCGCTTGGTACGATCGCCTGGGCGCAATCCACGCCCGTCGTCGCGCCGGACCCCATTGTGGCGACCGTGGGCGGGGACCCGATTCGACTGGCCGATGTGCGGGAAGCCATGGCGGGCCTGCCGCGCGAAGCCCAATCCATGCCGCCGCAAACGTTGTTCCCCTATGTTCTCGACCAATTGATCGACTCCCGCATTCTGGTGCAGGCGGCCCGCAAGGCTGGCCTAGATAAGGACCCTGCGGTGCAGCGCCAGATCGCGGCCTCGGCCGACCGGGTGCTGCAAGCGGCCATCCTCCATCGCGATATCGATCCGCTGGTCACGGATGCCGCACTGAAAGCGCGGTTCGATAAAGATAATGCAGGGAAAGTCGGCGAACTCGAAGTGCATGCCCGCCACATCCTGGTCGAGGACGAGGCCACGGCGAAGAAGATTACCGCCGAACTGAAGAAGGGCGGTGCCTTCGCAGCCTTGTCCAAGCAATACAGCAAGGACCCCGGTGCGTCCGCGCAAGATGGCGACCTCGGCTTCTTCACCAAAGAGCGCATGGTGCCCGAATTCGCCGCTGCTGCTTTTGCGCTGAAAGACGGGGAGGTGTCCGCCAATCCCGTCAAAACCCAGTTCGGTTGGCATGTGATCCAGGTCATCGAGCGCCGTCAGGCCCCGCCGCCGGCCTATGAAGACGCGCGCGACGAGTTCCGGCAGCAAGTCGTGCAAGAAGTCGTGCAGGCCTCGGTCGCCAAAGCGCGGGTTGGCGTCGCGGTCGAGAAATTCAATATGGATGGGACGGCGCGCAAAGCGACCGATAGCGCCGAACCGCCGCCCGCCGGCAAATAAATACCAGACCCACGTTCCAAGGAAGATCGCCATGGCCACCGCCACCTCTCCGCTCGCCGTCGCATTGCCCGCACTGCCGCCGCTGGCCGGGGTCCGTCTGGGCGCCGCAGCCGCCGGCATTCGCTACCAAGGCCGCACCGATGTGGTGATGATCGAGGTCGCACCCGGCAGCACCGCCGCGGGCGTGTTCACCACCAACAAATGCCCTGGCGCCCCAGTCGATTGGTGCCGCGCCGCCCTAAAAGGCGGTAAGGCTCGGATGCTTGTGGTGAATGCGGGGAATGCCAATGTGTTCACCGGCAAGGCGGGTGTCGAGGCTTGCGCCGCGACCGCCGCCGCCGCCGCGAAGCTGGGCGATTGCCCGCCCAAGCAGGTGATGGTCGCGTCCACCGGCGTGATCGGCGAAATCCTGCCGCACGAGAAGCTGACGGCCGCGCTGCCCGCGCTGCACGCCAGCTTGTCCGAGGACAATTGGGAAGCCGCCGCGCGCGGTATCATGACCACCGATACCTTCCCCAAAGCATCGACCCGCATTGCCACGATCGGCGATTCCGAAGTCCGCATTACCGGCATCGCCAAGGGGTCGGGCATGATCGCGCCGGATATGGCGACGATGCTGTGCTTCATCTTCACCGACGCGAAAATCCCGGCCGCCGCCCTGCAAGCCATGTTGAGCAAGGGCGTGGACAGCACATTCAATTGCACGACGGTCGATAGCGATACCTCCACATCCGACACGGTCATGCTGATCGCCACCGGGCAGGCCAAGCATAAGCGCGTGCCGGCCGAGGGCGGTGCCATGTTGAAAGACTTTGCCCGCGCGCTGAACGAGCTGCTGCTCGATCTCGCGTTGCAAGTGATCCGGGACGGGGAGGGCGCGCAGAAGCTGGTGCGTATCGACGTGACCGGCGCCAAAACCGCGAAATCGGCGAAGAAAATCGCGATGGTCGTTGCCAACTCCCCGTTGGTAAAAACCGCCATTGCCGGCGAAGATGCCAATTGGGGCCGCATCGTCATGGCAGTCGGCAAAGCTGGCGAACCGGCGGATCGCGACACGTTGTCGATCGGCGTCGGTGGCACCTGGATGGCGAAGGATGGCGGCGTGGTGCCGGGCTACGACGAAACCCCGGTCGTGGCGCACATGAAAGGCCAGGAAATCGACATCGCGATCGACATCGGGCTGGGCCGCGGCAAAGCAACGGTGTGGACCTGCGACCTCACGCACGGATATATCGATATCAACGGGTCCTACCGGTCGTAGGACCCGGCCCGAGGGCACGGCGATGGACCAAATCGAGACCGGACTCCTGCGCAGCTATCCATGGGTAGCGCGACGGCTGCTGACCGTGGCCGAATATCGCGCCATGGGCGATGCCGGTATTCTGACCGAAGACGACAGGGTCGAACTGATCGAGGGGGAACTTGTCGCCATGGCACCGATCGGGAGCGACCATTCGGGGGCTGTGAACGCGCTGACCCGCATGTTGGTCGGGGCGGTGGGCGACCGGGGCGTGGTAGCGGTGCAAAACCCGGTTGTGCTCGACGATCTTTCGGAACCGCAGCCGGATTTCGCCGTGCTGCGCCCGCGTGCCGACGATTATCGGCGGGCAACCCCGCGTCCCCAGGATGTTTTCCTCATCGTGGAAATCGCCAATAGCTGTCTTGGATACGACCGAGCGGTGAAGCGTCGGCTGTATGCGCGGCACGGTATTCCGGAATATTGGATCGTGAACATTGCGGGGCAGGCAGTCGAGGTCTGCCGGAATCCCGTGGGCGATACGTACGAAACCGTATTGCCCCTCGGGCGTGCCGATATGCTCGAACCGACGTTGCTGGCCGGTATCGCGATCTCGGTCGATGCGCTGCTGGGATAGAATGTGCCGTAACAATCCCGGTCTGTCCCTCGGGCCGGGCTATATATGTCCCTAAGACGGGTCTAGGTTTCCCACAACCATTCGGGGGAAACGAATATGACCGAACCTGTCGCCATCGAATCCGTGACCGGGGCGGAGTACCTTGCCCGCAGCCTCGCTGCCAACGGCACGACCCATGTTTTCTTCATCGACGCCGTCCTTCGTCGCACCCTCATCGAACTCGGAACGCTCGGCGTACAGCGCGTCCTCGGTCATAGCGAGAAAGCTGTCGCCTATATGGCCGACGGATACGCCCGTATCGCCGGCAAGCCGGGTATTTGCTTCGCACAGTCGGTGGGTGCGGCAAACCTCGCCTCCGGCTTGCAGGATGCGTATCTGGGGCGGGCGCCGGTGATCGCCATGACTGGGCACAAGCAGCCGTCGATGCAGCATCGCAACGCGTATCAAGAAATCCCGCACCGGCCGATGTTCTCGGCCGTGACGAAATTCTCTGCCCGTGTCGACGCCGCGTCCGATTTGCCGCGTCTGATGAGACAAGCGTGGCGGGAAGCGATGACCGGCACGCCGCGCCCGGCGCATCTCGATCTGAACGGCTTGCAAGCCGAGGTCATCGAAGCCGGCACCGTGTCCGAAGATCCCATTGCCGATCCCGCCTTTCAATCGACCGTCCCGCCGCATCGTCCGGCGCCGTCGGACGAGGATGTCCAGCGCGTCGCGACCGCGCTGCTTGCGGCCGGGAAAATCTGCATCGTGGCGGGGGAGGGGGCGATGGCCTCCAAAGCCGGGCCCGAATTGCTGGCGGTCGCCGAATTGCTGGGCGCACCGATCGCGACGTCGCTGGGCGCGCGCGGGATTGTGCCGACACGGCATCGTCTGGCGGTCGGTTGCGCCGGTAACTATGCGGCGCCGCCGACCAACAAGATCGTGCACGCGGCGGAACTGGTGTTCTTCGTCGGCTGCGACACCGGCGATCAGACGACCCATACGTGGCGTATTCCGGCGATCGATACGCCGTGCGTTCAAATCGATATCGACCCGACCGAACTGGGACGTTCCTATCCCAAGACGCTTGGCGTCATGGGCGATCCCAAAGCGACGTTGGCCAAATTGGCGGTGGCGCTGGCCGGCACGAAGCGGGATGGTGCGTTCGCCGATTGGGCGGCCGGCGTCATGGCGGCGTGGCGCGCCGAACGGGCACCGGCTTTGGCGAGCAACGCCGTCGGTATTTGGCCGGATCGTCTATGCGCCGAAATTACCGCTGCTTTGCCGCATGACGGTATCCTGGTGGCCGACACCGGTTATTCGTCGATCTGGACCAGCACCCTGGTGGAATTGAACGGCGAGGGCCAAACCTATTTGCGCGCCGCCGGCTCGTTGGGCTGGTCGTTCCCGGCCGCGTTGGGCGCCAAATGCGCCGCGCCGCATCGTAAGGTCATCTGCTGGTCCGGCGATGGTGCGTTGTATTACCACCTGACCGAACTGGAAACGGCGAAGCGGCGGGGAATCGCGGTGGTGCTGGTGGTGAACAACAACTCCGGCTTCGGCCAGGGCTGGCCGAACATCCAGCGCCAGCAAGGCAACAAGCCCGGCGACGTGCGCGAACTCGTGCGCTTCGGACCGACGAATTTCTCGGATGTTGCGAAGGTGTTCGGGCTGCGGGGAATCCGGGTCGAGGACCCGTCGCAGATCGGGCCGGCTTTGCGGGAGGCGCTGGCCTCGGATGAGACGGTCATTGTCGATGTGGCCACGGATATCGATTGCCGAGCACCGGAGCCTTGGCTGCCGGAGGGAGTGTGAGATTATGGCAGAAGTAGCAGTTGTCGGTGCGGGCCTTATGGGTCATGCACTGGCTTTGGTTTTTGCGATCGGCGGCCATCGGGTCCGCCTAACCGACAACAATCCGGAATCGCTCGAACGCGCGCCCGGCCTGATGGCCACGGCGCTGGCGACGCTGACCGAAAACGGCGAGGTCGATCCATCCCGCGACCGGCAATGGTTGTCCTCGGCCGTGCGCTGCGTGCCGTCGCTGGCCGATACGGTGAAGGGCGCGACGGTGGTGATCGAGGCCGTGGTCGAGCGTCCCGACATCAAGCGGTCGGTTTATGGGCAACTCGAAACGCTGATGGACCCCGATGCCATCTTGGCGAGCAACACCTCCAACCTCGATATCTTTCCGCTCGTGCCGCCCGGCTTGGCCAAGCGCACGATTATTGCGCACTGGTACACACCGCCGTATCTGTGCGACCTCGTGGACCTCTGTCCGGGGCCGGAGACAGCGTCGGGTGCGGTCGAAACCGTGCGCGACATGGTCGCCGCGATGGGCAAGGCACCGGTCGTGTTCAAGCAGATGGTGCAGGGCTACGTCGCCAATCGCCTGCAAGCGGCAATGCAGATCGAGGTTTACCGCATGCTCGACGAAGGGCTGGTGACGCCGAAGGACATCGACGATTCGGTGCTGCACGGGTTGGCCTTGCGGATGCCCATTCTGGGGATCATGGCGAAGGCGGACTTCACCGGCCTGCTTTTGATGCAGCAAGGGATGAAAAACCGGTCGTACACCCCGCCCGAACCGCGCGACCGGAGCGAGACGCTGGACGCGTTGATCGCCGAGGGCCGCACCGGCGTCATGGCCGGTAAGGGCTATTTCGATTGGGGCGATTCCAGCCCCGAGGATTTGTTCCGCGAGCGCGATCGCAAGTTGCTGGCACTCAAACAGGCGTTACGCAAAATCGGACCCATGGAGGGCAAATGATTTCTTATGACCTCGCCGGTAAGACGGCGCTCGTAACCGGCGGTGCTTCGGGCATCGGTTTCGCCACCGCGACAATGCTGGCCAAATTCGGCTGCACCGTCGCCATCAACTTCTTGCCGGACGACCCGCGCGGGCCGGAGGCGGTCGATAAGATTATCGACGCCGGCGGTAAGGCCATCATGGCCCCCGGCAGCGTGGGCGACGCCGACGATGCGCCGCGCATGGTGGCGCAAGCGGTCGAGGACCTCGGCCGTCTCGATTTGCTGTTCGCGAATGCCGGTACCCCCGGCACGCGGCACCGTATCGTGCCGGCGCAACTCGAACTGATTACCGAGGACCTCTGGCAGACCTTGTTGCAGGTCAATCTGCTGGGCGTGTTTCGGTGCGCCAAGGCGGCAGCGCCTGCGTTGCGGGCGGCACATGGCGCGATTGTCAGCACCGCGTCCATCGCCGGGCTGGGTCGCGCCGGCAGCAGCTTGGCGTACGGTGCGACCAAGGCAGGGGTGGTGAGCCTTACCCAGAACCTCGCGCGCGCCTTGGCGCCGGAAGTCCGGGTGAATGCCATCGCACCGGGGGCGGTGGACAGCTCCTGGATGGTGGAGTGGTCCAACGAGGAACGCCAATCCTCGATTGAAAAGGCCCTGTTGAAGCGCCGCTGCACCACCGACGATCTGGCCGAGGTCGTGTTGTTTCTGGGTTTCGGCGCAGCAATGGTGACAGGGCAGACCATTACCGTCGATGGCGGTTTAACGCTGTAACGACAGAAGGCCGGGGATTTCTCCCCGGCCCGTCGTCGTGTGTTCGGTTTTGCGGCTTAGAACGTCAGGACGAAGTCCGACCCGAAGGTGAATGCGCCGGTATCGCGTCCGCCATTATACGGCTTCTTGCCGTTCAAGGACGTGTCGTAGCGGATTTCCGGACGGATCAGCAGGGTGGAGGCCACCGGGAGCCAATCCATTTTCGGCTTGTAGGTCGCACCCAGGGTGATCGCCCCGTAGGTGGTGCCGCTGTTGCCGGCCACGCTGAACGCGTTGGTCAGCGCATAGCCCGACTGCGCCGCGTTGAACGCGTTGTTGCTCGGGAAAGCGGCGACGAAGAAGTTCTTGTTGTCGGAGAACACTTCGGCGCGCGCGTTCAAGGTCACTTCGTCGGTGAGGGAGTAACCGAAATACTGCGCGATGCCCCAAGCCGTGGCGCCGTTCGCGGGGCTACCGTTTGCCGTGGTGATGTTCGGATTGCCGTCGTGGACGTAGTTGACCTCGGTGATCAGGGTCAGCGACCCCGTCGCTTTCCAGGTCACAACGACGTCGGCATATTCGCGGTTGTATTTGTTGGCATCCTGCACCGCACCGGGGCCGGTGCTGGGGTTTTCCGGTCCGATATGGGCGAGTGCCAACACGGTCAGGTCGCCGCCCATCAGGTTCAGGCCGATACCGCCCATGAACCCGGCGGTGCCGTTATTGTCGCCGCTGCCAACGCCGAACGTGGTGTTCACACCGGTATCGACGCCCAAATACAAGTCGAGCATCGGGGTCGCATGCACGGTCGCCAAGCCGCCGGTGTGCTTTAACGGCAGCCCGAAGTTGAAGATGTAGGATTTGGAATAGAAGGAGTTGGTCGACGGATCGATCGTTTCCGCGCCCATCGGGGTGGAATACATGCCGACCTTGAAGTCGATACCGCCCTCGGTCATCCATGGCGTGTGCAGCAGCGCGTTGGCTTCGACGATGTCGCCCTGGAAGCGGGTGCCGGACTGGCCGCGACCGAAATAGGTCCAACGCGTATAGCGCGCGTCGGTGCCGCCGAGGCCCTGCAACTTGAAGCCGAAATCGTAGCCGGTTGCTTTCGGGTCGAGCGGGCGCGCGATGGTGGCCAGGACTTGATTGAGCTGGAAGTCGTTGGACTTGTCGGTGAAGGAATGCCCGTAGTTGATGCCGTTCCGGGGGCTGGCGGCGTTGCCGATGATCCCACCCTCGAATTGCAGGCCGAAGACGACGTTGTCGGTCCACTTCGCGGCGGCGGACGGGGG
>JBAXFK010000177.1:0-9954 GCA_037139955.1 Rhodospirillales bacterium
CCCCAGATATGGCCGGTGCAGCCACCCAGCCACTCCCCGCGTTCGCTGCGCAGGAAGTAGCCGACGGGGAACCACTCGGTCAGGCCGGTCTTGGCGAAACTGAGGTTGACGACGTTGTCTTCCAGATAGCGTTGTAGGTCGGGATCGGGCAACGGTTCGAATACGATCCGAATCAGGTCGTCTGCCATGCGCCTAAACTCCAAGCCGGTCGCGATTCCAGGTGTAAAGCCCACTCAGGACCACCGCCGTGGCACCCGCCAAGGTCCAGGCGTCCGGCAGATCGCCGAACACCGCGAATCCCAACATGGTCGCCCATAGCAGCAATGTATAGGAATAAGGCTGCACCGCCCCCGCCTCCGCTCGGTTCAGCGCCGCGATGACCGCGTAGTGCGACAACGAACCCAACAGGCCGACGCAGCCCAGCAACACCCATGCGCTGGGGGAGGGGGTTATCCAGAACCACGGCACCAGCACCGATGTGCCAAGCAGGCCGGATAGCGCGGTCCACAGCAAAGTCGTCTCGCTTCGATCCGATCCGGCCACCAACCGCGTGAGGATTTGATAGACCGCCCATAGCAGCGCGCCGCTCAGCGGAATTGCCAAGGGCCAGGACAGCGTCTGAAAACCCGGTCGCACGATCGCCAAAACCCCGACAAAGGCGACGACAACGGCCAGCCAGCGATGCACACCCGCACGCTCACCCAAAAAGACCACCGACAGAGCAACGACCAACAAGGGGGAGGTCGCGGTGATCGCATGGGTGTCGGCCAGCGGCAGGAAGGCGAAAGCCAGGACGAACACGCCGTTCTCGACCAACGCCAAAGCGCCGCGCCCGGCTTGCAACCAGGGCCGAGCGCTGCGCAACGATACTTTGGGCCAGGCGACGGCCAAAGCGAAGCCGGTGAATATTATATAGCGAATCCACAACGTCTGGACGATGGGATAGTCGCGCACGAGGAATTTGCTCATGGCGTCCATGCTGGCGAACCCGGCCATCGCCAGACAGGTCAGCAGCGCGGCACGCCCGTGCTGGGCTTGCTTCATTCCGGGTAAATCATCTTCCGAGCGACGCCGCCATCGACGACGAATTCCGCCCCCGTGATGAAGCCGCTGTCGGGACCCACGAGAAAACCGACCAACGCACCGATATCGGCGACTGTCCCGACCCGTCCCGCCGGATGGAATGCATGGTCCCGCGCGGTCGGGGCCGGTCCCTTGGTGTCAATCCAGCCGGGGCTGACGCAATTGACGCGCACATCCGGTGCCAAACTTATGGCCAGTGCATGGGTCAGTGCCAATAATCCGCCCTTCGACGCCGCATACGCCTCCGACCCCGGTTCGGACATATGTGCTCGGGATGAAGATATCGTAACGATTGACCCTTTTGCCGCCCGTAACTTGTCTTCCGCCGCCCGCGCGAGAAGGAACGTACTGGTAAGATTGGTGGCCAGGACGGCGTTCCACTCGTGCAGCGCGGTGTCTTTCAGCGGCTTGCGCAACGACAAACCGGCATTGCACACCAGCGCGTCGATGCGATCCATGCCGGCGATCGTTGCGGCGACCGATGCCTCATCGGATATATCGCACGCGGTCGGGCCGAGGAGGTCCGCCACCACGACGGTCCAACCGTCGCGGTTGAGGCGTTCCGCGATTCCCGCGCCGATGCCGCGCGCGCCGCCGGTCACCAAGGCGACGCGCTTAGACACGGGTTTACGCTGCCGCGGCGTCGAGTGCCTGCGACAGGTCGGCGAGGATATCGTCGATGTGTTCGATTCCCACGGACAGGCGCACATAGCCCTGCGTTACCCCGGTTGCTGCTTGTTCCGCTTCCGACAATTGCGAGTGCGTGGTGCTGGCCGGATGAATGGCCAAACTGCGTGCGTCGCCGATATTGGCAACGTGGTAGATCATTTTCAGCGCGTTGATGAACTTGCGTCCGGCCTCGGCACCGCCGGCCAATTCGAAACCGCACAGACCGCCCATGCCCTTGGGCAGATATTTTGCTGTCCGTTCCGCTGCCGCACCCGTGTGCTGCGACGGATGGATCACGCGCGCAACGTCCTTGCGGGCAGCAAGGAATTTTGCAACGGCGAGCGAGTTTTCGCTATGCGCGCGCATCCGTAGCGCCAAGGTTTCGATCCCTTGCAATAACAGGAACGAATTGAACGGGGCGATCGCCGCGCCGAGATCGCGCAGCAGCGTGACCCGCATTTTCAGGATATAGGCGATGGGACCGAGCGGCTTGACGGCTTGGGACCAGACGGCGCCGTGGTAGGATGGGTCGGGCTGGTTCAGCAACGGTTGGCGGGAGGGATGCGCTTCCCAATCGAAATTGCCGCCGTCGATAACGACGCCGCCGATCGAGGTGCCGTGGCCGCCGATATATTTCGTCGCCGAATACATGACAACTGCTGCGCCGTGATCGAACG
The DNA here is from genome assembly GCA_037139955.1 of Rhodospirillales bacterium. Taxonomy (GTDB): domain Bacteria; phylum Pseudomonadota; class Alphaproteobacteria; order Acetobacterales; family Acetobacteraceae; genus Rhodopila. The sequence goes on from JBAXFK010000177.1 coordinate 2,430, forward strand.
GACGGACCAGCAGCGGGGCGGCGGTATTGTCCATGATCAGCGGAATGCCGAAGGAGCGACCGATGGCGGCGACTTCGGCGATGGGGAAGGGGATCAGCTTCGGATTCGGCAGTGTTTCCGCGTAATAGGCGCGGGTTTTATCGTCGGTGGCGCGACGGAATGCCTCGGGGTCGGTCGGATCGACGAAACGGCACTCGATCCCCTGCGCTTTCAGCGTGTTGGCGAACAGGTTCCAGGTCCCGCCGTACAGGTCGGTGGAACTGACGATATTATCCCCCGTCTGGGCCAGATTCTGCACCGAGAATGCCGATGCCGCCTGCCCGGATGCCAGTGCCAAAGCGGCAACACCGCCTTCGAGCGCGGCCATCCGTTGCTCGAACGCATCCTGTGTCGGGTTCATGATGCGGGTATAAATATTGCCCAGTTCTTTAAGGCCGAACAGGTTGGCGGCGTGCTCGGAGCTGTCGAACTGGAACGATGTCGTTTGGTAGATCGGCACCGCCACAGCATTGGTTGCGGGATCGCGCCGCCAGCCGGCATGCAAAGCGAGGGTTTCGGGGTTCTTCGAGGTCATGGAAGGGACTCCTGTCGATTACGCCGCTTTCGCGGCTTGTTCGCGTAGCACTTGTTGGCCGCGCCGGAAGGCCTGCACCATGTGTTCGGGGGGCATGGCGCCGGAGAAGACCGAGTAACCGTCGAGGAAGAACGAAGGTACCCCGCTGACCCCGGCTTCCCGAGCGGATCGGTCGGCGGCGCGCATTTCCCGGTCGGCGACGTCGCTGGATAGGAAGGCCAGTGTCGCCGCGCGATCGATCCCGGCGGCGGCGGCGCAATCGGCCAGAACCGCATGGTCGCCGACATCCTTGCCTTCGATGAAATAGGCCTTGAACACGATCTCCATCGTCGCGTCCTGCACGCCGTGTTGTCCGGCGAACCAGATCAGCCGATGCGCGTCGATCGTGTTGGGCGTGCGTGTCATCAGATCTTGGCGGAATTGCAGACCGGCGCCCTCGGCCGCGCCCTGGATACGGGCATCGATCGCCTTGGCCTTCTCGGCGCTGCCGAATTTCATGGCACGATAGGCGGCGCGGTCGCGACCTTCCGGCGGCATGTCGGGGTTGAGTTGGAACGGGTTCCAATGGACGGTGAAATGGAGGCCTTCCTGTGCCAGCGTCGCCAACGCACTTTCGAGATTCCGTTTCCCGATATAGCACCACGGGCAGATCGTGTCGGACACGATGTCGATCCGTGTGCCCACACCCAGGGCGCGGCTCAGGTTCGTTGGGGCAGCGCTATCGGTCTCGCAACCGTCCGGGCCGCAAACGGCGCCCTCGATCTCGGTGTTTAGGTTGTCGTCCATGGAACGGTCCTCCGTTTTCGGTGGCAGAGTTTGCCGCGAACGGCCCGCTTTGTCACCGGGGACACGATCGAGATTTTGGCTGCGGGATTTGTGCTCGACCGGGAGCCAGCCTTGCCGCAGCAGGTCGATACGCCCGGCATCGGCAACCGGGCGCTCGAATATGGAATCGGGCGATCCGAGCGACGATGCAACTTATCATGACCAGCGCTATTCGTGTGCCAGCACCCAATCGTCGATGAAGCTCGCCAGCCCGTTGGCATGGAAATCGCGTTTCAGCGTGGCTTCGTCGTAGTCGTCGTGCAGCCAGTCGAGGAAGGATTTGCCGGCTGCCTCGCCTTCCTTCTGATAGCGGAGAAAGAATGCGTCCAAAATGCCGGTCTTGGCTTGCTTGATGTGGCCGAACCGCAAGGACAACTGCCGCAGCGCCTCGGCCGCTTTGCCACCGTCGAAAAGCACGAACAGCCCCGCCGCCAGCCCCGCCCGATCCGCGCCCGATTTGCAATGAATCAGACCGGGGCCGCGCATGTCCGCGTAAATGCCGAACAGCCGCAAGATGCGGTCCTTGTGCGGGGCGCCCCGGCTTTCCAACGATATGTCGTGAAAATCCATGCCAAGCCGAGCGGCGGCATCCTTCGACAAAGCATACGAGCCGGACTGCGTCGCGCCGCGCAGGTTGATGACTGTCGTGACCCCGTGCCTTTTCGCTACCCTGGCAAGACGTTGCGGGGTCGGGTGATTGCAGCGGTATAGGCGACCGGGTTTTACGGCGGCCCAGTTGCTCCAGATCAAACGGAATAGGGCATGATCGATAAATAGCGAATCCACCCACGCCAAAGCCCGTCCGCGCGCGGTCGCGACATCGCCTCGGAAGATGGAGTTCATGGATTGCTACGTCGACCGACGGTTGTTCGCCCTGCTTATGCCTTGTCGGCGAGGGCGCGCGCAACCTGGGCCGCCAGACCGGCGTTTCCCTCGGCTTCCAAGCCGGACACGATGCCGGCGTGGTCGGCGGGTGGGCGATTCTGGCTGAGCTTATATTTCCCCTCCAGCCGATCGATGGGGATCGATACGCCGACGATGGCGCGAAGCATGGTTCGGACGAACTCGGCCGGGGCATCCGAAACGGCCCAGGGTTCGGCGCGCGGGGCCTCGTGCTGTTCGGTCAGGCGGGTGACGACTTGTAGCAGCCGATCCGCATCGTCGAAGAACTCGATCGTGCCGTAGGCGTGAATGGCGACGTAGTTCCAAGTCGGAACCACTTTATCGGTTAGTTTCTTGGTCGCGTAGAGCGATGGGCTGACGTAACCGTCCGGCCCATGGAACACGACCATCGCTTGTACGGCGGTGTCGGTGGTTTTCGTCTGCGGATTGGCGCGCGCCAGATGGCCGACCAATGTCCCGTGCGGCCCCCGGTCGGGGTCTAGCAGCAGCGGCAAATGGCTGGCGATCATGCCATCGGGCGTCATCGTCGCCAGAGTGGCGAGGCCGGCGTTCCGGATCGCGTCGTGCAGGACTTCGATCCGGTCTTCGTTGAAATGCGGCGGGATGTACATATCGGGTGCCTTCGTGCGTTGTCCCCGTGGATGCCACACGGGGACAACGTACAGTCAGACCAATCAGGCGGCCGTGCGCAAGGCCACCGCTTTGACGTCCGCGCCGACGCCGCTTTCGAATTTGGAGAAGTTCTTTTCGAACCGAGCGACGAGGTCCTTCGCGGTGTTGTCGTAGGCGATTTTGTCGGCCCAGGCTTGGCGCGGGTCCAGCACCTCGTCGGGGATGCCCGGCACGTGTTCGGGGATCGACAGGCCGAAGAAGGCTTCGGTGTGGAATGACACTTTCGCCAAGCTGCCATCGAGCGCGCCGGTCAGCAGTGCACGGGTGTGACGAATGCTCATGCGCTCGCCGACGCCGTATTTACCGCCGCTCCAGCCGGTGTTCACCAGCCAGCAATCGGCGCCGTGGCGTTCGATCAGGTCGGCGAACAGCTTGCCGTAGACTTCCGGTGGGCGGGGCAGGAAGGGGTGGCCGAAGCAGGTGCTGAAGGTTGCGGTGGGGTCGCCGGTATGGCCCTTCACGGTGCCGGCCACGATTGCGGTGTAGCCGGACATGAAATGATACATCGCCTGCGCCGACGACAACTTGGAGATCGGGGGCAGCACCCCGAACGCGTCGCAGGTCAGCATGAATATGTTTTTGGGTTGCCCGCCGCAGCCGGACATTTCCACCCGTGGGATGAAGTCCACCGGGTAGCAGGACCGGGTGTTTTCGGTCAGGGAGCCGTCGTAGAGGTCGATCTTCCCGTGCGAATCGGCCACTACGTTTTCCAGCACCGTTCCGAAACGGTTGGACGCGGCGTAGATGTGGGGTTCGGCTTCGGCCGACAGGTTGATGACCTTCGCGTAGCACCCGCCTTCGACGTTGAAGACGCCGTTTTCGCCCCAACCGTGCTCGTCGTCGCCGATCAATTGCCGATTTGGGTCGGAGGACAGGGTGGTCTTGCCGGTGCCGGAGAGGCCGAAGAACAGCGCGACGTCGCCTTTTTCGCCGATATTCGCGCTGCAATGCATCGACAGCACGCCCTTCGCCGGCAACAGCCAGTTCATGACGGTGAAGATCGATTTCTTCATTTCGCCGGCATACTCGCTACCGGCAATGATTATGAACTTCTGCTCGAACGACAGGGCGATCGTGGTGGTGGAACGGACGCCGTCGACCTTGGGGTCGGTGTGGAACATCGGGGCGTGCAGGATGACGTAATCCGGCTCGAACCCCGGCAGTTCCTCGGCCGGCGGGCGGATAAACATATTGCGAGCGAACAGGGCATTCCAGGCTTGGGTGGTCACAAGCCGGACGCGCACGCGATGGGCGGGGTCGGCGCCGGCATACAGGTCTTGGGTGAACAGTTCTTGGCCTTGTAGATAGGCTTGCACACGGGATTTCAGGCCGGCAAAACGCTCCTGCGACATGCGTTGGTTGATCTCGCCCCACCAAATCTCGGGGCTCACGGACGGTTCGTCGACGACGAATTTGTCCTTCACCGAACGACCCGTGTGTTCGCCGGTGCGCACCATCAACGAACCGTCGGCCGATAGCTGGCCCTCGTGGCGTCGCAGCGACTCGGCGACCAAAGCAGGGGGTAGGAAATTGGCATGAACGGCACGCGACGCCCGCACGCCGGTCCCGGCGAGGGCTTGAGATTTCGAAGGTTTATGATTGGGATGCAAGCTAATGGCGGCAGCGGTCACGGGGAAGGCTCCTGGCGGGTAGGCGTCGCGATGTGGGCGGACCAGCCGTCAACGGCTGCTACTCAGGAGTAGGAGCCTTATTTTAGCCGAATCCGCAAGATGGTAGGTGTGCGGTGCAACATGACCGCAGGTCGATATCGGCACCGTCATGCCGAAGATTCGTGGCATCTTCGTGGCATCCACCGCACGAGCACCGGTCGTCCGCCGATCCCCAGGTGACCCGCATCCATCCCTGCGTTACAAGTGTGCGACCATCGCCCCAATGGAGACACGCCGCGTGAACCAACCGCTTCCTCCCGCCGCCCTGAATAGCCTGCGCAGCGGCCCGACCGATCGTGGCCGCTTCGGCGAATACGGCGGCCGCTTCGTGGCGGAAACGCTGATGCCGCTGATCCTGGCTGTGGAGCAAGCCTATGCCGAAGCGAAGGTGGACCCCGCGTTCCAGGCCGATCTGAAATCGCACCTTACCCATTATGTCGGGCGCCCAAGCCCTTTGTGGTACGCCAAGCGGCTGACCGAGCGTTTGGGCGGGGCGAAGGTCTATTTCAAGCGGGACGAGCTCAATCACACCGGCTCCCACAAAGCCAATAACTGCATGGGCCAGATTCTGTTGGCGCGGCGCATGGGCAAGACCCGCATCATCGCGGAAACCGGGGCAGGGCAGCACGGCGTCGCGACGGCCACGATGTGCGCGCTATTCGGCCTGCCATGCACGGTTTACATGGGTGCCACCGACGTCGAACGTCAGGCGCCGAACGTCTTCCGCATGAAGCTGCTGGGGGCCGAGGTGAAAGCAGTGACATCCGGCGCGGGCACGCTGAAAGACGCGATGAACGAGGCGATGCGCGATTGGGTCGCGAACGTCGAAGATACGTTCTACATCATCGGCACGGTCGCCGGCCCGCATCCGTATCCGATGATGGTGCGCGATTTTCAGTCGGTGATCGGCGAAGAAGCCAAGGTGCAAATGCGGGAGGCCGAGGGCCGACTGCCCGACGCCTGCGTGGCCTGCATCGGCGGCGGTTCGAACGCGATGGGTCTGTTCCATCCGTTCCTCGACGATGCGTCGGTGCGCTTGATCGGCGTCGAAGCCGGCGGTCACGGCATCGAAACCGGCGAGCACGCGGCATCGCTGACCGGCGGGCGTCCGGGCGTGCTGCATGGAAATCGCACCTATTTGCTGCAAGACGACGATGGGCAAATCATCGAGGCGCATAGCATCAGCGCCGGCCTCGATTATCCCGGTATCGGACCGGAACATTCCTGGCTGCACGACATAAAGCGTGTCGAATACGTGTCGGCGACGGACAACGAAGCCCTGGCGGCATTCCAGCTCTGCACCCAAACCGAGGGAATCATTCCGGCTTTGGAACCGGCGCATGCGCTGGCCTATGTCGCTAAACTGGCGCCGACCATGGACAAGGACAAAATTATCCTCATGAACCTATGCGGTCGCGGAGACAAAGACATCTTCACTGTCGCCGCGCATCTGGGGGTGAAGCTGTGAGCCGCCAAGTGGGACGGATCGCCGCGCGTTTCGCCGCGCTCAAGGCGCAAGGCCGTGGCGCGCTTATTCCCTTCGTGGAGGCTTGGGACCCCGACGGCCCCACATCCATGGCGTTGCTGCGCGGTATGCCCGGTGCCGGTGCCGATTTGATCGAAATCGGTATCCCCTTCACCGATCCGATGGCCGACGGTCCGATTATCCAAGCCGCCGCCCGCCGCGCGCTGCTGGCCGGGGTGAAGTTGCGCTTCGTGTTGGACATGGTGCGGGAATTCCGTACCGAGGATGCCGATACCCCGATTATCCTGATGGGTTATCTCAATCCGATCCTGTCTTACGGCGTACGAAAATTCTGCGAAGACGCGGCGGATGCCGGCGTCGACGGCTTCATTATCGTCGACCTCCCGACCGAGGAATCCGACCTGATGCTGCCGCATACCAATGCCAACGGGTTGGATTTCATCCGCCTGATTGCGCCGACCACCGACGATGCGCGGCTGCCGCACGTGCTGAACGGTAGTTCTGGATTCGTTTACTACATCGGCATTACCGGCATCACCGGCACGCGCGGGGCATCGTCGGCCGATCTGGCAGTGGCGATCCCGCGGGTGCGCAAAGCAACCGACTTGCCGATCGCCGTCGGCTTCGGCGTACGCACCCCCGCACAGGCCGGCGAAGCGTCGCGGGTAGCGAATGCCGCCGTGGTGGCGTCGGCGTTGATCGAGACAATGGCGAACAATCTCGATACGGATGGCAAGGCAAAGCCCGGCACGGTGGAGAAAATTCTGGCGCAGGTGAAGGCGTTGGCGGACGGGGTGCGGGGACAAGGAGCAACGGCATGAGCTGGCTCACCGAATTCGTCCGCCCGAAAATCAGCACCCTCTTCGCAAAGCGGGAGGTGCCGGACAACCTTTGGCACCAATGTCCCGCGTGCCAGCAGATGATCTTTCACCGCGATCTCGCGACGCGGATGAAAGTGTGCGGCCATTGCGGCCACCACATGCGGGGCAACGCCACCGAACGCCTGAGCTGGACCTTCGACGAGGGTAGTTTCGCCCGGATCGAACTGCCCAAGGCTACCGTCGATCCGCTGAAATTTCGCGACACCAAGCGTTACACCGACCGATTGAAAGAAGCGCGGGACAAAACCCATCTCGATGACGCTATCGTCGTGGCGCACGGACTGATCGGCGGGCGAAAGGCGGTCGTCGCGGCGATGGAATTCGATTTCATCGGCGGGTCGATGGGCGCTGCCGTCGGCAACGGTTTGGTCGCTGCCGCGCGCTTGGCCGTCTTGCAGGACGCGCCTTTGATCGTGTTCACCGCTTCGGGCGGCGCGCGCATGCAAGAAGGCGCGATCAGCTTGATGCAGATGCCGCGCTCCATCATCGCCACGCGCTTGGTCAAGGATGCCGG
>JBAXFK010000178.1:0-9911 GCA_037139955.1 Rhodospirillales bacterium
CACGGCGAAGGGCTTCGACGTTCCGCTGAACTGATGTTTTGCATCCATGCCGTTGTTCCGTTTGACCGGACGGCGGCATGCGATTAGAAGCGCTTCTGCAAACGCTGTGTCCGGGTTCGCCCGGGTATGACTCTCCAGGCGGAGGGGTGGCCGAGTGGCTGAAGGCAGCGGTTTGCTAAACCGCCGTACGGCGTCAAGCCGTACCGTGAGTTCGAATCTCATCCCCTCCGCCAGTTCTCCTTTTCGGTGACGCATACAACAATCCGGTGGTTGGACCCGGCCGTGTTAAGCCCGTGCGGCAGGGGCAACATGGCCGTTCGCCGCTTGGGGCCTGTCGGATTCGGTCGCTTCGATCACACCGCGCCAGAGTTTCCGCTCGTAGGGGAAATAATCGGCCACCGGGTAGTGCAGCGTGCGGTTGTTCTCCCACACAAGGACGGTATTTGGCTGCCATGTCAGGCGGAAATGGAATTCCGGCCGCTGGACGTGACGGTAGAGTTCGCGCAGCAACGCGTCGCCTTCCGGCGTGGGCAGTTCGACAATGCCGCGGCAGTAGATCGGCACGTTGACGAACAAATAACGGCGGCCGTTCTCCGGATTGTAGGACACCAGCGGATGCAAGATCGGCGGTGCGTTTTCCATCGCCTCCGCTTGCTCTTTCGTATAGCGGCGCTTCGTATTCTGGGTTGGGGTCATGCGGTGGTAGCAGTGAAGCCCCTCGATCCGTGCTTTCATCTCGTCGGACAGGCCGTCGTAGGCGGCTTCCAGGCTGGCGAACAATGTGTCGCCACCGACCGGCGGCAGAACTTTCGCGTAGAGCGATAGCACGCGGGTCGGCAACGCTCGGAACGAATGGTCCATGTGCCAGAAATTGATTCGTTGCCGTTCGTCGGTGCGAATATGGATCGCGCCGACCTCTGGCGGGTGGTTTGCGTCCACCATCATGTCCTCCTTCACCGGCGTGCCGAAAATGCCGAGGAAGCGGGCATATTCATGGGCAGACATATCTTGATCGCGGAACACCAGCGCCTTGCGATCGGCCAACACCGCGCGGAGTTCCGTTTGGGCTTCCACGCTGGGTTGCCGCAGGTCGATCCCGGAAATCTCGACGCCGAGCGCTGGGACGATGGGACGTGTAGCGATGTGGGAGAATGCCATGGTCGTTCTTGGTTCCATCGTTCGACGGTGTTTGTATCCTCGGTGCGTTCGGTCGCGGCCGAACGGCGCAATTTCATGCTACATCGATAGGGTCGGTGGCCCAAGCCTGTCAGTCATCCTTTGTGCCGACGACGAAACCCCGCTATCTACCGCCCCGCACCACATCCACGGATCCCATGAAACCCGGAATCGTCGTCTTCCCAGGCATCAACCGCGAACGCGACATGGCCTTCGCGCTCGAGCAGTCCTTTGGCGAAAAGCCGCGGATGATCTGGCACAAGGAAACCGATCTGTCCGGCATCGACCTCGTGGTCATTCCCGGCGGTTTTTCGTTCGGGGACTATTTGCGCTGCGGCGCGATGGCGGCGCGCTCGCCGGTCATGGCGTCGATCCACGCTCATGCGGCACGCGGCGGTTATATTCTGGGCGTTTGCAATGGGTTCCAGATTTTGACGGAAGCCGGGCTGCTGCCGGGCGCGCTGTTGAAGAATGCTTCGCTGCGCTTTCTGTCGATGGACTGCCAGTTGCGGGTCGAGCGTGCGGACACCGTCTTCACCCGGCAATATCGGGAGGGTCAGACCTTCAGGGCGGTGATGGCGCATGGCGACGGTAACTATTTCGCCGACGATGCCACGCTGGACCGGATCGAGGGCGAAAACCTCGTGGCCTTCCGCTACGCCGACGAAAACCGCAACGGCAGTGCGCGCGATATCGCCGGGGTTTTCAGCGAGAACCGACGTATTCTCGGCATGATGCCGCATCCGGAAGATCTCGTGGATCCCCTGATGGGCTGCGCCGACGGCAAACCTCTTTTCGATGCATTGGCGGCCGCTTGATGGAACGCGACGTTAACCAGGCTCTGGCCCGTGAGTTCGGGCTGAACGCCGAAGAATACCAGCGTGTGCTCGACATAATGGGCCGGACGCCAAGCTTCACGGAACTGGGCGTATTCAGCGTGATGTGGTCGGAGCATTGCAGCTACAAATCGTCCCGCGTGTGGCTGAAACAGCTACCGACCAAGGCGCCCTGGGTCATCCACGGCCCCGGCGAAAACGCGGGCGTGGTGGCGATCGGCGACGGGCTGGCAGCGATCTTCAAGATGGAATCGCATAACCACCCGAGCTTTATCGAGCCTTATCAGGGTGCTGCGACGGGGGTGGGCGGGATTCTGCGCGATGTGTTCACCATGGGTGCGCGGCCCGTCGCCAATCTGAATGCGCTTCGGTTCGGTAGCCCCGACAATCCGCGCACCAAGCGGGTGGTCGATGGCGTGGTGCGCGGTATCGGTGGTTACGGAAATTGCGTCGGCGTGCCGACCGTCGGCGGGGAAATCGATTTTCATCCCGCCTATAACGGCAATCCGCTGGTCAACGCCATGACCGTCGGTATTGCCGCTATGGACAAAATCTTCCTGTCCGCCGCCGCCGGTCTCGGCAATCCCGTGATCTATGTCGGTTCTAAGACCGGGCGCGACGGTATTCATGGCGCCACCATGGCGTCCGCCGAATTCGATGCCAATTCCGAGGAAAAGCGCCCCACCGTGCAGGTCGGCGATCCCTTCACGGAAAAATTGTTGATCGAGGCATGTCTCGAACTCATGGCCACCGACGCCATCGTCGCGATCCAGGATATGGGCGCGGCTGGGCTGACCAGTTCGGCGGTCGAAATGGCCGGCAAGGGCGGCGTCGGGATCGAGCTGAACCTGGACAATGTCCCGGCCCGCGAAACTGGCATGACCGCCTACGAGTTCATGTTGTCGGAAAGCCAGGAGCGCATGCTCATGGTCCTCCGTCCCGATCGTCAGGACATGGCGCGTGCCATCTTCGAGAAATGGGACCTCGATTTCTCGGTCATCGGCCAAATCACCGATACCGGCCGCATCGTGGTGAAATATCAGGGGGAGACGAAGGCCGACATTCCGTTGGCGCCGCTGAACGACCAAGCGCCGCTATACACCCGCCCCACGGTTGAGACTCCGAAGCAAGAACAGCTCAACGCCGCTCGGATCGAAGATCGCCTCGGCCTTACGGCGGCGTTGCGAAAACTGATCGCCTGCCCCGATTTGGCCTCCCGCGCTTGGGTGTGGGACCAGTACGACAGCACCGTCGGCGGACAAACGGTGAAGCGCCCCGGCGCGGCCGATGCGGCGGTGGTGAAGCTAGAAGGTCTGAAGCGCGGCTTGGCGCTGACCACCGATTGCACACCCCGGTACTGCTTGGCCGACCCGGAAGAAGGCGGCAAGCAAGCCGTCGCCGAAGCGTGGCGCAATCTGACTGCCGTTGGCGCTCGGCCGTTGGCCATCACCGACAATATGAATTTCGGCAACCCGGAAAAACCGGAAATCATGGGCCAGTTCGCCGCCGCCATCCGTGGCATGGCCGCTGCCTGCGAGGCGCTCGATTTCCCCGTCGTGTCCGGCAATGTCAGCTTGTACAACGAAACCGAGGGCAAGGGCATCCTGCCGACCCCTGTCATCGGCGGCCTCGGCGTGCTGGACGACGCGGCGCAAGCGGTGGGCATTGGTCTGGCGCCCTGGCTCGACGTTGTGCTCGTGGGGCAGACCAAAGGTTGGCTCGGCCAATCCCTGTGGCTGCGCGAGGTCAACGGACGGGAGGACGGCGCACCGCCGCCGGTCGATCTCGCGGTCGAGCGTGCCAACGGCGACTTCGTGCGTGCCCGGATTCTGTCCGGTGAGATTCGTGCCTGCCACGACGTATCGGATGGCGGCATCCTGGTGGCGATCGCGGAAATGGCGATGGCCACCGGCGTTGGCGCTCGGCTCTCGGCGCATCCGCGCGATATTCTCGGCCACGCTTTCTGGTTCGGCGAAGACCAGTCCCGCTACCTGGTTGCTGTTCCGGACAGCGCCAGCTTCATTCGCGCCGCCGATGCTGCGGGCGTGCCGGCGATGCGTCTCGGCACATCGGGCGGGGGGGATTTGACACTGCCGGATGGCGGCACAATATCGGTGGAGTCCCTCCGAACCGAAAATGCCGCCTTCTTCCCGGCTTGGATGGACACCAACAGGAGCTAACCCGGATGGCGATGGCCGCGAGCGAAATCGAAGCGCTGATCAAATCGGCCCTGCCGGACGCGCAGGTGACGATGCAAGACCTCGCGGGGGATAACGACCATTGGGGTGCCAAGGTTGTGTCCTCGGCGTTCAAAGGCCTGTCGCGCGTGAAGCAGCACCAAATCGTTTACGCCGCGCTACGCGGTCGCATGGGGGGCGAGCTGCACGCCCTGGCCCTGCAAACGTCTGCCCCCGAATAAACAAGCCCCCCAATTAAACAAACACAGAGGAGTACCTGCCATGGCCGCCGACGCCCGTATCAAGAACGACATCGATACCAACGATGTGATGCTCTACATGAAGGGCACCCCGATGTTCCCGCAATGCGGCTTTTCCGCGCGGGTGATCCAGATCCTGACCCACATGGGCGTGCCGTTCAATTCCGCCAACGTGCTGGAAGACGACGAACTGCGCGAGGGCATCAAGACTTTCTCGCAATGGCCGACCATTCCGCAGCTCTACGTGAAGGGCGAATTCGTTGGCGGCTGCGACATCGTGACCGAGATGTTCCAGTCCGGCGAGCTGGAATCGCTGATGAAAGAAAGCGGCGTTCCCGTCAAAGCTTAACGTTTCGTTAACTTTTCCGTTGTAATAAAGGGGCGAGGCTTCGGCTTCGCCCTTTTTTTGCGCGATGAGGTTTTGTGCGAATCGGTATCGTTATTCCGGCCTACAACGTCGCCCTCCATATCGGGGACACCGTTCGCTCGGTACTGAATCAGGTGCACCGCGATTGGACGATGGTTGTTGTGGACGATGGATCGTCCGACGATACCGCCGCCGTGGTGCGCGGTTTCCGCGATCCGCGACTGAGTCTGGTCTCGCAGGACAATGCAGGCGTGTCGGCTGCGCGCAATCGCGGCGCCGCCGGATTGGATTGCGAGGCGATGCTGTTCCTGGACGGGGACGATCGGTTGGCGCCGTTCGCACTGAAAGCGCTGGTCGAGACGTTGGCCGACGTACCGGATGCGGTGGCGGCTGTCGGCGCCTACGAACGTGGCGGTCGGGTCTTTCCGCCCGCCTCCGGCTGCCTGCTGGAGCAATTGCCGGTGCGCAACCCCTTCGCCAATGGTGGGCACGTACTGATCCGCCGGCATGCCGTGCAACGGTTCCGAGAAGACCTGCGCTACGGGGAGGATTGGGAATTCTGGGTGCGTTTGGCCATGTCCGCGCCGTCGTCGCCGATGGCACCGTGCCGCGATCCCCGCCCTTTGCTGTATTTGCAAGAGCGGTTGGGCGGTGCCTATTTGGGTATGGCTACCGATCCCGCGTCGTATGTGCCCTGTCTCGATGCGATCCACGACAATGCCGGCCTAGTGGCCCTGTTCTCCCCGAAACGGCGGTCCGTGCTGCGACGTCGAGCGGAGGCGGAGATGCAATGGACGGTCGGCCGCGAATTGATTAGGCATCGTCGGTATAGCGACGGATTGCGATGGCTGGGACGCTCGCTCGCGACGGTACCGAACCTGCGCCGGGGGTTGCTGTTGGCTGCGATCGCGGTGCTACCGCCGGAATGGCGCGGCCCCCTTTACCCCTACGATCGGGTAGGACAATAATTGCTTGTATCGGATCGACCGGAACAATTCTTATGCGCACGCGCTTTGCCCCTCGGATTTTCTGTACTCTGTTCGTCCTGTTGACTTCGGTCGCAGGAAGTCACGCCAAGGATTATGTTGTCGCGCTAGGGAAAGGGAGTGTCGTCATCCCTTTCTCGAAATCGTGGGATGTTTCGAAGATCGATCGCGGGATCGAGGCCAAGACCGGCGACGATGAGATTTATATCTGGGCCGAAGCCTATCGGGAGGATCGGGTCGATACGATTATGGATGAGCACGGTCGATATTTCGCCGAACAAGGCGTGACGATCGTCGGTAAGATCAAGTCCGAAACGCGGGTCGTAAACGGGCTGCAAATGAAAATGCTGGACGTGCCGGCTCGATGGAAAGGCGATCGGACGGTCGTGCAGTATCTGCTGGTCGATCCCGGTTGGCCATCGGGCTGGAAGCTCATGCTGACCGAGTGGGCGTCGCCCAAAGGCGATAGGATGTATCAGAAGGATATGGACGCGATCTTGAACGGCCTATCGTTCGAAGGGCGGTAGTCGCCTCCTTCCCGGTTCCATCCCGTGCTTGCGGATCGCGGCATCCGAGGCGGGCGACGACAGATAGGTCTGCAACGCCCTGGCGGCGTCCGGTGCGGTCGAGCGGTTCGGAACCCCGCTGGCGAACATTGTGATTTTCTGGATGTCGGCGGGCAATGGCCCCACCAATGCAATCCCGGTTTTGTCGATCAATTCGGAAACCTGCTGAAAACCCAGCGCGACGGTACCGGCGGCGAGATAATGCGCGACGGGAATTCCGGGCGTGCTTTGCGTTGCCTTTGCACGAATTTGCTTTGCGATGCCCATTTTTTCGAACAAGGCGAGAAGATACACACCGCTGGGCCCTTGAGAGTAACCGATCGATTGGGCGGCGAGCAGGGCGTGCTTCACGGCCTCTCCCGACCCAATGTCCGGTCGCGGTGCGCCAGCTTTTACCGCGACGCCGATCCCGCTCGACATCTGATCGACGCGGCTGCCAGCCAGCACCGCACCGTCCGCGATGAAGCGATCGATGGTGGCGGCGCCTGCGATGACCAAGTCGAAAGGTGCGTCGGAGGCGATTTGTTCGACGATTGCCCCGGTGCTCGACCAGACGGTGTCGACGGCGACGCCCGATGCAGCCTCGAAGCCCGGCAGCAATTCCCGGTAGGCGTATTGGATTGCGCGGGAAACCAGGGCTCTCATGGCTTTTCCATACCGTGATGCGCCAGTGCATGGGTCGCGGCGTCGCTTTGCAGATCCGTTAGCAGCGCCAGCACCGCAGCGGCGTGCGCGGTGTTGGCGGCGATTCCGGTGCCGAAGACGGTATAAAATTGAATGTCCGGCGGGAGCGGGCCGAGGAATGCGGCGCCTTTGACCGACATAACCTCCCCCATTTGCTGCATGGCAATATCGGCCTCCCCGGATACGATGCGTTCGGCGGCCAATCCGCCGGGAACCATCACGGCTTTAGCTTTAACTGCGTCGGCGATGCCTAGGCGTTCGAACAGCTTGCCTAAATAAATCCCGGTCGTGCCGCCGAATGCCGGGTCGCTGTAGGCGACGGCGCGTGCGTTCAGTAGCGTGCGTTTGAAGGCTTCCACAGTCGAAACGTCGGGCTTAGCCGCGCCCTCTTTTATTGCCATGCCGATTCCGGACCGGGCAAATGGGGTGGCGCTGCCGGCAGCGATCTTGCCGATGGCGGTCAGGTTTTCGAGGCCGG
Organism: Rhodospirillales bacterium; assembly: GCA_037139955.1. Lineage (GTDB taxonomy): Bacteria > Pseudomonadota > Alphaproteobacteria > Acetobacterales > Acetobacteraceae > Rhodopila. Next base: position 7,531 of record JBAXFK010000178.1, read on the forward strand.
GCATGCCGGCGATCGCGAGGTCGAATGCCTCCCCTTTTTCGATGCGTTTGACCACGCCGCCGGAGGTATCGCGGACGATTTTGACCGTGTCGCGGGTGCGTGCCTGAAAGCCGGGCAAGGCTTCCGTCAGTACCGGGACAAAGGGGGTGGCGGAGAACACGATCAGTTCTGCGGCGTGCGCCGAGGCCGAAAGCAGCAGTGCGGCGAGCAAGATCGGGATGGTTTTCATGGCATTTGGCTCCTCGGAATCCAGATTCTACGCCAGCGGTGCGGTCCAAGAATCGTAGCCATACACCCAGTCCGGGTTGGTGGATCCGCGCAACCAGGTATTTTGCGCCGAGGTTTGCTGAATCTCCGACGTGCGCGGTTTGCGGGTTGCCTCGAACCGACGGAGCGCCGCTGCCACGCCGTCCGGGTCGATGCCTTCCAGGCAGCGCGACAGCACCGCCCCGTCTTCGATCGAGGTCGAGGCGCCCTGGGCCATATACGGCGTCATGGGATGGCAGGAGTCGCCGAGCAGAGCGATGTTGCCTTCGGTCCACCGTGGCAAGGGGTCGCGGACGACCAGTGCCCATTTATGCACGTCGGGGCAGGCTTCTAGGATGGTTCGGACTTGCGGATGGAAATCTTTGTAGGCTGCCCGTAGGACGGACAGGTCGCCCTTCGACGACCAGGATTCGATGCCGTAGTCCGGCTCCGGCGTGCTGGTGACGAAGTAAAGTTCGTCGCGGCGGGGATTGGTAAAATAACTGACGATGTGGCGATCCGGCCCCCACCATTTGCAGCAGGACTCCACCTCCAATCCCTTCAGCAGCGCGGTTGGGAACACGGTGCGATAGGCGACGCGTCCGGTATAGGTCGGCTTTTCGGCACCGAGCAGGATTTCCCGCACGACCGAATGGACTCCATCGGCGCCGATGACCGCGTCGGCCTCGGCGGTGTTGCCGTTGGTAAAGGTCATCGTGACCGAGGTGCCGCGTTGGGACAGACCCTCCAGCCGGTGGTCGAGCGCGACGATGTCCGGCGGGACCAGCCCGGCGAGGGCAGCGTGCAGATCGCCGCGATGCATCAGAAAATAGGGAACACCGTAACGGTTTTCGATCTCCGACCCGAGGGTTTGGGAATTGGTAAGCCTGCCGGTATCGAAATCGCGGCTGTTATTGGCGTCCGGCTGGAAGGCCAGCGCGCGTAGGGTCGGTTCCAACCCGAGTGCGCGTAGCACACGGATGGAATTCGGCGCCTGTTGGATGCCGGCGCCTAGGCGGGCGAACCCGCGCGCCTGCTCGTAGATGCGCACATCGACCCCGACCCGGCGCAAGCAGGCGGCGGCTGTCAGACCGCCGATTCCGGCCCCGATAATTGCCACTCGTAGTTGCCGCGCCATTTGCCGCCCTCCCCGATCGGTATCAGCTTGCGACAGGCTGGGGGACGGCGCAAATTGTTGGAAAAGGAGGACGTTGCGATGCCCAAGCTGCTGTCTCGCCCACCGGAACGCCTGCACCACCATGCCTTCGTGGTGAAGGATCAGGAACGCAATCGCCAATTCTTCGAGGATTTGCTGGGCATCCCCCTCGCCGCGACATGGTGCGAGAGTCATCGCAGCCCTTGGGTGAACCGCGAAGTGGCATTCTGTCACACTTTCTACACGATGGGCGACGGTGGGGCGTTGGCGTTCTTCTCTTTTGCCGACGAGGAGGTTTACCAGAAGACCCAGGCGGCGAAACCGGCGGAAATCGGTGCTTTCGACCATATCTCCTTCAAGGTCGAGGAGTCCGTGTTCGGCGAACTGGTCGGTCGTTTGCAGGCGGCCAACGAACCCGTGCGGGTCACCGATCATGGCTACTGCAAATCGATGTATTGCACGTCCCCCGACGGGCTGATTGTGGAGTTTACCGTCGATCCGCCGGACGTTGCCCGCATCGACGCGATCCGTCGCGCCGACGCACATGCGGAATTGGCGCGCTGGATGGCGGGCGACCGCCGACCGAACAGCGATCTCCGCCCGGAAAACGCCTGAAGCGTCACCGAGGATTCGTCTAAGTGTCATCGGGGCGCCATTGTTCGGACCCGATGCCGGATGTATCCAGCCGGCATGCCACACACATCGCAGCGAGCCGAGTCTGAGACCATTGGCCATCTGGCCCGCCGGCCTCGCTTGTTCCAGCGCAACGACCGCGGTGGACCGATGGACATGATGTTGCCCCCGAGTCCGCCATCCCTGACCAGCCGTATTCGTGCCATCCGGCGGATCCTGGGGGTGCTGTTGTGGACGTTGCCGAGCATCCCGGTGCAGGCGGCGTGCCTTTTGGTGCCCGGTCGGGCGAAGGTCGCGTTCGCCAAACTATACTGGGCAGTCTTCTCCCGGTTGCTCGGTTTGCATG
>JBAXFK010000179.1:0-9874 GCA_037139955.1 Rhodospirillales bacterium
GCCGTAGCTGGGGGCCTCGATCACGCGCAGGCGGCGGTCGGTTTCCTCCCCCTTCGCGGGGATCAACACGTTCAACGGCGCACCGCCGGGACCGGTCGCGGGGATGTCGTGAATCTGCCCGTCGGTGATGGCAATGGTGCCGGCGAAGCGGGATCGGGGAATATCCGCGAGCGCCCCGGCAATGGCGGCGAATAACTGGGTGCCGTTGTCGCCGTGTTCGGGCACCGTCAACACCCGCAGTTCTAGGTCCTTCTGGTGCGACGCTTGTTCCTGAATCGCGGCGCGAGCGGTTTCGGCGAGTTGCGCGCGATCGCCCACGGTCATGGATGCGCTGCGGTCCAGCACCAGCAGGCCGATATCGGGCAGTGTTTCCCGCGTTTCCTGGACCAACCGCGGATTGGCGAGCCAAACCAGCAAGATCGCGAACGCAATCGCGCGTAGGGCTGTGCCCCGAGCGCGCTGCCATGCCGCGAATCCCGTCGTCGTCGCAGCGAGCAAACCGAAGGCCGCGAGTGCCCAAACCGGGATGGACGGATCGAAGCGCAGCGTGGCGATCGCTTGTTCCAGATGCATGCGCTTACTGTCCCAGCCGTTGCAAAATGGCGGGGATGTGGACCTGATCGCCTTTGTAGTTGCCGGTCAGGGCATACATCACCAAATTCAGGCCGAAACGGTAAGCCATCGTGCGCTGGCGTTGGCCACCGGGAATAACGGCGTAAGGATTGCGGCCGGCGCTATCGATCGCCCAAGCTGCGGCCCAATCGTTCCCTCCGATAATCACCGGGCTGACACTGTCGTTCGTTCGGTCCTGATCCCGCTGTGCCCAAACGGGCTCGCCGGTGAAGCGGCCGGGGAAATCGGTCAACAGATAGAAGGATCGGGCCAGCACATGTTCGGTTGTCAGCGGTGCCAGTGCCGGAATGGTCAGACCTTGGGCGATGCGACGGAACGTATTTTCGGTGCCCGGTGCGAAACCGGCGCCGGAGCCGGAGCCTCGTGTGTCGATCAGGATAATGCCGCCCCGGCTCATGTAGTCGTTCAGTGCGGCGATTTGGGCAGGCGCGAGCGAGGGCGCGCCGGCCGCGATCGGCCAATATAGTAGCGGGTAGAAGCTCAGGTCGGTAACCCCCGGCTCGATAGCGTCCGGTTGCGCCAGCGTGGCGGAGGTGCGGCGGTTAACGAAATCCGACAGACCGCTGAGCCCCGAGCGGGCGATACCGTCGATTTGCTCGTCTCCGGTCGCGATGTAGCCCAGCCGCGTCGCCAGCGCGGGGTTGGGCACCGTTTCCAGCGCCTGCACTGGGCCGGCCATCGGGATCAGCAGCATGAGCGCCACTATCGACACCCGGCCGCGCCAGAGGCCGCGCAGCACTAGCGATACTGCCATATCCGCCAGCAGCAGCAGAAACGCGGCGACAATCAGCGCGGGGCCGAGGGGTTTTTCGGGCGGGGCGTCGGTCAGCGGTTCCTGACGTGCGCCCGGAATCGGCGGGGCGGCGGTCGGCGTGCCCAAGTTCGCCCCGAGATTGAGCGCTTGCCGCCCGCTTTCAGGTCCATAGAGACCGGGCGGATGGAGCGCGGAAACCGGGGTGATCGCGAATGCATTCGCCGCCAAGCCGGTTGCCGATTGCGGAGGGGCGACGGACGCGCCGAAGCCATTCAGCGTCTCGGCCGGGGCCAGGACGCGCGCGTCGCCGCCGGTCGCGATGCCGGCCGACAAGGCGGTTAACCGTCGCAGCATATCCACGAACAATCCCGATAGCGGCAGATTGGACCAATCGGCGTTGGCGGTGGCATGGAACAGCACCACCCGCCCCGCCCCCAAAGGCGCTTGCGTAACCAGCGGGGTGCCGTCGGTCAGCGTCGCCCAGGTGTGCTCCGGCAGGCCGACGCCCGGTTCGGCCAGAACTTGACGTTCGATCTTCACTTCCTCGGGCACAGCCAATCCGGCAAATGGCGAGTCGGGGGCGAAGGGTGCCAATCCGGCCGGTTGGTTCCAGGACAATGCGCCGCCGAGTTGCCGGTCGCCGCCCAGCAGGCGCACCGGCAGCAGGCCGTCGGGGTCCTCGGCTGCGGCCATGCGCGGGCCGGCGAAGCGGATCAACAGGCCGCCTTTCTTCACCCAGGCGGTCCAGTCATCGCGCTCGTCCCCGTCCGGCATCGGGCGATCGGCCATGATCGCCACGGCCAATTGCCGATCCAACAATGTCTTGGCATCGCCGGTTCGGACCTCGCCGTACGGGCTCAAAGCGCGGTTCAGATAGAATAATTCCCCGGCGAAGGGCGCATCGGCGTTTGCCTCGTCGCCGGCCAGCAACCCGACCGGGCGGCGGCGCCAGCGCTCGTCCAGCAGCACCGTCGATCCGGCGGACGGCGGGCCGTCCAGCACCAATTTCGTCAGGGTATTGCGCAGTTCCGATGGCAGTACGATAGCCGCACGACCGGTCGTCTCGCCGGCCGGTATCGCGATGGTTGCGCGTGCGAGGGTTCGTCCGTCGCCGCTTTGAGCGAGAACATCGACCTGGGTGGCGATCGGTTGCGGTGTTTGCGATAGCCGAACAACCAGTCGATCCGCCTCGCTGTCTGGGGGTGCTAGCGCGCGGATAGGCGTCGTATCGCAGCAAATTTGCGTCACCGCGCCGCTTGCCGTCAGTGCTTCGGCAAACGCGGGGAAGCTGTCGCCGGCCAGTCCGTCGCCGATGTAGATCGTCGTTGCACCGGTCTGGTGCCAGCCCCGTAGCGCATTGGCGGACGCCGAACGGTCCACCGGCCACGGCTCGGGATGCAGCGCGGCGAGGCGGGCGCGCAAATCTGGAACCGGCATCGGGGCCGTTATGGCGGGGCTGTTCCCGGCCTCATCCGTTGCGGTAACCAACAGCGCCACTTTCCGCCCCGAGCGCTCGGCGCGGTCCAGAAAGGCGCCGGCCGTGCCGATCCGCTTCGCCCATCCAGGGGCCGAAGCCCAGCCGTTGTCGATCGTCAGCAGCACCGGCCCCTCGCCGGGGAGTGCAGTGCCGGCATCCAACACCGGGTGCGCCAACGCGACGATAACCAGTGCCGCCGCAGCTAAACGCAATGCCAGCAACCACCATGACGTATGGGAAGGCGTTTCCTCGGTCGTGCGAAGATTTAGGAGAAAGCGCAGGGCCGGAAAGGTTTCCGTGCGCGGCGCGGGCGGGGTGACCCGCAGCAGCCACCACAGCAGCGGAAGCCCCAGGAGTGCGGGCAGAACCCACGGAAAGGCAAAGATCATGCCGGCCCCAGCGCGGCATACAGCGACAACAACGCAGTTTCGGCAGGCCGATCCGTCAGATGCAGGCCGAAGCCGAACCCAGCGGCGGCACAGATGGCGGCAAGTCCGGTTTGGTGCGCCTGCAAGGCATGGGCGTAGTCGTCGCGGATCGTTTCGACGCGCGGGATCAGAACGTCGCCGTCGCTTTCCAGTCCGCGAAAGCGGGTGCGGCCGCGATAGGGTAGCGCGGTCTCCGCCGGGTCGAGGATTTGCAGCACATATCCTCGCATCGGCGTTGCGGCGAGGCGGCCGATCGCGGCCTGAATATCGGTCAACGGCGACAGAAAATCGCCCAGCAGCACTGCTGTCGCGTGCCGAGGCAGTGCCATATCCGGCGGTAAGCCGGAATCGTCCTGGCCGGATTCCAACGTCATCGCGAGCCGTTCCAGCCCGAATCGCCCGTCGACGGGGCGGGCGCCGGGAAATATGGGCAGCACACGCTCCCCGCCGCGCAGCAGTAGCGAGGCCAGCGCCAGGGCCAACAGGCTCGCGCGTTCCTGTTTTTCGGTTGTGCCGCCGCCGCGCCAGCGCATCGACGGCGAGGCGTCCCGCCAAAGGCAAACGGTCTGGGTGGCCTCCCATTCGGTTTCCCGCACAAACCAGCCTGTCGGTGCCGCTTGGCTGGATTTCGCCGATTGCCGCCAATCGATCCGGTTTAGCGCATCGCCCGAGGCGTAACGCCGAAATTGCCAAAAACTATCCCCCTGCCCGACACGACGTCGGCCGTGCAGTCCCTGCGCCACAGTCGCAGCCACACGCTCCGCCGCCACCAGCAACGGCGGCAAACGGGTAGCGAGGGCCTCCGCCCGGCGAGCGCCTAGCGCTGGAGTGCGATCGGTCGCCACGGTTCCGCCAACCGATCGATCAGGTCGTTCAAAACAATGCCTTCTGCTCGGGCCGCGAAATTCAGCGCCATGCGATGCCGTAGCACCGGATGCGCTAAATTATATACATCCTCGGTGCTGGGACAGATACGACCTTGCAGCAAAGCCCGGGCCCGAACCGCAAGCATCAGCGCCTGCGCGGCGCGCGGTCCCGGACCCCAAGCAACGTAGCGGCTGACCATTGGGTTGGGATTATTCGGCGTTTCAGGCCGGCCGCTGCGCACTAACGCCACGATCGCGTCGACGACATCCGGCGGCACCGGCACTTGGCGCACCAATGCTTGGTCGTCGATCAGCCGCTCGGCGCTGTAGCCCGGTTCGGGTTCGGCCTTCGCGTCGTACGCCCCGGTCGTTGCGTGTAGCATCCGTCGTTCTTCTTCTTCGTTCGGATAACCGACATCGATTTGCAGCAGAAACCGGTCGAGTTGCGCCTCCGGCAGGGGGTACGTGCCTTCCTGCTCGATGGGGTTTTGCGTCGCGAGGACATGGAACGGCGGTTCCAGGGTATAATCCTCCCCTCCGACCGAGACCCGGCGTTCTTGCATCGCCTGCAACAGCGCGGATTGGGTGCGCGGGCTGGCACGATTGATCTCGTCGGCCATGAGCAACTGGCAGAACACCGGGCCGCGCACGAAGCGGAACGCGCGCCGACCGTCCGCTTCTTCTAGGACCTCGCTGCCGACGATATCGGCCGGCATCAAATCGGGGGTGAATTGGATACGTTTGGTGCCAAGACCGAGCACGGTGCCGATTGTTTCGACCAGGCGGCTTTTGCCGAGGCCGGGGACGCCCACCAAGAGCGCATGGCCGCCGGATAGCAGCGCGATCAGGGTCCGATCGACGACATCGTCCTGCCCGAAGATGGTGCGGCCGATGGCCGCGCGGACCTTGCGGATGCGAGTGCTCAGGTCCTCGACCTGGGACACGATATCGGCCTGCATTCGGGGTTCCTTTCGGGTTTCTTGGCGCCGGCCGCATAATGGCACTTTGCGCCGCCAAGGGATGCTACCTATATCCGATTATGGAGAGGAAGTTATCCTCCCCGTGGGAGACGCAGACGTGAACGACACTGTGTCCGGACAAGCGGCCCTTCGTGCGGCCGTGGGCGCCGGTGGTATGTTACCCAGCTTGGCGGTACCCGGGTCGATGGCGCCGTTGCCTTCGGCCGAGCGGGTGCCGGTGGAGTGCGGCGATTTGCCGTTCGTCATCCGGCGCGACGGGGTGTGGCTGTATCGCGGATCGTCGATCGATCGCAAACCGCTGGTGTGCCTGTTCGCCAGCGTCCTGCGGCGCGAATCCGACGGCAGTTTCTGGCTGCGCACCCCTGCCGAACGCGGGCGCATCGTGGTCGAAGACGCCCCGTTCATCGCGGTGGAACTGGATTGGACCGGCGACGGTGCGTCCCAGGTGTTGTCGTTCCGCACGAATGTCGATCAGGTGGTGACCGCTGGGCCGGACCATCCCATCCGAGTCGCCTTCCGCTCGGATGGAGAAGACCCGACCCCGTACATCGTCGTCCGGTCGGGCGACGGGGCCTTTCCGATCGAGGCGCGCATCGATCGCCCCACTTATTACGAGCTAGTCGCGATCGCGGTGCCCGAAACGATCGACGGACGCGACTTGCTCGGTGTCTGGAGCCAAGGTGTATTCTTCCCGCTGGGCGATTTACCGGTGGACGACAGCGACGAAGAGGAAAGCGCGACGTGAATCCCGATGCTCTGCGGGCACGCCTGTTACAAATCGCTGCCGAGCCGCCGCATCCCTCGGTCGTGTACGGGGAGGAGATCGTCGGCGAGCTGGCATCGCCGCCCATTCCCGCCGCCGTGCTGGTCCCGGTGATCTTGGGGCCGCGGCCGAGCATTCTGCTGACCAAACGGACTTCGCATTTGAAGAAGCACGCGGGGCAAGTGAGCTTCCCCGGCGGGCGCATCGACAAAGAAGACGCCGATCCCGAAGCCGCCGCATTGCGAGAGGCTGAGGAGGAAGTTGCCCTCAACCCCGCACACGTGCAGGTCATCGGTCGGATGTCGGACTACGTGACCGGCACCGGCTACCGTATTACCCCTATTTTGGGGCTGCTCCCCCCCGGCCTGGAATACCGTCCGTCCCCGCACGAGGTGGAGTTCGTGTTCGAACTGCCGATCTCCGTCGTGTTGGACCCCGACGCCCCGCAACGCCAATTCCGGGAGGTCTCGGGCCGGTCGCGCGAATTCTGGGTGTGGCCGCATCCCGAGCACTTCATCTGGGGCGCGACGGCGGCGATTTTGGTGCACTTGGCGGGGAAGCTGCGGGGATGACGCGGACGCAATCGCTCGCATGATCCGTGTTCTGGAAATCGCCTTGCTTTTGGCGCCGTTGCTGGTCGTCGTGGCGTGGCGCATTTGGGCGCCGGGCAAGACGCCGACCGTCGCAGCGATTGTGGCCACCGGCGCGGCCCTCGCAATGCTCGTGGGCACGATGGTGTGGCTGCGGGTGCGCGATGCCGAACCCCCCGACTCCGTTTACATCCCCAGCCATATCGAGAACGGAGTCGTCGTACCCGACCGGCGGGCCCCTTGAAGATCGCTGCGCCGGCCATCCTGTCCGACCCCGCCCTCGTGCGCGTGCTCGATGCCCTTCCCACTGCGCGGGTTGTCGGCGGCGCGGTGCGGGATGCGCTGGCCGGGCGCCCGGTCGCGGATATCGATCTGGCGACGCCATTGCTGCCGGCCGCCGTCGCGGCCGCCCTGTCCGCTGCCGGCATCCGTACCGTCCCCACCGGGCTGGAGCACGGTACTTTGACCGCCGTCGCAAACGGTCGGGGCTTCGAGATCACCACCCTGCGCCGAGACGTTGCTACGGATGGGCGGCGCGCCACTGTGGCCTTCACCGGGGATTGGCGGGAGGACGCGGCTCGCCGAGATTTTACCATTAACGCCATGTCCATGGCACGCGATGGGACGGTGTTCGATTATTTCGGCGGTATCGCGGACCTGCGCGCGGGAATCGTGCGGTTCGTCGGCGATCCCGCAACCCGCATCGCCGAGGATTATCTGCGCATCCTCCGCTATTTCCGGTTTTTTGCCCGCTACGGCGTCGGTGTCCCCGATCCCGCAGCTTTGGCGGCGATCCGGGGCGGCATCGCGGGGCTGGCCGGCCTATCGGTCGAACGGGTCTGGAGCGAGCTATCCGGCCTGCTCGCGGTCCCCGATCCCGGCGCGGCCGTCGTGCTCATGGCACAATCGGGCGTGCTGGCCGCGTTGTTGCCGGAGGGTGCCGCACCGGAAGGCTTGCTCCGGCTGCGCGCGACCGAAGCGCCTGTCGATCCGGTGCTGCGGTTGGCAGCGCTGCTGACCGGCGACGCCCTATCGGTCGCGACCCGTCTGAAACTGCCCGGCGCGGACCGGGATCGGCTGGTCGCGCTGCGGCAGCCGCTGGTCCTGCGCCCGAGCGACGACGACGCGGCGCTGCGCCGAGCTTTGGCGGATGCCGATCCGGCGGTACTCGTCGGTCGGGCCTGGCTGGCGGACGAACCCGGATTGCGCGCCCGGCTGGCGGCGATGCCGCGTCCTCTATTTCCCCTCGAAGGCCGGGACATCCTGGCGCTCGGCGTGCCGCCCGGGCCGCTTGTCGGGACGATTTTGCGAGACCTTCGCGCCCACTGGATGGAACGCGGTTGCGTGGATGACGCCGCACAACTTCTCCCTCTTGCGCAAGCGCGGCAATCGCACGACATTTCACGGTGAAGGACCCATCCATGCCAAACATCCAAATCTACACCCAACCCTGGTGCCCGTACTGCGAGCGTGCGGTGCATTTGTTGACCACCAAAGGCGCCGCCTTCCAGGAAATCGACGCCCCGCACGGCTCCGCCGCTCGCAAAGAAGCGACCCAGCGGTCGGGTGGACGCACCACCATGCCGCAGATCTTTATCGGCGATCGCCATATCGGCGGCTGCGACGATTTGGTCGCGCTGGATCGCGCCGGCAAGTTGGACCCGCTGCTGGCATGATTCACTACAACCTCCGCTGTTCCGCCGAGCACGGCTTCGACGGATGGTTCGCCAGCAGCGCATCGTTCGATAAGCAGGCCACGCTCGGTTTGGTCGAATGCCCGACTTGCGGCGATACCAAGGTCGAGCGTGCGTTGATGACTCCGGCGGTTTCGACCGGCCGCGCGGTGGCGCCGCCGGAACCGGTGGCGGAGAAAAAGACCGAAGTGCTGCCGCCGGTCCCGACCATGATGGGCGGCGAGCGTTTGCCGGCGCAGTTGATCGGCATGCTGCAAAAATTGCGCGCCGAGGTGGAGAAGAACTGCGACTATGTCGGTCCCGCGCTGGCCGACGAAGCCCGCAAGATCCATCGCGGCGAAGCCGAGGAACGGGGCATCTACGGCGAAGCCTCGGCGGACGAAGCCGAGGCTTTGGCGGACGAAGGCATCGAACTACAGCAAATCCCCTGGGTGCCGCGCGCCGACGGGTGAACGATAAAACCGGGAGCGCCCTGAAATCTCCGACGATTTCGAACATTCCGAAGACGAATCCGAAGATCCCGAGCTGGAGGAAACCTTCCACCGGATCGCGACGAGCCGCGGTTATGTGTCGAACCTCATGCGCACGATCGCGCATGCGCCGGGCGGGCTGCGGCCATTCGCCGCATTTGGGGAATATTGCCGCTATGGCACCCAACTGACCGAGAAGCAGCGCGAATTGGCGATCCTGGTCGTGCTGCGGGACGTGTCTTACGGCTGGCACCACCACGCGCCGCTGGGCCTTGCGGCGGGGCTGACGCAGGAACAACTCGCCTTGATCCGCGAAGGCCGCGCGCCCCGCGATCTCGATCCGATCGAACTGACTTTGTGCGAGTTCGCATTCGAGATCACCGCGTGGCGCCGCCCGCCGCCGCGCATCGAAGAAGCGGTGCATGGCTTCTTTAGCCCTCGGCAAATCGTCGATTTTGCCTTGCTGGTATCGTACTACATGTCCGTTGCCGCGATGTCGATCGTCTTGGATGTCGGGTTGGAAGCGCCCGAGGTCTTCCTGCGGGAACAAGCGTGGCAAGCCGAGTACGGCGGCGGCTTCGAAGACGAGGAAATCTGATTTTTGCGCCGCTGTTAACGCTTCCTTAACCTTTCCCAGCGCATACCGTGGGGATGGAGCGGTTGAAGTGCCTCGACGGTTTGCGCGGCGTGCTCGCGGTCTATGTGATGGCCGGTCACATGGCGCCGTTTGCCGTGCTGCCGGGATGGTTGGCCTCGGCCTTGTCGCACGGCGGGGCTGCGGTCGATGTGTTTTTCATCCTCAGCGGATTGGTCATTGTCCGATCGCTCGAAAGTCTCGATTATCGAGCGCGGCCGTTTCTAGCAGCGCGGTTGGCACGGATTTTCCCGGTGTATTTGGCGATGCTCGGGTTGGCGATCGGGGTGCAGCCGCTGCCCGTCCGGTTCGAGCGGATGCCGTGGATCGAGGCTGGCAGCCCGGCTTTTTCGATCTGGTCGCAAGGCTGGCCATCGGCATGGCTGCCGGAGATCGCCGCACACTTGACCATGACGCACGGGTTGATTCCCGACGCGGTGCTGCCGGACGCCTGGGTCAGCTTTCTGGGCGCGGCGTGGAGCCTGTCGACCGAGTGGCAATTCTACGTCCTCGCGCTGTTGCTGGGGCGACGCCCTCCGTGCCAACAAGAGTGAGACATCTCCCCCCCGGAAGTTTAGACCCTGA
>JBAXFK010000180.1:0-9831 GCA_037139955.1 Rhodospirillales bacterium
GGAGTCGCCGGCATGACCGGAACCATCGAAACCCGATCCTCGTGGGTCGCGGCCGGCCTGACTTTGGCGATCCTGTCGATCTCCTACGGCTCCCCCTTACTCATCGTCGTCGGCCTGAAACCGATGACCGAGGCGATGGCAACCGAACGATCGGTGCTGGCGCTGGCGGGTTCTCTGGTGTGGGTGGGGACTGGGTTCGGCGGCATTCCAATGGGTTGGCTGGCAGATCGCATCGGTATTCGCGCGATCGTGGCGCTGGGCACGGTCATGATGGCCTGCGGTCTGGCGCTATCGACGCTGGGTAGCCTATGGGCGCTGTATGTCGGCCATGGGCTGCTCATCGGGGTCATCGGCAACGGCGCCATCTACGCCCCGCTGCTGATCTACGTCAGCCGTTGGTTCGATCGACGCCGGGGCGCGGCCATCGCGCTGATCTCCTCGGGCCAGTATATCGCCGGAGTCGTGTGGCCCGCAGTTTTCGAGCAAGGCATCGCTCGTTTCGGCTGGCAGAACACCATGTTGGCCTATGCGGCGGTCGTGCTTGCCGTCATCCCGCCCTTCCTATTTCTGCTGAAGCAACCGCCCGCCCCCCTCGCGGCCGGAGGCCCTGCCCAGCACGCCCGCACCCGCTCGGTGCTCGGCATGCGCCCCAACGCGGCCCAGGCGGCGATTTGCCTCGCCGCATTCTGCTGCTGCATTCCGATGTCGATCCCCAACTCCCATCTGGTGGCGTATTGCAGCGACATCGGCGTCAGCCCGTCGCACGGCGCGGCGATGCTGTCGGTGTTGTTGGGATGTGCGTTCGTGTCCCGCCAATTCTGGGGCGCTTTGGCGGATCGAATCGGCGGGTTGCGCACGGTTTCAATCGGGTCGCTCTGTCAGGCCATCGCCATCGGCGCGTTCCTGCTGACCGAGAACGAGGCCGGGCTGTTCGCGATCTCCGCCGCCTTCGGCTTGGGGTTCAGCGGCATTATCCCGTCCTACGCCGTGACAATCCGCGACTTGTTTCCATCGTCCGAGGCATCCTGGCGCATCCCGACGGTGCTGTTCACCGGCATGTCCGGCATGGCGGCGGGAAGCTGGTTCGGCGGGGTATTGTACGACCATTTCGGCCATTACGGACCGGCTTTTGTCTCCGGCGTGTTGTTCAATCTGGTCAATTTGGCACTTGTGGGCTTCCTGGTGTCCCGCCTACCGCGTCGAGGCGGCACTCTATCCGAACAACTGGCCTAAACCGGCAGCGTAATTTTGGCGACCAACCCGCCGCTGGGGCGGTTTGCCAACACCGCATCGCCGCCGTGCGCCCGCAGGATATCCCGCGCGATCGGCAGACCGAGGCCGGTCCCGCCGGTTTCCCGGTTACGGCTGCTTTCCACCCGATAGAACGGTTCGAATACGCGTTCCAACTCCTCGGGCGGGATGCCCGGCCCGTCGTCCTCGATTGCGATCGTCGCTGTCCCGGCCGCATCGGTAACCAGCCGGACTCGCGCAGCCCCACCATAGGCAATCGCATTGGACACCAGATTGGTCAGCGCCCGCTTCATCGCCAGCGACCGCACGCGCACCGTGAAGTGGCTCGGCCCCTCGAACGCGAGACGCTCGGCGATCTGAGGTCGGGCGTCACCCGCCTCATCCAAAATGGTACGCAACAATTCCGCCAAATCGAGCGACACAACCGGCTCGGCGGTCTGAGCATCGCGGCCGAAGGCGAGGGTGGCCGCGACCATAGCTTCGAGTTCTTCGAGGTCGCACAGCATTTTACTGCGCAAATCGTCGTCGTCCATAAACTCGGCGCGGAGCTTCAGCCGGGTGATCGGGGTGCGCAGATCGTGCCCTATGGCGGTCAATAAGGTGGTGCGATCGTCGACGAAGCGGCGGATGCGGCGCGCCATGGTGTTGAAGGCGACGGCGGCGGTCGCGACCTCCTCCGGCCCGGTTTCCGGCAAAGGCGGTGCATTCACGTCGCGACCCAACGCCTCGGCTGCGGCGGCGAGCACACGCACGGGCTGGGTGAGGCGACGCACTGCCCACAGCGTCAAACCGGCGGCAACCGCTGTCATGAGCCCGAACGCGCCCATAAAGGTCGGCGAATGCCACGGACGCGGCGGCCCCAGTTCGGCTTGGAAATTCAGCCAGCTTCCGTCCGACAGCCGAATGCCCATCGCCATGCGGTGCGTCTGCAATCCGCCATGCGCGACGATATCGACGGGCGCTACGCCGGGGGTGCCGAAGTTGCGGCGCATGAAGTCTGAATTTGCCCAGGACCGGCGCTCCTGCATCCCGCCGCCCGTGCTGCGATCCATGTGCAAGAGCGGCCCCGCCTCCACTGCCATCCAGAACCGGCGCAGCGCCGACAACGGCATCGGCGGCAGTTCGGTCGCAGGCGGCGCATCGCTCAAGACCACGGCAAACCGCGCATTGCGATGCATTGCGGCAAGGACCTCGGCGCGGCGATCGGCCGGTGTGGCCGCGACGGCACGAAAGAGGCTGAATATCTGTCCGGCGACTTCGCGGGTTTGCGCGACCTGCTGCATGTCGATCCGGTCGAGCGCATGGATCGTGAGGCCGGCGATCTGCACGAGCATTAGGCCGGTCAACAGCACCAACGCCGTGCGGGTCGCCAAACTGCGCGGCCAAAGGCGGAAACCGCCCAAAGTCATCCTCGCTCGACCGTGGTGGCCAGGACATAGCCGCCGCCGCGCACGGTCTTGATTAACTGCGCCCGGTGTCCATCGTCCTCCAGCTTGCGGCGCAAGCGGGAAATCGCGACGTCGATCGCCCGGTCGAAAGGCCCCGCTTGCCGGCCGCGCAGCAAGTCCAACAGCATGTCGCGAGTCAGCACGCGGTTGGCGCGATCCACCAAGGCCAGCAGCAGGTCGAACTCGCCGCCCGTCAGGCTGATTTCCGTCCCCTCGGCGTTGAGCAGCCGACGATGCGCCGGTTCGAGGGTCCAGCCGGAGAACCGGTATTGTTTCACCGCCGTCGCCGCCTGCCTGTGGTCGGTCTGGTCCCCCGCGCGGCGCAATACCGCCCGAATACGTGCTAGCAATTCGCGCGGACTGAAGGGCTTCGGCACATAGTCGTCGGCGCCCAGTTCCAGGCCGATGACGCGGTCGGTTTCGTCGCCCATCGCAGTGAGCATCACGATGGGAATGCTGGATTGCCCGCGCATCCAACGTGCGAGATCGAGACCGGATTCACCCGGCAACATCAAATCCAGCACCACGAGCTGATAATGCCCGTTCGTCCAAGCGCGGCGCGCTTCCCGCCCGTCTCGCACGGCGGTGACCCGCATCTGGTTTTTCTCCAGAAAACGGGCGAGCAACTCACGGATTTCACGATCGTCGTCGACGATCAAGATATGCGGATTCTGTTCCATGGCCGCACCCTAATATCTGCCTGCCCGACAGGGCAGAGGCTGTTGCACTTCTTTGCATTTCGAGGCCGGAAGCGGCATAGGGCGGTAACGTCGCATCGCTATATCCCGCGTGTCGAACACACAGGAGAATACCATGCGCTTCACGACCCTCGCGACCATGACGATGCTGGCCGGCTGCGTCGCTGTCGGCCCGATGGCCGCCGCCTACGCCCAACCCGCACCGCCGATCGCCGGCCACCCCGACGACACCCGCGGCGCACACCGCCCCGGTCCGATGGGCGGACACGATATGGGCCGCCCGGAAGGCGCGATGGGGGCCACGATGGGTGCCACGATGGGTGCCAGAATGGGCGGCGAAATGGGGCCGATGCATCGCCATCCCATCGACCATAGCTTGTTCGCTTTGATGTACAAGCCCGACGACCGCAAATTGACTGCGCCCGAAGTGCAGAAAATCGCCGAATCCATGCTGCTTTGGTTCGGTAACCGTACTTGGAAAGTAACCGGTGTGGCCCCGGCCGCCGATGGGCAGATCGCCTTCGCCTTCGCCACCGCCGAGGGTTCGGTCATCGCCCGTTTTACAATGGACAGCAAGACCGGTCGGGTTGTCCGTACCGGCTAATCCAACGCTATAGTGGGGGGATGCAAATCCCCCCGCCTCCGCCCGACGCGCAGCGCGCCTTGGACCTTTTGATCGTCCAGGACCCCGACATGGCCAGCATTCTCGAACGGGCCGGCCCCCTGCCCTGGCGCAGCCGAGCACCGGGGTTTCCGGGACTTTTGCAGGCGATCGTAGCGCAGTTGATCAGCAATGCAGCGGCTTCGGCCATTTGGAACCGGCTGCGGGCGGTGCCCGGTGCGCTCGATCCCGCCGGCTTGCTCGCTTTGCCCGACGATCCATTGCGTGCCGCCGGATTGTCCCGCCCCAAAGTGGCCCACGCCCGCGCGCTGGCCGCCGCGTTCCTGGACGGCACGCTGGACACCGAAACCCTGCGGCGAATGGACGATGCGACGGCGATTGCGACGATCGTGTCGGTGCGCGGCCTGGGTCCCTGGACGGCGGAGGTCTATCTGCTGTTCGCCATGCAACGGCTGGACGTGTTTCCCGCCGGCGATGTCGCATTGGCCGCCGCCGCCGCCGATCTCAAGCGCCTTCCCGAGCGGCCCAAGCCGGCCGAATTGCGGGCGTTGGCTGCGATGTGGCAACCGTACCGATCGCTTGCCGCTCGGTTATTATGGCACCATTGGCGCTATCTGACCGGCCGGCCGGCGATGGACGATCTGCCGGTCGATTGACCCGAAGCCGATCTATTTTTCGCGGCGCGGCGAAATTTTAGCGGTTTCTTCATCGTTTCGGCGTCACATTGCCGGCGGACCGCAGTCCCATATGGGAAACCAACGCATAGGGAGAACGCCGTGATTACGTTCGCGATCGTCGTATTGCTGCTAATGGCCGGATACGCTGCCCTTTATCTCCACAACCGCCGTCAGACCGCGCACACGATCCTGCGCAACTTCCCGGTGATCGGTTATTTCCGCTATTTCGCCGAGACGCTGGGCGAATACATGCGGCAATACCAATACTTACCGGATTGGTCGGAACGCCCGTTCAACCGGTTGGAACGAAGCTGGGTCTACCGTTCTGCGAAGAACGTATCGAACCTCCGCAGTTTCGGAAGCGAGAACGTGCCCAGCTTCGTCTTTCGCAACGCCGCTTTCGCCGTCCTGGACGAGGAAAAGCGCCCCTGGCCCGGCAAGACGATCGGTATCGCCGAGGGTCCGGGCGCCAGCCGGCAGCCCTATTTCGCGCAAAGCTTCTTCAATATCAGCGGCATGAGCTACGGTGCGCTCAGTCATGCGGCGGTATCGGCGCTGTCGCGAGGTGCCAAGATGGCGGGCATTTGGATGGCGACCGGCGAGGGCGGGTTATCGCCTTATCACCTAGAAGGCGGCTGCGACATCGTCATGCAACTCGGTACCGCCAAGTACGGTGCTCGCGACGCCCATGGCAATCTGTCCGAGGACAAGCTGCGCGAACTCGCCGCCCATCCCCAAGTGCGGATGTTCGAGATCAAACTCGCCCAAGGCGCGAAACCCGGCAAAGGCGGCATCTTGCCAGGGGTGAAAGTCACGGCCGAGATCGCCGCCATTCGCGGCATCCCAGCCGGCGAGGACAGTATCAGTCCGAACCGGCACAAGGATATCGGCTCGATCCGCGAGCTCGGGCAGTTCGTCGACCGGCTACGCGGCGTGACGGGTAAGCCGGTCGGGGTGAAGTTCGTGCTGGGCGATCCCGCCTTCCTCGACGAGTGGTTTGCCGACTGTGTGGCCCACCCGGAAGGCTGCCCGGACTACGTGCAGATCGACGGCGGCGAAGGCGGATCGGGTGCCGCACCGGCCCCGCTGATGGACTATGTCGGTCTTCCGATCACACTGGCGCTCGGGCATGTCGCGGCGGCACGGGAACGACACGGGTTGCGCGAACGAATTCGGATCGTTGCCTCGGCCAAGCTGATTACGCCGGACAAAGTGGCGTGGGCACTGTGCATGGGCGCGGATTTCGTGTCGTCGGCACGCGGTTTCATGTTCGGCCTCGGCTGCATCCAGGCGATGAAATGCGGGTCCGGCCACTGCCCGACCGGCGTGACGTCGTCCGTGCCCCGCCTGATCGACGGGTTGGACCCAACCGACAAGGCGGTGCGGGTGAAGCATTATGCCGAACGCCTGCGGGAGGAGGTGGAGGTCATTGCCCATTCCTGCGGCGCCACCGACCCCACCGGCTTCCTGCCCCGCCACGTGACGGATATCGAACGCGGCGTCGGCGGTTTCCGCGCCCCGCAGGGCAGCGACTGAGTAGGTTGCAATAGAAGGTTACACCCCCGTACGAACCGCCGTGGAAGGTTGACTTCGACGGCGGGATTTCCGATAGCTCTGCCGAAGCTAAAAAATGCACACTCGTTTCACAGCACAGGAACGTACTGCTCACGATGTGCCGAAATTAGGCAGACCACGGGGAATAACAATGCGGTTCGGTATTTTAACGGCCGTCGGTGGCGCGGCGTTTTTTGGCCTATTTTCTAGCCTATTTTCCACTGGCGTCGCGTTCGCTGCCGATCCTACCGCCGATGCCCGTGCCGCTGCAGCGCATATCGGTCGTATTGTCGGTGCTAACGGCGAATGCGCTTTCGTCGCGCAGACCCGTGTACGCGCTGCCGCCGACAAAGCCAAAGCCATACTTGGCGCTTTCGCTACCGATCTTCCCGATGTTCCCGCTGCTTACGAAAAAGGCCTCATCGAGGGCCGAGAGGCGATCGGCGTAAAGCAGTCGAACTGCGCCCAAATGGAAAACGAGCTAACGGACTTAGAACACCAGGCTACCCCCTGGCTGCCGGACGTTCCAAAGACCGCGACCCCCGTGCCGCCGGCTCCGGCACCGGTCGCGGCCGTTGCATCGGCGCCAGCCGCAGTTGCAGCACCGGTTGCGGCAATCGTTCCGGCGCCCGCAACTGTCGTGGCGGTCGCACCATCGCCTGCGCCGGTCGCTGCCGTCCCGCCGACACCAGTCCCAGTTGCAACACAACCGGCTGTACATGGCGTCGGCGACAAAGAAATCCGTTTCGGCCTTGTGGCCCCGTTCGGCGGACCGTCTCGGGCAACCGGCACGCAATTGAAGCTGGGCACTCTTTTGGCCTTCGCCGTCGCCAACGACACCGGCGGTATCGAAGGTCGCAAGCTGGCACTGATCGCCGCAGACGACGGATACGACCCGACCCGCACACCCGAAGTCGTGAAGCAGCTTTACGAAAAAAACGATGTTTTCGGTTTCATTGCCAATTACGGCACGGCCACCGCCGAGGTCGCACTACCCTATGCGCTTTCCCGCAAAGCCATATTCTTTGCGCCGTTCACCGGTGCCGGATTTGTGCGACGCGATCCGCCGGACCGCTACAGTTTCAACTTCCGACCGAGCTATGCCGAAGAGACGGCTGCCGTCGTTCGTTATTTAATTAAAACAAAACGCCTCCGGCCAGATCAAATCGCGGTGTTCGCGCAACAGGACAGCCTAGGCGATGCTGGCTTCGAAGGCGTTGCCAAAGCGCTCCGGGCACTCAATCCGAATGGCGATGGTGCCAATATCTTGCGGCTGAATTACCCGCGCAACACGGTCGAGGTCGGTGCGGCGATCGCCCAGCTCACGCAGTATCAAAAGCAACATGCGGCCAATCCCATCAAGGCCGTCGTTATGGTGGCGTCGTACCGCCCGGCGGCTCGTTTTATCGAAAAAGCGCGGGAGATTGCGCCGAATTTGATTTACACCAACATCTCGGCGGTCGGCAGCGGGTCGCTCGCGGAGGAACTCATGATTCTCGGGCCGAATATTGCGGCTGGCGTGATCGTGACCCAGGTCGTGCCGCCCGTGGACGGCTATGCCGGTGTGGTGCTGGATTATAAAGCCGCGCTGGAAAAGCACTTCCCTGGCGAAACCCCGGACTACGTCTCGTTCGAGGCCTATTTGCAAGCAACTGTACTGATCGAGGGCCTGCGCCGTGCCGGTCCGAACATCGACCCAGAACGGCTGGTCGCCGCGCTGGAAAGCATCCGCGACCTAGATCTCGGCCTCGGCCCGAAGATCGGTTTCAGTCGCACCGAGCATCAGGCACTGCATAAGGTATGGGGCACGCAACTCGACGCGACCGGGCATTACCAGCCGCTCGATCTGGAGTAATCTTCGCATCGCGTCTTGCCGGCGGCGGGTATTACAGCCGGCCGCCATCGACCACCCATAACTGGCTGGTACACATACGGCTGTCATCCGATGCCAGCCACAGCACCATCTTGGCAACGTCTTCGGGATAAACCTTCTCCTTCAGGCATTGCGCCTTCATCAGATCGGCCTCGGCATCCGGTGTTAGCCAGAGGTCGATTTGCCGCTGCGTCATGATCCAACCGGGAATGACCGTGTTCACCCGGATTCCATCCGGACCGAGATCGCGGGCCATGCCTTTCGTCAGCCCTTCCACCGCCGCTTTCGCCGTGGTGTAGGCAGGCATACCGCCGCTGTTGGTATGCCAACTGATGGAGCCGAAATTGACGATCGAACCGCCTCCCGCAGCCTTCATCATCGGCGCCACCGCCTGCATAGCGAAGAACTGGTGACGCAGGTTGGTCGCCATGCGCTCGTCCCAATAGGCCGGGGTCATGTCCTGCCACGTGTGGCGCTGATCGTTGGCAGCATTGTTCACAAGCGCGGTAATCGGCCCGAGTTGCGCACCCGCCGCTGCGATGGCGGTTTGCAGGGCTGGAATATCGGTCAGATCGCAATGTTGGAAAAACGGTTCGGGATGGCCAGCCTCCCGCAACGACCGGCACAAGGCGGTCGCCGCTTCGTCGGCGATATCGACGAATGCCACTTTGGCCCCTTGTCGCGCGAAGGCGGTAACCTCGGCAGCACCGATGCCCGACGCACCGCCGGTCACGAAAACCGCGCGATCGCGGAGGCTGGGGTAGATAGCGACGGTCATAGCAAACGCTCCTGCATGCGGGAAAGAACGGTCTCGATCAGCGCGGCGGGCGGGGGATCGATCGGCACAATCATCGGGTTTTCGTCCGGTCCCGGCGGCTCCAAAGTGGCGAACTGGCTGTCCAGCAGCGCGGGCGGCATGAAATGGCCTTTCCGCGCGCGCAGCCGATCCGCGATCGTCGCTTGCGAGCCGTCCAAGTAAACAAGCACATCCGGCGCCAGGATCGTGCGGTAGGCGCGTTTCAATGCCGAGCAGGCGACGACGGCGTTGCGATGGACAGCGGCCTCGGCGGCGATGGCGCGCAACCAGGGCCAGCGGTCGTCGTCGGACAGCGGGGTTCCGGACGCCATCTTGGCGACATTGGCCGGAGGATGAAACGAATCGCCCTCCAGCAGCGTCCAACCCAGTCGTTGAGCAACCCCGGCCGCGACGGTGGTTTTACCGCAGCCGGAGACGCCCATAACGAGTAAAAGAGTCATTTCTTCGCGGGGGCTTCCACGTGCCCGCCAAAGCCGAAGCGCATGGCAGACAGCACTTTCTCGGCGAAGGTATGATCCTGGCGGGAGCGGAAGCGCACGAACAGGGATGCAGCCAAAACCTCGGCCGGCACGGCTTCTTCCACAGCTGCTTCGACGGTCCAACGACCCTCCCCCGAGTCTTCCACCACGCCGGAGAAGCCGTCCAGCGCTTCGTCCTTGGCCAGCGCGGCCGATGTCAGATCGAGCAGCCACGACGTCACGACGGAACCGCGACGCCAGACTTCCGCGATGTCGCCCATGTTCAGATCGAAGCGCATGTCCTCGGCCAGCTTGGGGGAGTTGCGGTTGCGCAGGATGTCGAAGCCTTCCGCCATCGCCTGCATCATGCCGTATTCGATGCCGTTATGGATCATCTTCACGAAGTGCCCGGCGCCCACCGGCCCCGCGTGGA
>JBAXFK010000181.1:0-9760 GCA_037139955.1 Rhodospirillales bacterium
ACGATCAGCCGGTTGGTACGACCGGTGGCCAAGCGGACGGCGACGGTTGTCCCAGCGATGGTGCCGCTGTTCGTCACATAGGCCGCGACGCCCTGTACTTCCAATGCCGCCGTCGTGCTGCTCAGGATTGTGCCGGCATTGACGATCGTGCGCGCCGAGAGACCTGGCGCGCTTGCGCCATAAATCCCGGCATTTAGCACGGCCGTTGCCGACAGCGTCGTCGGATCGTCCGCAGCTATAAGGGAAACGAGCGTGCTGTACGTGCCGCCGATCGTGCGTCCGGTCATGGTGCGCGGCGCTCCGACGGTCCAATGGCATCGATCGGTCGGGTCCGATTCAGTCGCACGCTTTTACTCCTCCGATGGGCAATGTCTTACCGAGGCCGCCCAGATCGCTTTCTTTCTAAGTCGGCGGCAGTCCCGGTCGCCATGCCTGGCGGAAGCGGTTGTCGAAGATTGAGACAAAACGTCGGATATTCGATACAAGGCGTCGAACCGCTTCGATTCCAGCGCCGGAACGCCATGCCCTTACAGCCCGACGAATCCTCGTTACCCTATGCTCACCTGGATACCGCCGCCTTGCCGGGCGATGCGGGCTTCTCGACTTGGCGCTCGGCAATGGCGCCGATATTCGATATCGAGCCGTTGATACCTGCGGCGGCCGCAAGCTTTCGCGGCGGCCTCACGACCCATCATCTCGGTACCATGTTGCTGGGCCAGACCGTGTCCCAGCCGCAACATTTCCGCCGCACCGGTCGCACTATCGCTTATAGCGGGCTCGATCATTTCATGGTGCAATTGCAGATGACCGGCGGTTACAGCGCCCGCGCGGAAGGCCGAGCGTTCGAGGTCGGGCCGGGCGATATTTGCGTGTTCGATTTGACCCGACCGATTGAAACGACCACGTCGGATTTCTCCAACCTCACGTTTGTCGTGGGACGGGATATGTTGGCGCCGCTGGTCGCCGATGCCGATGCGCTGCATGGCACGGTGTTGACGAGCCAGACCTCGCTGGGTGGGCTGCTGGCCGATCACCTGCTGTCGCTCACGCAGCGCGTGCCGCACATGACCATGGCCGAATCCCGCAGCGTTGCCGATGCCACCGCCGCTTTGATCGCCGGATGCTTAGCGCCTGCCGCTGCTCGGCGCGACGAAACCGGCCGCGGTGTCGCGGGTGCGGTGCTGAACCGCATCCGCCGGCATATCGAAACCGGTCTGGCTTCCCCCGAGCTCAATGCGGACTCCATCGGCCGGCAATTCGGTCTATCCCGCGCATCGCTCTATCGCTTGTTCGAGCCGCTTGGCGGTGTCGCCAACTACATCCGGGAACGTCGGTTGGCGCGCGCCTTGTCGGTGGTGACAGGTCACGAGCATCGGCATCGCCGTATCGGCGAGATCGCGCATATGTTCGGATTCGAGGATGAAACGGTGTTCGCGCGCGCCTTCAAACGGGCATTCGCGCTGTCGCCGCGGGATGCGCGGTCGCGGGCCGATGGGGTGGCGCTTGGCGCGATCCACGCGGGTCTCGATCGCGAGCCGGAATTGGTGCGCTGGCTGCGCGGGCTGGCGGTCGGTTCGGCTTAGCAGCGATTTGCGCCCCCTTCGTTGCGAAAGGGGGCGCGCGGCCGATTGTTTAGCCGCCGTAATAGACGTTGTCGCCGAGGTCTTTCATTTCCAAGATCGCGGCGTCGGCACGACCTTCCGGGGCTTTCTTCAGATGGGCTTCGGTCACTTCGGCGATCACGACGCTATGGTCGCCCATTTCCAGCACTTCCTTGACGGTGCACTCGACCGCCGCAATGGCGATGTCGAGGATGGCGCAGCCGTTGGACGCCATTGTGTAGCTGAAACCGTTGATTTTTCCGTCTTCGACTTTGGCGGGCTTGAAGAAGGTGAAGGCAGCGCCTTTGCCGTCTTTGCCCAACATGTTCAGCACGAACTTACCGGAGCCTTTGACGACGGTGTGCGCGCCGGAATCGGCCTTGACGCCGACCACCACCAGCGGCGGCGCGAAAGACGACTGGGTGACCCAGTTGACGGTGGCGGCGCCGACATTGCCTTTGCCGTCGTCGGCGGTCATCACGTAGATCCCGTAGGGGATCATGCGCAGGGTGGTTTTCTTCGCGGCGTCGTCCATAGGTTCCCTCCCGGGGGTTGTCGATGTGGGTGGGATTATACGGTCAGACCGCCTCGGTATCCAGAGCGTAGCCGGCGGTCCGGACGGTGCGGACCACGTCCAGTTCGCCTTCGGCGTTGATCGATTTGCGCAGCCGGCGGATGTGTACGTCGACCGTGCGGGGTTCGACATGAATATCCGGGCCCCAAACCGCGTCCAACAGTTCTTCGCGCGTAAAGACCCGGCGCGGGTGTTGCAGGAAGAATTCCAGCAGGCGGAACTCGGTAGGTCCGAGCGGGATACGGCGCTCGTTTCGGGTGACACGATGGGTGGCAAGGTCCATCTCGATGTCGTGGAACGCCAGTTGGCCCTTCTCCGGCACGTTGGACGACCGGCGCAGCAGCGCGCGCATCCGAGCCATCAGAGCTTCGATGCTGAACGGTTTGGTCACGTAATCGTCGGCGCCGGTATTCAGTGCCCGCACCGCGTCTTGGTCTTCCACCCTTGCGGTGACCATGATGACCGGCAGTTCGCGGGTGTTGGGACGGCGGCGGAGTTGGCGGCAGACCTCGATGCCCGACATGGTCGGCAGCATCCAGTCGAGTAACACCAAATCCGGTTTCGTTTCTGCAATGCGGGTGAGCGCTTCTTGCCCATCGGCGGCTTCCTCGACCCGGAAGCCTTGCTTTTCCAAATTGTAGCGCAGCATGGTGGCCAAAGCGGCTTCGTCTTCCACCACCATGATCAGGGGTTTCGGTAGGCTCGATACGCCTTCGGGCATCCGCGATCTCCTATATTATTCTTGTGGGCGAACGACAGCATAGGGCGAATTATCGCTCTTCGGCCGCGCATCCGGCAGGACTTCGCCAAGCACCGCGTAATGAACGGTTTCGGCAATGTTGGTGGCGTGATCGCCGATCCGTTCGAGGTTTTTGGCAATGAATAGCAGATGCGTGCATGGCGTGATGTTGCGCGGATCTTCCATCATGTAGGTAATCAATTCGCGGAAAATACCATTATAGACATCGTCCACCGCTTCGTCGGAGCGCCACACCTCGATGGCTTTCTCTGTATCGCCTGTACCGACCGCGTCGATGATCGTTTTCAGCTGCGCCTGCACCAAGCGAAACATATTCGCCAAACCCGCGAGGGAATAGGGCAGGTTGAATTGCGACAAAACGATGCTGCGCTTGGCGGCGTTGGTCGCGTAATCGCCGATCCGTTCTAGATCGCCGGTCATTTTCAGGGACGCGATGATGAAGCGCAGATCGGCAGCCATCGGCTGACGCAGGGCCAACAGGCGGATGACGAATTGTTCGACATCGCGTTCCAGCGCGTCCACGCTGGGGTCCGTGGCGACGGCCCTGGTCGCGGCCTCGCTGTCGCGCTGCAGGATCGCCTGTGCCGCCATGGCGACCAGGCTTTCCACGATGCCGCCCATTTCGGTCATCATTGCTCGCAGTTTTTTCAGCTCGTTATCGTAGCTCTTGACCAGATGTTCCGGCATGAGTGTTGGTCCTTCCACGTTCAGCCGAACCGGCCGGTGACATATTCTTGGGTGCGCTTTTCCTTCGGCGCGGTGAAAATCTGTTCCGCCGGCCCGACCTCGACCATTTCGCCGAGGTAAAAAAATGCGACCTGGTCGGCGCAGCGCGCGGCTTGCTGCATGTTGTGGGTCACGATCGCGATGGTAAAATCGTTCTTCAACTCGTCGATCAACTCCTCGATTTTCAAGGTGCTGATGGGGTCGAGCGCGCTGGTCGGTTCGTCCAGCAGAATCACCTCGGGTCGAACCGCGATAGTGCGGGCGATGCAAAGGCGCTGCTGCTGCCCGC
This sequence comes from Rhodospirillales bacterium, assembly GCA_037139955.1. Lineage (GTDB taxonomy): Bacteria > Pseudomonadota > Alphaproteobacteria > Acetobacterales > Acetobacteraceae > Rhodopila. The sequence continues at coordinate 3,951 of JBAXFK010000181.1, forward strand.
CCGACATCCCCATCGCCGGGGTATTGAGGCGGTCTTTCACCTCCCCCCACAAAGCCGCTCGGGTCAGCGACCATTCGACGCGCTCGTCCATCGCGGCTTTGGATAGTTTCTCGTGCAATTTCACGCCGAACGCGATGTTTTCGTAGATCGACATCGGGAAGGGCGTAGGTTTCTGAAACACCATGCCGATGCGCGCACGCAGTGCGTTCAAATCGATGCCGGGATCGACGATGTTTTGCCCGTCCATCATCGCTTTGCCCTCGGCGCGCTGGCCTGGGTAAAGGTCGTACATGCGATTCAGCACCCGTAGCAGCGTCGATTTGCCGCAGCCGGACGGGCCGATCATGCCGGTCACCTGCTTGTCCGGCAAATTGAGGTCGATCTGCTTCAGCGCTTTGTGCGTGCCGTAATAAAAATCCAAATTGGAAATCGCGATCTTTGGCATGCCAATTGCCGAGGCAGAACGAACCTGGACGCCGCCGCGATTACTGTCCGTCATCTTCGCCTCTTGTATCGTTGTACTCATGTGCGGACCTCATTTCCCGCCGCGCAGTACGAAGCGCGCGACAATGTTGATGGCCAGGACCCCGAACGTGATCAGCAGCGCGCCCACCCAGGCGAGCTGGACCCAATCCTCGAACGCGGATCCTGCGTATTGGTAAATGGTCACGGGCAGGCTGGCCATCGGTTTGGCCAAGCTGACAGACCAGTTCAAATTGCCCAGGCTGGTGAACAGCAGCGGCGCGGTCTCTCCGGCGATGCGGGCGACGGCGAGCAGAATGCCGGTCACGATTCCCTGCTTGGCGGCGGGGTAGCAGACCATGACGATCGTCTTCCACTTCGGCGCGCCCAAAGCCACCGCCGCTTCGCGCAAGGCGACCGGGATCAACCGCAGCATGTCCTCGGTCGTGCGCACCACGATGGGGATGACGATCACCGCTAAGGCGACGCAGCCGGCGGCGCCGGAAAACCCGCCGAATGGCGACACCAGCAACGCGTAAACGAACAGGCCGATCAGGATCGACGGTGCCGACAGCAATACGTCCGACACGAACCGCACGGCGTCGCCCAGCCGCGATCCGGCCGCGTATTCCGAAAGATAGGTGCCGACCATCAGCCCGATCGGGGTGCCTAGCAGGGTACCGATGGCGGTTTGGATCAAGCTGCCGACGATCGCGTTCAGCAACCCGCCATGCGAGCCCGGCGGTAGGGTGGATGTCGTGAATACCGCCAAGCTCAGCCCGCCGATTCCGCGCACGATCAAGGTGAACAAGATCGACGTCAGGAACACCACGCCCAAGCCTGTGGATAGGACGCACAAGCTTTTGACGATGGTGTTCAACCGATGCCGGCGGCGACCCAACTGTTGGGATGCCGCGATGTTCTTTGCCGCGCCGGACTCGGTGCCGGACGTCATGACTGTCGCGCTCATGCTTTTGCTCCCGATTTCAGCAAGGTGCGCGAGATCGCCAGCACGATGAAGGAAATCGCGAATAGAATGAACCCGAGCGCGAGCAATGAAGCCAATTTCAAGCTGCCGGTTTCGCTCTCGGGGAATTCCAGCGCCACAATGGATGCGATGGTGTTGCCCGGCCCGAAAATCGTCGTGGCGATGCGGTTCGTGTTACCGATCACGAACGTTACCGCCATCGTCTCGCCCAATGCTCGGCCCAGGCCCAACATGATGCCGCCGACGACGGATGCGCGGGTGTACGGGATGACGATGGATCGCATCACTTCCCATGTCGTGCAGCCCAGCCCGTAGGCCGATTCCTTGAACACGGCGGGAACGGTTTCGAACACATCGCGCATGGTCGCGGCGATGAAGGGGATAATCATGACCGCCAGGATCATCGCGGCGGTGAAAATGCCGGTGCCGAAGGGCGGACCTTGGAAAAAACCGCCGATCAGCGGCATCTCGCCGATGGAGTCGATGACGAAGGGCTGCACGTATTCGGCCATGATCGGCACGATCACGAAAAATCCCCACATGCCGTAGATGATGGACGGCACGGCGGCCAGCAATTCGATCGCGGTGCCGACCGGGCGGCGGAACCACAAGGGTGCCAGTTCGGTTAAATAAAACGCGATGCCGAAGGCCAATGGAACGGCCATAAGTAGCGCCAAAATGGCGGTCGCCAATGTGCCGAACACGGGCACCAAAGCGCCGTAGGTTTGCTGGACCGGGTCCCAATCGTCGGACGTCAAAAAGCTTACGCCGAATTGGCGGAAAGCGGGCAGGCCGCCGACGAACAGCACCACGATAATGCCGCCCAAAAGAACGAGAACGAAAAGTCCGGCGAAACGCGCGAGACCCTCGAATATAGCGTCGCCCATGTGCGTTGGGCGCTTCGCGACGGTGTGCGACAACGGCTTCGATCCCGATCCAAGGTTGCGGACCGCTCGGCCGGGTTTGGCCGAGCGGCGCGTTGTGGGTCGTTAGTAGACCGGTTTGCCGTCGGGCGACACGATTTGCGTGTGCCAAGCGGACCGCACGGCCGCTTGCACGGTTTCCGGCAGCGGCACGTATTCCAAATTGACCGCCAGAGCCGAACCGTTCTTGTAGGCCCAGTCGAAGAATTTCATCACATTCGCACTGCGGATCGGGTCCTTGGGGTCCTTCGGCAGTTCGATAAACGTGGCCGACACGATCGGCCAGCTTGTGTCGCCCATGCGATCGATCAAATCGACCGCGAAATTCTTGGCGTTTGCCCAATCGCCGCTGGCAGCCGCTGCTTGGAAGCTGGCCATTTCCGGCTTCACGAAGTGGCCGGCTTTGTTGCGCAGTTGGATGGTGGTCAGCTTGTTTTGCGAGGCGAAGGCGTATTCCACGTAGCCGATGCCGCCACGAGTGTTATGCACGGTCGCCGAGACGCCGTCGTTGCCTTTGGCGCCCGCGCCGGCCGGCCATTTCACCGACGTCGCCGCGCCGACCTTATCTTTCCAATCGGTGCTGACCGCCGAGAGATAGGACGCGAACACGAACGTCGTGCCCGACCCGTCCGCCCGATAAACCGGCGCGATCGCCAAGTTCGGCAGTTTCGCGCTTTTGTTCATCTCGACGATCTTCGGGTCGTTCCATTTGGTAATTTTGCCCGCGTAGATGTCGGCCAGCATCTCGCCGGAGATTTTCAGCTCGTTCATCCCGACATCCGGGAGGTTCACGATGATAACCACCGCACCCATGACAGTCGGGAATTGCAGCAGCTTGCCGGCTTCCAGCTTTTCCGCCGACATCGGGGCGTCGGAGGCGCCGAAATCGACGGTGCGCTGCAAAATCTGGTTCTGTCCGCCGCCCGATCCGATCGCCTGGTAGTTGAGCTCGAGCCCGGTCGCCGCTTTCGCCGCCTCGCCCCATTTGGTGTAGACCGGGGCCGGGAACGTGGCGCCCGCGCCGGTGATCTGCTGCGCCTGCGCGCCGGCCATCGTGGCCAATCCCAGGGTCAGAGCGGAGAGGGCGATTTTCATGGTCATGTTTTGCGAGTCCTTGTAGCGATCCGATGCCGCTGTGTAGAGACGGCCGGCGACGTCTGTGTTTCAGATTTGTGAAGGATAGATGACAGTCGCTACGGAAAGCACGGATGATATACGTCAATTGTATAGATGGGTCGGCGGCTCAACCGTCGATTTTCATGACAAAGCCGGCCGCAAGCACAATACCGCTCGGCGTTGTCCGCATATAATGCAACCCCGAATGCCCACCGCATCGCATCGTGGCTGCACGACGCGGTTGGGGTGCGATGCGATTGCCTAAACGCGCCGCTTGACAAAAATAACAAACAATGTTAATTCGCCAACCATGGACCGAATGGCGCCGCATCCCGCACGCACCGAAGCCCCGCCTCTCCCCAAGGGAGATCGGTCCAGCAAAGCCGTACCCATGTATGTCACCGCGATCTTGGATATTGTCCGGGTCCTCCTCGGCTACGGCAAGCATCTCGACGTTACCCTCCCCGAGCAAGCCGAGCACCCGCGCTTTCCCACGTTGGCGGCGGGTTTCGGTACGCACGATCTGCGCCGGATTCTCAACCACGTGCAGCGCGGCATTTTGCGCGCCATGATGCTGCAACGGTTTCTGCTCGCCCGCGCTGTCCAAGGCCGCGATATCGAGCCGATCGCCCCGCCCGCGCCCGCCGAACCGCAAGACATCGAGGCGCTGGAGATAAAGCTCCGTACACCGCGCGAGACGCAGCGCCGTGCCCCGCGCATCGATCCCGACGATCCCCTGCATTTTCGCATGCCGACGTTGAAGGAACTCGAAGCCCAAGTCCGCCGTCGTTCCGTCGGGCGCACGATCGCCGAGATTTGCCTAGACCTCGGGGTCGCCCCGATCGTGTCCGAGGGCGGGTTCTGGAACGAAATCTACAAAACCTTGCTGCACTTCGGCGGCAGTTCCGAAAATTTCTTCGCCGTCCAGATAAGCCGTCGAAAGGCCTTCGAGAAAGAGCGGCAAAAGCGCCCGGACACGTGGTCGTTCGACTGGCAAGACCGGCCGAAAGACGCCATGCGCCAGATGCTCGGATACCTGCTCGGCGAGCCACCGCCACACACCGTTGTCCTGGCGGCTTCGGCATAGCGGACGCGCCATCGCGCGTACCGCTGCCTATCCGCGTCTATACTTCCAACGCGAACGATGGACGACAGGCCCAGGAATATGTTGCACTGCACATATCGCCTCGGAGTCTCGCAATGCCCGCCATCGATCCCGCTCGTTTGCTCGCCGATCTCCATGCGCTCCGCGCCATCGGCGCATATAAGACAGGTGTGCATCGTCCCACTTACGGCGCCGACGACGTGCGGTCCCGCCATTGGTTCGCCGAGCGGCTGACCCAGGCCGGTTTGACCGCGACGATCGACGGGATTGGCAATGTCATCGGCCACGACCCGGCCCCCGGGCGCAAATTGCTGCTTGGCAGCCATCTGGAAACGCAGAATCGGGCCGGTTGGCTCGACGGTGCGATGGGCGCGATTTTCGGCCTGGAAGTCGCGCGCACGCTAGGGCAGGGGATCGATGTTGCCGGCTGGGCAGATGAGGAAGGGCATTTCGGCTCCTTTCTGGGAAGCCGGTCCTATGCCGGTCTGCTGCCGGAAGCCGAGATCGACGGCTGCAAAAGCGTCGATGACGGCACCCCGTTGCGGACCGCGCTGCAAACTGCCGGATTCGCCGGAAAGCCCCGCTTGCAAGCCGATCTGGCACGCTATCGCGGCTATCTGGAGGCCCATATCGAGCAAGGTGCCACGCTAGAGGACGCGGGCGAAAAGATCGGCGTCGTGACCGCCATCGTCGGCAGCCATCGTTTTCGCATCGTGTTCGAGGGCCAGCAGAACCACGCCGGCACCACGCGCATGGCGGTGCGCCGCGATGCCGGTGTGGCGCTAATCGGGCTTGCGGCAGCTATCGAGGATCTTTTCCCCAAGATTGTCGGGCCGCGTACGGTTTGGACAACCGGGCGCATAACCCTCGATCCCGGTGCGCCAAGCATCGTGCCGGGCGGGGCGGAGATGCTGTTTCAGTTCCGCGACACCGACCCGACCTTGCTGTACCGCCTGGAATCGGCGTTGGAGGCCTTGATCGAACAGGCCAATAAAGGCCCGTGCAAAGTCGCCATCGCACATCGCGGGCGATCGGTGCCGCGGCAGATGGACGAGGGGTTCCAAGCCGCGTTCGAGCGCGCTGCCGACAAACATGCCCCCGGCCTTCACCAACGCATGCCCAGCGGCGCCGGCCACGATGCACAAATTCTGGCCGAGAAAATGCCATCGGGCATGTTGTTCGTGCCGAGCATCGGCGGCATCAGCCATCATTATAC
>JBAXFK010000182.1:0-9680 GCA_037139955.1 Rhodospirillales bacterium
TTTAATAATACCATGGAATTGGATCGTTTGCCGCGTGGTCAACCGCAAAGACCCATTGCCGCGTTCGATCGCCACTTTCTCTGCCGCGAGCCATTGCGCAGGCGACAGTATACCCGCCGGTACCCGCAAACGCGCCATGAAGCTGAAGGCCTTTTCCATCCGCTGCTTGCCGCGCTCGGCGCGTAAATCGCGATCGTCTTGCAAATACATGCCGTGGAATTTGACCACCTGCCGATCGTCGTCGGCAATCCCCCCGGTTTCGATTCGGGTCAGACCGTCGGCCAAAGTGCCGCGCAGATAGTTACTGCGGATTTTGATGCCTTCGTTGGCCGATAGCGGCCGATCTAAAATGTCCATGTCGAAATCCCTAATAAACGTCACGGAGATAGCGCCCATCGCGCCGGATCCCATCCAGCTCGGTTTTCGCATCCGATGCGCCTTGGTCTTCCAAAATGCGCAGCAGCGTCGCATGAACATCTCTTGCCATCGCATTCATGTCGCCACAGACATAAAGTGCGGCACCGTCGCGCAACCAGCCTGCGAGTTCGGATCGCCTCGCCCACATCGCATCTTGCACGTAATATTTTTGCGGTTGGTCGCGGGAGAATGCGACGTCCAACCGGTTCAGCACGCCGCTCTTGAGCCAATCCTGGATTTCGAGCTGATATAGAAAATCGTGCGTGAAATTACGGTGCCCGAAGACCAGCCAATTTTTCCCGGCACCGCCCAGGGCCTCCCGCTCTTGCAGGAAGCCGCGGAAGGGTGCAATTCCAGTGCCGGGACCGATCATGATAACAGGCCGGTTCGGATCGGCTGGTAACCGGAAATGCCGATTGGCTCGCAGGAAGATTTGCATACGGTCCCGTTTGCCCGCAGTCAGATCGATCGACGCAACACCTTGCCGTGCTCGGCCGTGCGCTTCGTAGCGCAGCGCGGCTACCAATAGATGCGCTTCCTCGCCGACCGCTTTGCGCGACGACGCAATCGAGTAGTATCGGGGTGGCAACGGCCGCAGCAGGCCGGTTAGTTGTTCAGCTGTCAGCTTCGACTGGCCGGCTTCCAGCAGATCGAGCATTTGTCTGTTGGCGGACCAGCCCGGTGCTGCCGTAAAGCCGGTGAGCGTACCGAAATCTTCGACCTGCTTGACGGTCAAAGTGGTGATATCCAATCGCTCGATCAGTGCAGAACGCAATGCGTCGTTGCCGGACAGACCGCTGGCCGCCAGCACGGCATCGGCCAGCGCGGGATCGTTTTGCGGGATAACGCCGAGCGCGTCGCCGGGCTCGTAGGCGATGCCGGAGCCTTCTAAGGAAAGTTCGATATGATGGGTATCCGATGTCGATCGACTGCCGGTCAGGCGGACATGTTCGGTGACGGCGGCGACGAAGGGCGTTGTGCGGGTCGGGCCATCGACAGCGGGCCGAGCGAAATCGACGTGGATGACGGCGCGGTTCTCGGTCGGTTCGTCTGCCGGTTTCAGGACGGGCAAGGTGGCCTCGATCCAGGCGTTTGCGGCGGTCTCGAAATCGACGTCGCAGTCCAACCGATCGGCCACACGGGTCGCGCCCAGCGCGGCGAAGCGGTCGTCGAAGCGCTTCCCGACTTCGCAGAACTGGGCATAGGCGCGGTCGCCCAGGGCCAACACGGCATAGCGGAGCTTGTCCAAACGCGGTGCATCGTCGGCTAGCAGCGCTTCCTGGAAATCGACAGCACGTTGCGGCGGGTCGCCTTCGCCCCAGGTACTGGCGACGATCAACACGTTATCCAACGCCGCAAGCTCGGTCATGGAGATATCGGCCATATCGACCGCTTTGGGTGCAAAGCCGAGCTTGGTGGCGACCTTGCGGGCTTGCGCGGCGAGTGCTTCGGCGTTGCCGGATTCGGTGCCGAACAGGATGGTTAGTGGCGCCCGTCGGGCGGGGGAGGGCGCCGGGACCGGAGCGATCGCGGACGAGTCATTGGCGGCGGCGAAACCGGCTAGGAAGCCCGACAGCCATGTCCGCTGGTCGGCGGTGCTGTTCGACATCACGGTGTTGAGGACCGCGATTTGTTCCTCGGCGAAGGGTGCGGTTTTGGGTAGGATCGGGGAGCCGGGCATCAGGCGTTCCTCACGTTGAGACGCAGCGTTTTCATGGGTTCGGTTTGCTGCCATTGGGCCAGCAATTGGCGCAGCGCGACGACGGGTCCGATGACGATCGACAGGGGGGCATTGGACACCGCCACATCGCGGCCGGCGTTCGCCAGGGTGGTGACGACAACGGTTTGGTTCGGACCGGTGGCATTGGCGACCAAGGCGACCGGCTCTTCGGGTGCGCGGCCTGCGGCGATCAGGCGATCGGCGATCGCGCCGATTTGGCGCTGAGCCATGTAGAGAACCAGGACCTCGGCGCCGCGCGCCAGCGATGCCCAGTCGATATCGGCCAGTGCGCCGCTGGAATCGTGCCCGGTGGCGAAGGCGACCGAGCGGGCGAGACCGCGATGAGTGATCGGGATGCCGGCAGCGGCGGTGCCGCCGATGCCGGCGCTGATGCCGGGGACGATACGGAACGGAATACCGGCGGCGACCAGTGCGATCGCTTCCTCCCCGCCGCGTCCGAACACGAGGGGATCGCCGCCTTTCAGCCGCACGACTTTCAAGCCCTGCTTCGCGAGCTGGACCAACCTTTGGTTGATCCGTAGTTGCTTGGTGCGCTGCCCTGCGGCCCGTTTACCGACGGGTTCCAGGATTGCCTGCGGTGCAAGCGACAGAACGTCGTCCGACACTAGCGCGTCGTGCAGGACGATATTGGCTTGGGACAGCGCATGTGCGGCGTGCAGTGTCAGCAATCCTGGATCGCCGGGGCCGGCGCCAACCAGCCACACCGAACCGGGATCGAATGTTGGCGGGATTAGGCGAGTGGGAATCATGCGACGGAGGGCCTCGGAACATTGGTTCAAGGCCCTTAGAGGGATATTTTTCTATAGAATGCAATATTGAGTCAGAAAAAAGAATTATTATTCTATTTTTGGTCAATAAAGAATGATTTATTCTAATTGATGGCGATGTAGGGGAACGCGCCTTCGTACAGCGTCTCCAGCTCTCGGCACAGTGTCGTCACGTCGAACGCCGCAGTCGACGCGATTCTGTCCCGCTGAGTCGCGCGTTGGGATATCAGCGCTTCCGGCGCTAGGCCCATACGGATGGCGGTCGCAACGAAACCCGCCTCATCCGTAGCCGCGAAGTCCCGCAAGCCTGCTGCCAGCAAGATGGAGCGGCTGGTGCGGCTTGCCCAGCGATCGCCGTCGAAGCTGAGCAACGGAACACCCTGCCAAATCGCCTCGGCCGTCGTGGTGCCGCCATTATAGGGAAAGGCGTCCAACGCGATGTCGATCCGGTCATAGGTTCGCAGAAATTCGAAGTGCTCGGCTCCGCCTTCCAGAATCAGCCGATCCCCCCCGATGCCCTGCGCGGCAAACCAAGCTGCAAAGTCCGTGCGGTTCCCCGGCTCGCTTAGCGTGCGGTTGCGCAGCAGCAAGCGCGCATCCGGCACGCCACGCACGATCCGCGCCCAGGCGGCGACGACGGCATCGGTGATTTTGTAGGCCGAGGTCAGGCTGCCGAAGGTGACGAAGCCGTTCGCCACGAAGGGGGGCGGGACCACGTCCGGCACAGGGTAGAATATGTCGAAGGTCAGGTATGTGGCGCGCATGCGTCGGATCGGTTCGGAGAAATATTTTTCCTCCGCAGCCGGTGCTACCACCGCGTCGCCGATAACCCCGTCCAATCCCGCGAAACCGGTCGTGCCGTACATTCCCACCCAGGAGAACTGCGCCGGAGCGGCCTTATACAGCAGGAGCGGCAGACGGCGCTGGAAGCTGTAACCGTTGAGGTCCACCAACACGTCGATCCCATTCTCGGCGATCAGCGATGCCAACTTGTCGTTCGGGACCCCGGTCACGCTCCAAATGCGATCGTCCGGATGATCCCGATATCCGGATGCGGCCGAGGGCACGGTCCGATCGGCGATGAAATGGACCTCGAACCGCGCGCGATCGTGGGCATTTAGCACACCCATGTAGCCCTTCATCCAGTTTTTCGATCCGAAGAATGCCCCGAGATAGCCGATACGCAGCTTGCCGGCGCGGGGGCGGGGAGGGGTGTTGAGCGGCCGGATCGCGGCGGCCTCGGCGGCGATCCAAGCCTCCCGCGCTTGTTGGATGGCGCGGTTGTCCATCGTTGGGTCGTTCGGGGCGGAACAGGCGATGTTGCCCAAGGCGATTTGCCGCAGCGTGGTGTCGCCGTCGCGAGCGATGCGAACGTATTGGCGGTTCGAATCCGCGACGTGGCCGATGGCGTACAAAGCCTCCCCCAACGTCGCTCGCGCCGGCATCGCATTCGGTGCAATCTTCGTCGCACGGCGGAGCGCGGCGATCGCGTCGGCAAAGGCGCCGGTTGTGTAGAGCGCGTAGCCCAGGCCATACCATGCTCGATACAGGTTAGGTTCGCTGCGGAGGACCCCGCGATAGGCGGCTATGGCCTCGGCGAATTTGCCGGCGGCATGCAGATTGTCGGCTGGGTTGCAGGCTGGATGCGAAGACATGCGAGCGTCTCTATCGACCGTTGCGTCGGGAGTGTTGTATGCTCGATCGACCGATTTGGAACCGCCGACGATCCCCAACGCACGCCGATGTTATCGCGTGGTCGGCGTTGGTTGGCGGTTCCTGGCGAACGCTTTGTCAGTGTGCCTTGCCGAGCCCGAATTTGCCCTTCATCCACTCCCGCATTGTCTGGAACACGGAATACAACATCGGGATGAGGAACACGCCCAAGGTGCTGGCCACGATCATGCCGGTGAATACGGCAGTGCCGACCGCGCGGCGGCTGAGCATCCCGGCTCCCTCGGCCCAGACCAGCGGGATCAGCCCGAAGATGAATGCGATCGAGGTCATCAGCACCGCGCGAATTCGCATCCGCGCACCCAGCAAGGCGGCGTTGCGGATGGACATGCCCTGTTCGCGCGCCCCCTTGGAGAACTCGACGATCAAAATGCCGTTCTTCGCCGCCAGTGAAATTAACACCACCATGCCGATCTGCGCATAAAGATCGAGCGACAGCTGGAAGATCAGAAGCCCGCCGAACGCCCCGAGGACGCCAACTGCCACAGAGAGCAGCACGGGGACAGGAATCATCCAGCTTTCGTAGAGCGCGGCCAGGAACAAATAGGCGAACAGCACAGCCAGCGACAGGATCGCTAAGGTTTGGCCGGCTGCTTGCTTTTCCTGATAGGCGGTACCCGACCACTCGAATCCGTAGCCGGCGGGCAAAATGCGGGTGGATATCTGGTCCATCGCGGCCAGTGCGTCGCCGGACGACACGAACGGGGCGGGGGACCCGTTTACCGTCACCGCGCGATAATTGTTGAACCGGCTGATCACCTGCGGCCCCAGCACGATGCGCGGCGTGGCAATAGCGCGCAGCGGCACCATTTCCCCCGACCTATTCCGCACATAAATCCTGTCGAGTGCTGCCTTATCCGCTCGGTCTGCCGCGTCGGCCTGGATATTCACCTGCCATGTGCGGCCGAATAGGTTGAAATCGTTAATATAGAACCCACCCAACGTGGTTTGTAGCGCGCTGAACACGTCGGACACCGCAAGCCCGAGGGCTTGGGCTTTCTCCCGGTCGATATCCAACCAAACCGAGGGATTGGACGCGGTGAAGGTAGAAAACACCCGGCTTAGGCGCGGATCCTGGTTGGCGGCTGCCTGTAAGCCTTGCACGGCGCTGGCCATGGCGGCGGGTTCCTGACCCTCCAGGTTTTCCAATTGGTATTCGAAGCCGCCACCGGTCGACAGGCCAATGATGGGCGGCAAATTGAAAGCGAATACGTTGGCCGTGCGGATTTGCCGAGCACCGCCAAATACCTTGCCGATCGTGGCCTGGGCACTGTCGGCGGCGGCGGTGCGGTCCTCGAAGGGTTTCAGCTTGACTACCACGAAGGCGGCGTTGGGCTGGTTGCCGCCATCCAGCAAAGAGAAACCGACGATCGCCAAGACGCCTTGCACCTGCGGCATCGGGCGGATCATGTTCTCCACTTGCTCCACCACCGCGCGAGTGCGGTTGACCGACGCACCGTCGGGTAGCTGCACCGCGACGAAGAACGCGCCTTGGTCCTCCTCGGGTAGGAACCCTGTGGGTGTCATCTTCGACAGCCCCAAAATGCCGGCGGCCGAGGCGGCGATCACGAGCACCGACAACAGCGACACCCGCAGGAGGCCGCGCACGACCCACGCATAGCCGTCGCGCACCTTGTCGATGCCGCGCATCATTATCCCGAGGATGCCCCGTGGTGGGCCGGCATGACGCAAGAAGACGCCGCACAAAGCCGGCGACAGAGTCAGCGCGTTGATCGCGGATATCAGCATCGATACGCTGATGGTCACCGCGAACTGGCGGAACAATGTGCCCGATACCCCCGGGATAAAGCCCACCGGCACGAACACCGAGAGCAACACGAGAGAAATCGCAATCACCGGCCCGGTGATCTGCGCCATCGCTTTTTTGGTGGCGTCCTTTGGCGCAAGATCGGGTTCCTCCGCCATCACCCGCTCGACGTTTTCTACCACCACGATGGCGTCGTCGACCACGATGCCGATACCCAGCACCATTGCCAGCAGGGAGATGGTGTTCAGCGAAAATCCCGCCGCCATCAGCACGCCGACTGTCCCGACAAGGCTGACCGGAATTGCCACCATCGGAATAATGGTCGCGCGCCAATTGCCCAAGAACACGAACACCACCAGCACGACCAGTCCAAAGGCGATCAGCAGGGTATTCTTCACCTCGGTCAGGGTCAGCGAAACGAAGGTGGAACTATCGTAAAAAATGCGCGCATTCAGCCCCTGCGGGTAGCGCTTGGACATTTCGTCCAGCACTGCCTGGACGCGGGCCGAGGTATCGACCGCGTTGGCGCCCGGCGCAAGATAAAGCCCGATGGACACGGCCGGATTGCCGTTCAGCCGGCTTTCCGTGTCCATATTGGCAGCCCCGAGTTCGACTCGCGCCACATCCCGCACCCGCAGCAGCGCCCCGTCGTTCCCCGCTCGGATCACGATCGCGCCGAACTCGGCGGGGGTGACCAACCGTCCCTGGGTTTGCACACTGAGCTGGAATTGGGTGGCGTCGGCGGTTGGGCGGGCGCCAATGCGACCCACGGCCGCTTGCACGTTTTGGCCCTGGATAGCCGCAATCACGTCGGCGGGGGCAAGGTTCAGACCCGTCAGCCGGTCGAGGTCGAACCAGATGCGCATGGAATAATCCAACCGCCCGAACATCTGCGCGTCGCCCACGCCTTGGGTGCGGGCTAAGCGGTCCAGCACGTTGATGGTGACGTAATTGCTGATGAACAGCGGGTCGTACTTGCCATCCTCTGCGTAGAATTGCAGGAACGCCAGCACGGCGGTGGACCGTTTGCGAACGTTCACGCCCGCGCGCTGCACCTCGGGCGGTAGCTTCGCCAGGGCCTGCTGCACCCGGTTGTTGACATTGACGGTGTCGACGTCGGGGTTGGTACCCAGCTCGAAGCTGACGGTCAGGCTATAGCTGCCGTCGTTCGCGCTGTTGGACTTCATGTAGATCATTTTATCGACACCGACGACGGCCGCTTCCAGCGGCTGCGCGATCGTGGCTTCGACGACTTGGGCCGATGCACCGGTGAAGTTGGCAGACACCTGCACCTGCGGCGGCACGATGTCGGGAAACTGCGACACCGGAATGCGGAACCATGCCAGCACCCCGGCCAGGGTCATGACAATCGCGATAACGGTCGCCAGCCGAGGCCGATCGACGAAGACGGACGAAATCATGAGACTATTTTCCGGCCGGCGGTGCAACGGGAGAAGGTGCTACCACCGCGCCTGGGCGGACTTTCTGGATACCCTCGGCGATCACGGTCTCGCCCTCTTTCAGCCCTTCCGCGACGATCGCCGTTGCCGGGGTCGTTTGCCCCATTTTGATACGCCGCTGCTCGGCTTTATTGCCCTCGCCGACGATGTAAACATAGTCGCCTTGTTGGTCGGCCAGGACGGCCGCGCGTGGGATGCCCAACGCGGTTACTGGCTGGATGCCCTCCACGATGACAGCGACGAACGCACCATCTGTCAGCGGCCGGTCGATCGGCTGGCCCGGTTCGGCGGCGCGCAGCGGCGGGTTGGCGATGCGGGCACGAACGGTGACGGTATCCGTGGTGAGGGAGACCGAGGGATCCACATAATCGATCGTGCCGATTTGGTTGTAAGCACTGCCGTCCGGCAGTCTCAGCCGCACCGCCACTGCTCCGGTTCCGCCCTTGTCGGCATAACGCTTCTGCAACGCGGTCAAGGTGCGGGACGCCACGGGGAAGGTCACATACATCGGGTCCTGGCTGACAATTGTCGCCAGAGTGCCGCTGGTCGGCGATACCGCATTGCCCGGCGTGACGCTGCCGCGGCCGATTTTACCGGCGACCGGCGCCCTGATTTCAGTGTACGACAATGCGATTCGGGCTGTTTGCAACTGCGCCTGTGCCACTGCGCGTTGCGCCGCCAGGGATTGCTGGCTGGCCTGAGCGTCCTCGAACGTCGCGCGCAGCCCCGCCGGCGTCGCCAGAAGCTTTTGTGCCCGGGCGACATGGACTTCGGCGTTGCCAAGGCGCGCTGACATGTCCGCGACGACGGCTTCTTGTTGCGCGACGGTTGCCTCGAACGGGGCGCGTTCCAGTCGATAGAGCAGGTCGCCTTGCTGGACCTCCGCCCCCTCGGTGAACAGGCGTTGCTCCAGGAAAGCCGTGACACGCGCGGTCAGAGCGACCCGGTCGACGGCTTGGACGCGGCCGACGAAATCTGCGGTTTCGGCGATGGCGACAGGCATCGCTTTTACCACCCCGACAGAAGGAGGAGGCCCGCCCGGCATTTGCGCCAGAACGGCGGCTGGCAGCAACGATGCCGCGATCGCAACACGAATGATAGCCGCACGCATCGTCGTAAAGTCCTTCGGGCCGTGGCGAGCGCCGGCAATAGGGAATCGAATGGTTTGCGGTCAACCGGCCGCATGGTTTACCCAGCATCCCGCAGTGGCGACAGCATAAAGGACAGGCACGTGAAGCGACGCATATTTTTGCAGACAACCGCGGCGACCGGCCTGACTCTGGCACGTCCGGCCATCGCTCAGGGCGTCAAGCCGCTGATTTTCGTGCCGCAAGGCAACCTCGCGAGCCTCGATCCCGTGTGGACCACCGCCACCGTGACCCGCAATTACGCGTTGATGGTGTTCGAAACGCTGTACGGCATGGATTCGAAACTCAATCCCAAGCCGCAAATGGCCGAGGGCCATACTGTCGAGGACAACGGCAAGCGCTGGACCGTTAAGCTGCGCGACGGGCTGGTTTTCCACGATGGTGCCAAGGTCGTGGCGGCCGATTGCGTCGCCTCGCTGAAGCGCTGGATGAAGCGCGACCCGGCCGGCCAGACCATCGAGGAGCGGATGGACGCGCTGGAGGTCAAGGACGACCGCACCCTGGTGTTCCGCCTGAAGAAGCCGTTTTCCGGCCTGCCGGCGGCGCTGTCGAAGACGCAGCCGACGCCGGTGATGATGCCGGAACGCCTGGCCAACACCGACCCGTTCAAGCAGGTCACCGAAGTCATCGGCAGCGGCCCCTTCCGCT
>JBAXFK010000183.1:0-9679 GCA_037139955.1 Rhodospirillales bacterium
GCCCCGAGCCGCCCAGCCGATATGAATAGGCCGACATCCAACAACCGAGGGAACGCAGATGCCGCGACTAGCGGGAAAGATCGCCTGGGTCACCGGCGCCGGCAGTGGCATTGGGGAGGCTGCGGCGCTTGCCCTGGCCGAGGAAGGCGCAACCGTCATCCTGACCGGGCGCACCGCGTCGAAGCTGGAAAGCGTGGCAAAGCGGATCCCACAAGGTGGCGCGCATGTCGTGCCGGCCGATCTGACAGATAAGGAACAAGTCGCCAAAGTCGGCGACTATATCCGGGAAAAATTCAACCGACTGGATATTCTAGTCAACAATGCCGGGGTGAATATCGTCAACCGGCACTGGGACAAGCTGACGCCCGAAGGCATCGACACATTGATCCAGGGCAATCTTGTCGGCGCGCTGTATTGCGTTACCGTCGCCCTGCCCTTCATGCGGGCGCAGCAGGACGGGGTCATTATCCACACCGCGTCCATGGCCGGGCGTTTCATCGGCGGCGTGAGCGGCCCGATCTACGTCACCGCCAAGCACGGCATCGTCGCCATGAGCCACGGGCTGAACATGCAAGAATGCATCAACGGAATTCGGTCAACCGTGTTCCTCCCCGGCGAAGTCGCGACACCCATCCTCGACCAACGTCCCAACCCCGTTGGGCCGGAGGTGCGCGCCAAAATGGTGCAGCCCGCCGATTGCGGCGATCTGATCCGCTACGTCGCCTGCCTGCCTCGGCATGTCGTGATGAACGAGGTACATCTCGCGCCGACCGCCAATCGCGGCTACCTCGCCGCCATCGCTCGTACGCTCTAAGGAATTTCAACCATGGCCACCAACAAGCGCAAGGTTCTGCTGCCGCACACAATGGGCAAGCAGGGGATCGACCTGATGCAGTCTCGGGACGATGTCGAGACGATCGTCTATCCCGCCGGCATCTCCCAAGCGGATTTCCGCCCGCTGATCGCCGATTGCTCCGGCGTCGCGCTGTCCGGCACTGCGTTCAAGCAAGCCGAGATGGATGCCGCCCCGGCCATGCAGGTCGTGGCCCGCATCGGGGTCGGCTACGACGCGGTGGAAGTTCCGGCGCTGACCGCGCGCGGTGTGCCGCTGATGGTCGCCGGCAGTGCGAATTCCGTTTCGGTCGCCGAGCAGGCGTTTCATTTTATTATTGCGCTAGCAAAGCTGAACCATCAGATGGATCGGCTGGTCAAAGACGATAAATGGACCGCGCGGCATGCCACGCCACCGATGGAGATATCCGGCAAGACCGTCGTCATCGTCGGTTTCGGCCGTATCGGCACACGCTCCGCGCGGCGCTGCTTAGCGTTCGACATGAACGTTTGCATCTACGATCCGTTCGTGGACCAAGCGGCCATTGTCGCCGCCGGCTGCACCCCGGTCGCCGATCTCGACGCGGCGCTGCCCGGCGCGGATTTCGTTTCGATCCACTGCCCCAAAAGCCCGGCCACGATCGATCTGTTCAATGCCGCCCGGCTCGCTCGGATGAAGAAGGGCGCGTACCTGATCAACACCGCGCGCGGCGGAATCGTAAACGAGGCCGATCTGTATGCCGCGCTGACGTCCGGCCATATCGCGGGCGCCGGGTTGGATGTGTTCGATCTGGAACCGACGCCGACGAATAATCCGTTGCTGCAACTGCCGAACGTCATCGCGTCCCCGCATATGGCCGGTGTGACGGTGGAATCGATCCAGAGCATGGCGGTCGCGACCGCGCGAAACATACTGAGCGTGCTGGACGGCAAGCCCAACGCGGAAAACGCCATCAACCCCGAAGTATTCGGATAAGCCCCCGTGCCCCAGCCCGACCATATCTCCAAGCTCGGCGTGCCCGATCCCGGCACGCTGGACGACGACCTCCAGGCTATCTGGACGAAATGCGTGGAAAAGCTGGGGTTCGTCCCGAATGTCTTCAGCACCTACAGCCTGAAACCGCAACGACTGCGCAATTTCATGGCGATGTACAACGACATCATGTTGTCGAAATCCGGCCTGTCGAAGCTGGAGCGAGAGATGATCGCAGTCGTCGTGTCGTCCGCCAATCGTTGCTACTATTGCTTGGTCGCACACGGCGCGGCGGTGCGGCAATTGTCGGGCGACCCGGAACTCGGGGAGATGATGGCCCTGAACTACCGCGTTGCGCACCTGGATACACGCCAACGCACCATGCTGGATTTCGCCTGGAAGCTGACGACAACACCGCACTTGGTGGACGACACCGACCGCGACGGACTGCGTGCGGTCGGGTTGACGAACGAGGATATGTTCGATTTATCCGAAACGATCGCGTTCTTCAATTTGTCCAACCGCATGGCCTCGGCATCGGATATGATGCCTAACCGGGAGTACCATAAGGCGGTCCGGGGCTGAACGTCCCGCGTCACGACGCCATGAATATCCCGCCATTCGCATGCACCACCTGACCGGTCATGAATGCCGACCGTTCAGAAGCCAAAAATGCCGCGACGTTGGCGATATCTTCCGGCCGGCCCAAGCGCCCCAACGGCATCGTCGCGCCGCGGGCGAGCAGTTCTTCCTCGGTCATACCATAGCGCGGTTGGGCGGTATCGGTCAGGCCGGGCGCGATAGCATTGACCCGAATGCCGAACGGCGCCAATTCCGTCGCCATCGCTCGGGTGAGCGAGACGACCCCGCCTTTGCTGGCCGCGTAATGCACGCCGCGCGGGGACGCGCCGAAAACCGCCGACGACGCCAGACTGACGATGGTGCCCCGAATGCCGGCAGCGATCATGCTGCGTGCGGCGGCCTGCGCGCAGAAGCAAGTCGCTTTCAGATTGATCGCATGTACGAAATCCCAATCCGATTCCTGCATGTCCAGGAAGGGCACGCGCGGAAATACGCCGGCGTTGTTGACCAGAATATCGATCTTGCCGAATGCCGCGACCGTGGCATCGATCATTCGCGCGGGCGCGCCCGGCGCCGAAACATCGCCGGGAACCAATACCGCGCGTCGCCCGAGCATTTGAATAGAGTTGGCAACTAATTCGGCGTCCTGCAATCCGTCGAGGTAATTGATTGCCACATCCGCACCGTCCTGCGCCAAAGCGATGGCGATCGCTGCACCGATGCCCTGTTGCGCGCCCGTGACCAGCGCTGCTTTGCCCGTCAAATCCGGCATGGAAAACCCCTTCGTTCGAACCGACGGGAGCCTGCGGGCAAGACACCCGGTCTGTCCAGCACGCTTTGCGCAATGTACGCTCCACCCCAATCGAATCAGGAGACGACCGATGCGCTATGGATTCTACCTCCCCACCCGCGGTCCCACCGCAACCCGCGAAGGCGTGCTTGCCTTGGCGCGGGAGGGCGAGCGTCTGGGTTTGCACTCCGCCATGATTGCCGATCACGTGGTGCTGCCAATGGAAATCCAGTCGGTTTATCCCTACACCGTGGACGGCAAGCACCCCAGCGACGGCGACGCGCTGGAGACATTCTCGATCCTCGGCGTCGTGGCAGGGGCGACCGAACGACTGCGACTGGTGACGTCGGTGCTGGTGCTGCCGTATCGCAATCCGATCTTGACCGCGAAAATGGTGGCGTCGCTCGATGTGCTATCCAATGGGCGGGTCACGTTAGGCGTCGGCACCGGCTGGTTGCAGGAAGAGTTCGAGGCGCTGGACAGCCCCCCGTTCGACAAGCGCGGCGCGGCGACCGACGAATGGATCGCTATTTTCAAGCAGCTTTGGACACAATCGCCGGCTAGTTTCGATGGAAAGTTCTACCGGTATAGCGATATTCGCTGCGAGCCGTTCCCGCTCCAGAAGCCGCATCCGCCGATCTGGGTCGGAGGACACTCGCGCGCAGCGCTGCGGCGCACGGCCAAGCACGGCGATGGCTGGCATCCGGTCGGCGCCGTCGCCGCATCGCCGCTACCGCCGCAGGAAATGCGCGCCCATCTGGATACGCTGAAACGCCTAACCGAAGCCGAGGGCCGGGATTTTTCCGCGATCGATGTTTCTTACAAGGCGCCGCTGTACGACACCGGCATCCCGGCGGCGGATGGATCGCGCCGCCCGTTTTCCGGTGCGGCGGACGACATCGCCGGCGACATCCGCACCTTCGCGGCGATCGGGGTGCATGAGCTGGTTTTCGATTTTCGCGGTAAATCTATCGCCGAAAGCATCGAACGCCTGCAACGTTTCGCTGCCGAGGTGATGCCGTTGGTGGACGGCTAATCCCGCCTTTCATGATGCGGTGCGTAGCGTCCCCTGAACGTCGCGCACCACGGGCAACATCGTCGTCAACGCATCGTCGGTCGATACGCGTGCCAGTGTAGCCGTCTGGTCCGTCAGCATGCGCGGCAGACGGCGGCTGACGACGGTGGGGAAGCCCTCGGTCGCGGTCATTTCTTCGCACAATATTTCGCCGGCGGCTTTGATCATCGCGTATTCCGTCATGTCGCGCGGGCGCCCTGGCTCGACGAATACCGACGAGGGATAGAATGCCACGCGCAACCCCGGCAAGGTCCGACACAGATCGTGGAACGACCCGAGATAGGCACGGGTAAATTCCGCGAAGACCCCGGCATCGAACAATGCCGCTTTCTGCCGATAAATGCGGGGGGAAGCAAAATGATACAGATGCGTTATCCCATCGATCGCGATACCGTCGCCGCTCATGGTATCGTAACGGATCGCCGAACAGACTGCGGCGCCGAGGAAATCGTTTATCTCGGTAACGAGCGCATCCGCGTCGTCGCGCCCCACCGCGTAGGTCACGATAACCCGCGCGCCGCCGGCTGCCAGAATCCGAGCGGTGAGGGCACCCAGACCGCGAGACCCGCCGGTGACGAGGGCCACGGCGCCGGCGAAACTGCCGGCCGCCACGTGCGGGGCGATCTCGGGCATTCCCGGCTGCATCACGGCTTCGCGCCGCGCGAAGGCGATGACGGTGCCGGCGATGCCGGAGCCGGCGACCGGCATGCGCAGCAAGCGCGTGCGGATATTGGCCATCGCGACGCGAAAACCCAGTCCGAGACGGGGATGTTCGGGCACGATCGCGATGTCCAGCGAGCCGAAGACCGAGTGCAGGCCGGGGTAGAGCATCCCCACCAGCCGGGAGGTCAAAGCGATGGCACCGACACGGCGGGCGCCCAACAGACGCGTGGCGTTGGGGAATAGGTCTTCCGATCCCTCGGGCTCCATCCAGCCGGATTGTTTCGCCATCGCCGACAATTCGGGAACGTTCGCCACGCGGCCTTGGGTGACGACCGATGGCAAATCCATCGCCCCGGCTTCGACCGGCCCAGAAACCCCCAACCCGATTGTCACCGTGGTCGTATCGACCCCAGCGGCGGACACGATAGCCTCGACTGCATCGTCCGCGACGCGCACCACCCGTATTGCGGTGGGCGTGTCGAGATAGACGAACTTGTTGAACACCGCCTGCACCGAGGCCACCGGCCCTGTCACGACCCCGTCGCGGATCAGCGTATCCAGCGTCCACAACGTCAGATGCACCCCATGCACGACCGGTGCGCCGGCTTGGGTCCGGCGTGCGGCCACCGGATCCATATGCATCGGGTTCCAGTCGCCGGACAGGCGGGCGAAGCGGTCCTGGTCCTGTTCGGCGAAACGGCGCATCGGTTTACTCCGCGTTACGGCACTTGATCATCCGCAGCGGAGTATAAACCAGCGCAACCGTGCCGTCTTGCTTCACGACTTTATTGCGGGTCCTCACCAAGCCACGGCCGGGGCGATTGCGCGATAGCCGGGCTTCGATCACCTCGCACTCGACGTGGATGGTGTCGTTGGCGAAGACGGGGGCTTTGACGTCGAGTTCCATGTGCAGGAAAGCAAACCCCGTGTGCTGCATCGTTGCCTGCACCAGCAGGCCCTCGGCGAAGCAATAGCCCAAGGCGCCGGGGGCGATGCGCTGCTTGATGTCGGATTCTTCCTTCAAGAATTCGATATTGGTGAACAGCACCTCCACCATGCCGGTGGCGTTGACGAAATTGGTAATATCCGCCTCGGTCACCGTGCGGCCGATGGTTTTGAACTGCCGCCCGACCGGCAGGTCTTCGTAATAAAATCCCAATCCGACAGTGTCCATGTGCGCATTCCCCCTTATGTCCGTTAATTGTCCGACTTCATCACCGTGAAATGCAACCCGCAATTGCCGTTGGTGATATCGCCCTCCATCCGCTTACCGGTCATCTTGCCGGTTAGGCTAACACCCAGCGCCTGCCCCTGGACGGCCCCGTCCGGCAGAATCGTCGCGTCCACCCAGGTCTTGCCGTCCCACCGGTATTGGAATTTGTCGTCCCACACCTGGATGGTCACCAGACCGGGACGCGGGCAACTCCGGCTTTCCACCTGAAACCGGGTGGACGTGCCGCGCCAAAAGCCGGACGTCTCCTCGGCCGGTCGCGACGCGGGTGTAGCCGGCGCCGAACCGCAGGCGGCCGGCAACAGCAAAAGGGAGAGCAGACAGGAAATGCGGGCGGCGGTCATGTGACTCCGGCGGGCGGGAAGGAACAAGCCCCGTCATGGGTCGGCGGGCGCGGCTTGGCAACCCGGCGGCATTTGCCGGTCGATCGAATTGCCTTAAGACGCAGATAACAACGCGCGGGACGCCAAGCTCGCACCGACAATGGGAGTAGACCGTCATGTTCCGCCGCTTAGACGACGCCCGCCGATTGACCGGCAATCAAATGAAAATCGTCGCCGCCGCCATCATCGGCGACATGCTCGAATTCTTCGATTATTACCTGATTGCCTTCGTGCTGGCATTCATCGTCAAACCCTGGCACCTGACGTTCGGAGAATCGGCGATCATTCTGACATCGTCCGGCGTGGGCGCGATCCTGGGGTCGTTTATTTGGGGCCGCATCGCCGATTTGATCGGGCGCCGCACCGTCTTTATCGGCACCGTGCTGAACTTCTCCATCGCCAGCGGGTTGCTGTATTTCACCCCCGAGAATGGCTGGATTTTCCTGTCGGTCATGCGCTTCTTCGTCGGCTTCGGCGTCGGAGGCCTATACTGCGTCGATCTGCCGCTGGTGCAGGAGTTCGTGCCAGCCCGCATGCGCGGCTTCATCGGCGGTTTGGTGACCGTGTTCATTCCGCTCGGCGTGATGATTTCCTCGGCCCTGGCGGCATTCGTGACCGACTCCGTCGGCTGGCGCGGCCTGTTCGTCATCGGCCTACTGCCGGCGTTTTTCACCTTGGTCGTGCGCGCCTGGGTGCCGGAATCGCCGCATTGGCTCATGAGCCGCGGGCGCAAGACAGAAGCCCGCAAGGCGCTCGCCTGGGCGTTGCAGGTCAAGGAAGAATCGCTGCCGCTGCCGGACCACGCGCCCAAACAGGAAATCGCGCCCTGGTCCGATCTGTTCAAATATCCGAAAAGCCTCGCGGTGTCCTGGATGGCAAGCATCGGCGCGCAAACCGCGTCGTACGGCATCGGCCTCTGGGCACCCACGCTGTTCGTCCTCCAGCTCAACATCAAACCGGCCGAAGCCGCGTTCCTGTTCCTGTGGGTCAAGCTGGCCGGCATCGTCGGCCGCCTGTCCTTCGCCGTTCTGTCCGACTACCTCGGCCGACGCCGTTCGGGCATGCTGGCCGGGTTCGGTGCCGCGATTTGCGTCTTCATCGCAGGCGTCGGACATAACGAGTTCATCGGCGGCGTCTCGGTGCTGTGGATCATGATCGTCATCGGCGATTTCTTCTACGATGGCGGCTTCGCCGTGATCGGGCCTTACATGGCCGAGGTCTGGCCGACCAAGCTGCGCACCACCGGCATGGGTTCCGCCTACGGCTTCGGCGGAATCGGCAAGATCATCGGGCCGCTCGGCCTCGCGCTGATCGTCGGCACATCCGACATCGTCACGCCCAAGGCGACGCTTGACGCCATCGTGCCGTCGTTCATGTATTTCACCGCTTGGTTGGTGCTGTGCGGCTGCGCCTTCCTGTTCTTCGGATTCGAAACCGGCAAGCAATCGATCGGCGCGATCGACAGCGAACTGGACGAATCCGTTCCAGCCGCCTCGGGGACCCGCAAATGAGCATCGCCATCGAACAAGTCACGAAAGCCCTGGCCCTCGGCGACATGATCCGGGAGGACGGGAACGAGATCGACCGCATCCGCAAAATCACCCCGCGCATCGTCGCCGGGCTGAAAGCCGGATCGTTCTTCCGCATGCTGCAACCCAATTTTTTGGGTGGGCTGGAGATGAAACCGTTCGAATTCTGTCAGGTGACGGAAGCCTTGGCATCGCTCGACGCTTCGGTCGGCTGGATCACCTGCCAGAGCAACGGCTGCTCCATGACATCCGCTTACATGGACCGATCCGTCGCGCAGGAAATCTTCGGTTCGGTCGATGGCATCCTGGCTTGGGGGCCGCAATGGGGCGGGCCCGTATCGGCCAAAAGGACCGACGGCGGCTATATCCTGAACGGCACGTGGCGCTTCGCCAGCGGTAGCCAGAATGCATCCTGGATGGGGGCGCATGTCTACATCGACGGCACCAGGGAGCTTCGCACCTTCCTGTTTCCGCAATCCAGCGTCGAAATGCAGGACATCTGGCACACCGTCGGGCTGCGCGGCACTGCGTCCAACCAATACGTCGCCCGCGACCTATTCGTGCCCGAGGAACGCGCCCTGTTCCGCGACGACCCCCGGCACCGCCGCGAAGACGGGTTGCTATACCGTTTCACCAGCGGCCAGCTCTATTCCTGCGGCTTCGCCGGCGTGGCGCTGGGCATCGCACGCGGCATCATGGGCGATTTCCTGAACCTGCCCGCCAACAAAGTCGCCCGCGGCGCCGGTAAAACCCTGCGCGAAAACAACGTCGTGCAATCGCAATACGCGATCTGCGAGGCCAAATTCCGCTCGTCCCGCTACATGTTGCACAACACCTGGAAAGAAGCCTGGGCCTACGTGGAAGAACACGGCGACCAGACCGAAGAACACCGCGCAACCATCCGCCTCGCGTCCACATGGGCGATCCAGAACGCACGCGACATCGTCAACACGCTGTATCACGCCGCCGGATCGACCGTGATCTTCCAGGAAAATCCGTTCGAGCGCCGCCTGCGCGATATGCACACCGTTGCGCAGCAATCGCAAGGACGCCAAATTCACTTCGAAACCGTGGGCCAACTGCTGCTCGGTTTGCCCCCCGAAAACGTTTTTTGACAACGGAGAGACCGCCATGCCCGCCATGTCCCTGAACCACTATACCATCCAGGCGCGCGACCTGGAGGCGACCAAGAATTTCTACGTCGATATCGTCGGCCTGACCGTCGGCGATCGCCCGCCACTCACCTTCCCCGGATACTGGCTGTATTGCGGCGGCATCCCCACAGTGCATCTGCTGGGCTACCAAGCCCATGCCAAGCTGGTCACCGACGGCCCGTCCTATCCCGCCGATACCGGCCGGTTGGATCACATCGCATTCTCCTGCGAAGGCCTCGCGGACATGCGCGCCGACCTGGAACGCCGCGGCATGAAATACGAAGAACGCGTGCTGCCGCGCATGAACATGACGCAGCTTTTCTACCTCGATCCCGACGGCATCGCGGTGGAATGCAATTTCCCGCCGCACGAAACTGTTGCCAAAGCCGCCTAAAGCCGCCCAACCCCTCCGCCAAGCGAGCGCGATCCCCGAATCGCGCTCGCATAGCGTTGACACGGCACGCACCG
>JBAXFK010000184.1:0-9667 GCA_037139955.1 Rhodospirillales bacterium
CCCGGCGAGCGGCACTTGTTTTGGTGGCACAAGGATGGGGGCGGATCGTCAATGTGACAACAAAACTTAGCACGATGAACGTGCCGGGATCGATGCCGTACGGTTCGTCCAAGGCAGCGCTGGAAATGGCGACCGAGGTTTGGGCGAAGGAACTTGCCGGCACCGGCGTGACCGTCAACATCGTAAACCCCGGCGCCGGGGCGAATACCCCAGGCATGGCGCAAGAAATGCGCGACCGCAGCGCGGCGGGAACCGCACCGAAGCTGGTGGAACCGGACGAAATGTTGCCGCCATTGTTGTTCGTGGTTTCGACCGAGGCGAATCGGATCAACGGTTACCGGTTCGACGCCAATAATTGGGATGCGTCGTTACCGCCCGCCGCTGCGGCAAAGGCTGGCGGCCGCAAAGCAGGATTTGTGTTGCACGAACCGGATGAAAGCACTTGGCCGTTGGGGTAGGCGCCCGGTTCGGCGGACTGTCTACTATTTGCTCGGGTCGATGGCGGCCGTTTGCCGAGCGGCAACGGATCGTAGCAACGCGATTTGATGTGGGAGGCAGCGGTCCAGCGAATAACGGCTGCGCGCGGTCCAGCGGGCAGCTTGCCGGATCGGCTGAAGCGCCGAGCCTTTGTCCAACACCTCGACAATCTTATTGGCAATTGCGCTTGGGGAGAAGAAATCGACTAAAAACCCGTCGTGCCCATCTCGCAGGACCTCCTGAACGGGCGGCGTCGCGGAACCGATCACCACGCACCCGGCCGACATGGCTTCCAACATCGACCAAGATAGAACAAACGGCACGGTCAGGTAGACATGAGCGGCCGATATTTGGAGGACGCGCAGGTAATCGGCATAGCCGATGGTTCCCAGGACATGAACCCGGGCGGGGTCGAGCGGCTGCTCGGCACGCATTGTTTGAAGCCAACTACCGCCGGTTGGCGGGGGTTTGCCGTACGCGACGTCCTCCCCGCCGACGATCGCTATATGCGCCGCTGGCCGACGGCGTAGCACCTCGGCCAGAGATCGCCAGAATGCGGGAAAGCCGCGATAGGGTTCCAGACCACGGGCAACATATGTCACAACTTCATCGCCAGCCTGTAATGTTGTACCGTTCGGAAGGGTTAATTTTGCTGTCGGATTTGGACGTAATATCTCAGTATCGATACCATCGAACCTTACCGAAATGCGGTCCTGCATCGAGGGTGGATGCAAATGCTTCTGCCAAGATGTGGGGCTCATGCCCCAATCGCCCGATTCGAGCGCGAGCAGGAGCGGGGCATTACGGGTCCAGGTGACGCAGTCGGTTTCCATGTCCTGCCGATCGTCCGGGCCGAAATTGGTATCGGCGCCGTATGGCCGATAGAAAAATTCGCAGTAGTGCAAAAGCGGAGTGTCCGGAAAAACCTGTTTTACATATAGGGATTCACCCCAGCCGGGATGGGCAACAATCAGGTCGGGCCGGTAGCCATTGCGTCGCACGGCGTCGCAGGCGCGGGCGACTTGCAATCCATTTCCGACCGCCATGTCCATGGGGGCTAAGAACGGGTTGGGTTCCGGTGGCAACGCGGATGGCTGGGGCGCGTAAACGACGCGTCCTATGCCGGGCATCGCGAAATCGGGCCGTTGCCCTATGCAAATTAAACGGTTGTTCCGATCCCTTGCTAATGCCTGAATCAGATGGCGGAATTGCCCGGGCATATTTCTATGGATAAAAATCATATTCATCTTACAACCTAGGGTTGGAATTGCCGTTGAGTGTCATTTTATGGACAATAATTTGCTTTATCGGATCCTAATATCGTGCAATTCAGTGGGGCACGATAGACAGGCATGCAATTAGGCCGATTTGAAATTGCCATTTATCAATATTATGCGAAAGGAGCTTGAAATGTCCGATGCGCGTGCGCTTAAAACCCATGCTAACGACCTCATGAAGTGGGGGGACGACGACGATTGTGCTTGGATCGATCGGGGTAATTTCGGCCTGCAGATGCCTATTCCGTCGTTCGTTACGTTGGTAGACGCCCTTATCGTTGTCCCGCCGCAACCCGCTTGGACGGCCGGCCGTAATGGTGCGACCGACGCGGGCAGCTCCATTTACTGGACATACAGCCGCGAGGGCGGTTTGCATTTAGCCGCGACGCCGGGTTTCATGAGTACTGCTTCGGGCGATGGCGGCTTTACCATGACCGTCGATCCGAGCGGCGAATGGAAGTTGCATTTCGACGGGACGAACAAGACGATCGGTTCGGAGCATGACGACGATGCGCCGACCGGCGTTCCACTACCGCCGGCTGGGAACGCAGTTGTAACAATTCCAGGCACTGGCGCTGCTTCTTACAATGCAAGCGCCGGGCATCTGACCGTGAATGGCGGTTTGGGCTGGGATACGATTTCTGGCGGCGTCGGCGATTATATGATCGGGGGGGCTGGAACGTT
The DNA here is from genome assembly GCA_037139955.1 of Rhodospirillales bacterium. GTDB lineage: Bacteria > Pseudomonadota > Alphaproteobacteria > Acetobacterales > Acetobacteraceae > Rhodopila. Next base: position 2,439 of record JBAXFK010000184.1, read on the forward strand.
GGGCGGCGGCCTGGCGGGCCGGGGCAATTGTGCGGTTTACAGCTCCTCGAGTGCGTCGATATTGGTAGATATGGAGAATGGTTTTGGATACGGCGGCAACGCCGAGGGTAATGTCTATGTGAATATCAATCAAGTTCGCGGGTCGTTGGGAGCCAATGTCCTGATCGGTAATAGCCATGGTAGCGATCTTAAAAGTGGTGGCAACAACAGTGTGTTGATTTCCACTGGCGGTAATGCTGGGTTCGAGATGCGTCCGGATGGACGCGGCAATGTTTTGGTGTCGACGATCGGTGCCGATCGCGTCGTATTCGACCCGACTCACGGCTGGAAGCTCGGCTACGACAATCTTATGTTGGGATTCAACATCGGTCATGGCGATACTCTGGATCTGCGGATGTTGCTCGATGGGACCGCGATCAAACAGGCGAGCGGGCCGAATATCGTATCGAATTTCCACACATCGTTGGCATCCGGCTACAATGCGGCGACCGGTACCGGCGACATCTCGGCTTATTTAGCTATCGACGACCGGGCAGATGGGAGTCATGTGATATTCAGTCCGACCGGCAATGTCGCGGCAGGCGGGACGGATATTCTGTCCTTGTCGATGGTGCATGGGATCACAACCCAATCGCTGAATGCGGCGCACGCGTTGATGGTGTAGTTCTCACGTTGCCCGACGAGAAACAGCAACCTCGTCGCGGCGGCAGGTCCATATCCTTGTCCCATTGCTTCATTTAAGAAAAGACAATGGGACATTGGATACCGGCCGTCGTTCTCGCGCTTTGCGCCGGGCTCCCGACGACACAGGGTGCCTTAGCGGCACCCGACACCGCCAAGCCGTGTGTGGGGGACGCTATCCCGGCGCGTGCGAGCACGATGCTCCCGCCAAAAATGCCCAAACCGATCGGGAGTAGCGACATCGTTGGATTGATCCTGCAAAACACCGCGCCGTCGGCCACGCCGGACCGCTACATTGCTTTTGCGCAATTTTTTGCCAAGGGGCAGGTCTTACCCGCCGATAAGCTGGTAATGCACGGACAGCGAACGACCCGACCGGTGCAGATGGACAACCTCGCGCTATGGGCAGATGGATCGGTGAAATTGGCGTCGATCGTTGTCTCGACAGGCCATATTTGCGCCGGCACGCAGGTGCCTGCCATGCTGGCGAAAGCGACACCCGAGGAAAAAGCCGCTTTCCCGACGGCCAGCGTCGATTTGGCCGCAGCCTCGTTCGCTCTGACCGCGAAACTGACCTTTGCATCGGAGAGCGCCAATTACGCTGGCACCGTTCAACACTTCGACATCGCCGAGGCGCTTAAAATCGCGCTTGTCTCGCAGCCGGATTATTGGCTGCGCGGTCCGCTGGCGACGCAAGCGCGGGTGGACATTCCGGTCGAGGGCGCCGGCAATCTGCATATTTCGGCCGACGTTACAGTGTTCGCCGACGGCAATGTCGTCGCCGATGTGCAATACAATAACGATATTGCGACGATAGTTGGGAAGGGGCAGGGCTCGTTCGAACGCGAACCCGGCTTGCGCTATACTGTCGATACAGCGCTCGGAGGCCGCATCGACAGCCGTGCGATCGGACAGCAATACATGTATCAGGACTGGCATACTGTTCTTTATTCGAACGGTCATTCCGGTATCAATGTGCAGCACGATCCCGCCTATCTCGTGCGGGCCGGTGCGGTGTTACCGTACGATTTTGCCACGGGTGTTTCCCGCGCGGCGTTCGATAGCGCGATCGGCGGTGCATTGCGGTACAGCCCCCAAAATGCCGGCCACAACGCAGGGCATGCGGGACCCGATTTCGGGAAGCCGTTATCCCCGAACGGCATTGCCAAGACGATGGGCACGACCGGTGGGCGCGGCGACATCGGCTATACGACGATTTGGAATGCGATGTGGATCGTGACGCAGGATGCCGATGCGGCAACGGTCGGTTTGGCGCAGGGCGATACCGCAGGCGCCGTGCCGTGGAATTACAAACTCAAATCCGGTCATTGGGCGACGTTGGCCGAGGTGCCGGGCTTCTGGCCCGACGAACGCAGCGCTACGACGGTCGCTTCGTATTCGTCGCAGACGAAATCGTGGCAAGCCGACACAAGTCATTTTCCAGACCTTTCCTATGTGCCATATATCGCGACGGGATCGCGTTGGTATCTGGACCGGATGAACGCGCAAGCGAGCTTCGCACTTGGCGTATATCCCGGAGAGATGTGTGGAAACGGAACAAAATTCGATAGGAGTTCGGGCCGAGCGATTGGATCGACATGCGATTATGCGGTGAACGGCGCATCCCAGGTGCGTGCCCAGGCGTGGTCGTTGCGCAATCTGGAACAGGCCGCGATGGTCGGGCGTCCCGGCACATACGAGCACGCTGCATTCAATGCGGCTTTGGCGCATAACTGGACATGGATTCAGCAGAAGCAAATCGAATGGAATGCGCGTCAGGGGGAGACAGCCGGTTGGGTGCCGGCCTATTACCCGCACGATGCGATCGGACCCTGGCAACAATTCATGCTAGCCGGTTCGGCCGCTTTCGGCGCTCGATTGGGCGACGACGGGGCAAAGCAATTCCTCGGTTGGCAAATCGGCTGGATGACCGGATTTGTATTAGCACCGAATGCTAATCGTTACGATATTTTTAATTATTATCTTCGTAACGGTACGATGAAAGACGGCGCAATCGTTTATTATCGTACATGGAAGGAGTATCGTGACCGAGCAGCGGCCGATGGGACGGCGGTTGTGCCGGGCGCGGCGGGGCAGGGCACCGATTATGCACCGCGCGCGCTATCGGCCTTGGCTGCTGCGTTATCGGTATTCCCCGACGATCCGCGGCTACGGCAGGCGTACGATTTCGTCGAAAATTCGGGGGCCGCGAATATCGGCAAGGCGGCAATGTCGATCGCCACGAACCTCAGTATCATACCCATTAAATAACAAAATAAAATCAGCCGGACGCCAAGGTCTTCATCGCCGCCGTGCGTTCGAATAGCCGAAGCAATAGTCGTACGGCCTTACCGCGTTCGGATATCAGTCCAGGATCGCGCGATAGAAGGACTGCGGCATCCTTGTGCGCCATGTGCAGCAGCGGCTCGTGCTCCACCGGATCGGCAAGGCGGAATCCCGGTTGTCCGGCCTGCCTCGTGCCCAGCAAATCGCCGCCGCCGCGCAGACGGAAATCCTCGTCGGCAATTTCGAAGCCGTCTTCGGTGTCGCGCAGCATGGTCAGTCGGCGCCGGGCGGTTTCGGACACCCAATCTTCATGCACCAGCAGGCAGAAACTTGTCTCGGCGCCGCGCCCGACCCGGCCGCGTAGCTGGTGTAGCTGCGCGAGACCGAAACGTTCGGCGTGCTCGATCACCATGACGCTGGCGGTTGGTACGTCGACCCCGACCTCCACCACTGTTGTCGCGACCAACAGACGGGTTTTGCCCGCAGCGAAGGCGGCCAAAGCGGCGTCGCGGACCTCCACTGGTTGTTGCCCGTGCGCGAGGCCGACGGCATCGCCGAAACGGGCGTGAAGTTCGGCGAAGCGGCCCTCGGCGGCTTGGACGTCCAGGACCTCGCTTTCCGCGACCAACGGACAAACCCAATAAACCTGCCCGCCGGCGTCCAGCTTGCGGGCGATACCGTCCATCACATCGGGCAGCGTCGCCAGAGAGTGCAACGTGGTGCGAATCGGCTGCCGTCCAGCGGGCTTGCCGGTCAGGCGGCTAACGTCCATTTCCCCCCAATTGGTCAGCAGCAGGGTGCGTGGAATCGGGGTCGCGGTCATGACCAAGACGTCGGTTTGCTCGCCTTTAGCGCCGAGGGTCAGTCGCTGATTGACCCCGAACCGATGTTGCTCGTCGATCACTGCCAGCGCGAGATCGCGATATTCCACCGCGTCCTGGAACAACGCATGTGTGCCGACCGCCAGCGGGATCGTCCCGTCTTTCAGCCCCCGAAGCAGCTTCGATCGCTCGCGGCCTTTGACGGACCCGGTCAACAGGGCGACCGGGACGGGGCAAAGCCGGGTCAAGGTTCGGAAATGCTGCTTCGCCAGCACTTCGGTCGGCGCCATGATGGCGGCCTGCGCCCCGGCCTCGACCGCGCGTAGCATCGCCAGGATGGCCACCAGCGTTTTGCCCGACCCGACATCGCCTTGCAGCAGCCGTAACATCCGGCGAGGGGACGCGAGGTCGGCATCGATTTCCGCGATGGCTTTAACCTGGGCCTCGGTCGGGGCGAAGCCGAAGCGCTGCAAGGCGACATCGCGCAAGTGCGAATCGCCGACCAAAGCGCGGCCGCGACGGGCGCGCACCCGACCGCGGACGACTGCCAAAGCGACCTGACCGGCGAGGAATTCGTCGTACGCCAACCGCGCGCGCATACGGGGCGGGGGGATTTCTTCGGTTGGCGTCTGCACGGCGCGCATGGCTTCGATGAAGCTTGGCCAATTCTCCCGGCGCAGCAGCGCGGGATCGTGCCATTCGGGGAATGCCGGTATCAGCGCCAAGGCTTGCGACACGGCGGATGCGACTTGCCGGGGCCATAATCCGGCCGTCAGCGGCCAAATCGGTTCGATCGCCGGCAGCCGTTCGGCTTGTTCCAGCGGGACCGCATGATCGGGGTGCGGGATGCTGACCCGTCCGTTGAATTTTTCGATTTTGCCCGACACCAGGAGCCTTGCGCCAGGTGGCATCTGTGCTTCCCGGGTAAACCGAAAAAATACCAACTCGGCGGTGCCGGTCTCATCCTTGACCACGATGCGCCAGGGCTGGCGGGCATTGGCCGGGCGTTCGTGGCGCACGACCTCTACCGCCAGCGTCGCCACGGCGCCTTGCTGCGCCTGGGCGATTTTCGGTCGGTTGCGCCGGTCGAGGTACGAATCGGGCAGGTGGAACAGCACTTCGATGACCCGAGTCCCCCCCGTGGCGCGCGCCAACAGGGCCGCCACTGCGGGGCCTATGCCGCGAAGGGAGGTCTGGGGTGCGAAAAGCGGGGTAAGGGGATCGATATCCACGGGCTGACAGACGTTGTTTGGCGGGTATATGACACTCAGCCAATGACAGAACCAGAACACGATCCACGCCGCCGGCGTTTGCTATTCCGGGCAACCCATCGCGGAACGTTCGAGAACGATCTGATGGTCGGCGGATTCGTACGCGCTGGGCTTGGTACGTTTTCCGACGCCGAGCTGGACGCACTGGAAGAAATCCTGGAATTGCCGGATGTGGATTTGGCGGATTGGCTTACCCGCCGCCGCGAAATCCCGCCCGAGGATGCCACGCCGATGCTGCTGCGAATCCGGGACAGCTTGCACCGATGACGGAAGCGCTGAAGGTTTGGGGCGCACCGGAGGGCTGGGACGCGTTCTTACTCGCCCAGCGTCGCCGCGAATACGCTGGCCCCATCGTCCATGTCGCCCGCGACGATTCGCGCATGGCACGCTTGGCCGAGGCCTTGGCCTTTACCATCCCGGATGCGGAAATCCTGCGTTTTCCCGCTTGGGATTGTCTGCCCTACGATCGGGTGTCGCCTAATCCGGTGCTGGTGTCCGAACGCATCGCCACGCTGGCGCGCTTACTCGACCCGCCGAAGGGGCCGCGTATTGTTCTGACGACGGTCAATGCGCTGGTGCAGCGTGTGCCGCCGCGCGCGGTGTTCTCGGGCGCGAGCCTGGATTTGACCGTTAACGGTACCGTCCGGCCGGAGAGGTTGACCCAGTTCCTGGAGGCTAATGGCTACGGCCGCGCAGGCACGGTGATGGAGCCCGGCGAATACGCAGTACGCGGGGGAATCGTCGATATTTTTCCCTCCGGCGAGGCCGACCCTGTGCGACTGGACTTGTTCGGCGACACTATCGAGTCGATTCGGACCTTCGATCCAACGACACAGCGCAGCGCCGGCAAACGCGCCGCATTGTCCCTTCGCCCCGTTTCCGAAGTCCCGCTCGGCAAGGAATCCATCGCGCGCTTCCGTACCCAATGGCGGGAACTTTTCGGTCAAGACGCGGCGAAAGACCCGATTTATTTGTCTATTTCCGATGGGCGCCGCCATCCGGGAATGGAACATTGGGTGCCGCTGTTTCATCCGACGATGGAAAATCTGCTGGATTATTTGCCCGACGCGGCCGTCAGCCTGGATCATCAAACCAACGAGGTGCTGGAAGCTCGGCTGGAAATGATTGCCGACCACGCCCAGGCCCGCAAAGCGGTGCCGCGCGATGGGGAGGTTCCTTATCGGCCGATCCCGCCGGGGATGCTGTATCTGGACCGCGAGGGCTGGGACGAAATGCTATCGTTCGGCCCATGTACCGCGTTCACCCCCTTCGGCATGCCGGATGGCGCCTCGGGCGTGGACGGCGGCGGGCGCCCCGGACCGGTCTTCGCCGCCAGCCGCGCTCCGGCGGCGGGGGCCACGGCGGTCAATGCATTCGACCAATTGAAAACCCAAGCTGTCCGTTGGACCGCCGAAGGACGCCGCATTGTCGTCGCCGCCTGGACGCGCGGCTCGCGGGAACGTCTGGCCAATCTGTTGCGCGAGCACGGTTTCAAAGATGTCGCGGCCGAAGACACGCTGGTAGAAATCCGCCGCAAGCCCGCCGGCTCCGTCTCCCTGATCACCCTGGGTATCGAGCGGGGCTTTGTCGCCGAACGCATCGCATTGGTGGGCGAGCAAGACCTGCTGGGCGAGCGCGTTTCCCGCCCGCCGCGCCGCCGCAAGCGCGCCGATCAATTCATCGCCGAAGCCACCGAAATCGCCGAGGGCGATCTGGTCGTTCACCAAGAATACGGCATCGGCCGCTACGACGGTCTCACCACGCTGAGCGTGTCCGGCGCCGCACACGACTGTCTGCGCTTGATTTACGACGGCGGCGAGAAACTGTTCTTGCCGGTCGAAAACATCGAAATCCTATCTCGCTTCGGCAGCGAAACCGGGGGCGTGTCGCTCGATAAACTGGGCGGCTTGGGTTGGCAGACGCGCAAAGCCAAGATGAAGCAGCGCATCCGCGATATGGCGGGCGAGTTGATCCGTATCGCCGCCGCTCGCACCGTGCGCGACGCCGCCATCCTGGCACCGGCCGAGGGCACCTGGGACGAGTTCTGTGCCCGTTTCCCCTTTGCCGAAACCGAAGACCAAGCCCGCGCCATCGCCGATGTGCTGGAGGATTTGGCGGCCGGCAAGCCAATGGATCGCTTGATTTGCGGCGATGTCGGCTTCGGCAAGAC
>JBAXFK010000185.1:0-9480 GCA_037139955.1 Rhodospirillales bacterium
CGTCGGTACCGATGCGCGGCAGCAGGAAGCGGAAGGCGCCCAGCAGGGGGATCGTGCCGACGGCGTCTTCCACATCGCGGAAGGGCAGTGCCATACGTTCGTATGCCGATCCGTCGGGACCGAGCTGTGCGGTTTTGGGAATCGCGACGTTGTCGAGCTTCAACCCGCAATGGCGCGACGGACGGAGGGCGTGGAAGCTTGTCCCGTCGTCTATCGTCAGGCCAGGCGCGTTTTTGGGCACGAGAAAAGCGCCGTAACGCTTGCGGCCGGCTTCTTCCGCCACGATCGCGAAGACCAGGATCGCGTCGGCGGAGGGGCCGTTACTGACCCAGGCTTTCTCCCCGCTGATCCGGACCATATCGCCATCGACTGTTGCCCGTGTGGTCAGCAGTTTGGGATGGGCACCGACTTTGGGTTCGGAGATGGCGACCGACACCGCTTTTCCGCTGTATGCAGCGCGCTGGTCGTCGGTGCCGAAGCCAGCGACGAAAAACCTGTACACAAGCTGTCGCCCACCCCAGGCGCCGGCGATGCCGAGCAGCCCAGTGCGCTCCACCAACGCTGCCTTGGTTGCCGCGATCGCGGCGTAGGACGGTTCGGGCGCCAACAGGCCGGCCTCGGCCATGCCGGGGAAGGGATCGGTGGCTGGGGACGGATTGCGGGCGAGCCAAGCGTCGATGCGGTTGGGCTCGGGCGCGGTCAGATCAACCCCCGGATCGTTTCCAACTGGCTGGGGTCGTCCGCCGGCACGACGCATAGCACGTCGTCTACGCCCATACCTTCCAGTCGTTTTAGGCGTTCCTTTGCCTCGGCCGGGGTACATTGCAGGGCAATTTTCGGCACGTGGTGGGAAATCCCTAGCGGGGCATCGGGGCGGAATTCGGTGAATACGTTCGCCAGGATGACGCGCTTTCCGCCTTGTTCGCGATACATTTTGATGCCGAGTTCCAGGTCCTCGTAAGACCCGTGAATCCCCGATGCGATCCAGCCCTGGCAATGATGCGCGGCCAGATTGATCCATCGTTGGCTACGCCATGCGCCCAGCATGACCGGCGGGCCACCTTCGGTGCCGGGCCAAACCGAAATCGCGGGGCCATAGACCGATTCGCCGTTCCACACTTTTTGCATGACGGCCAAATAAGCGGGGAGGGTCTTGAACCGAGCATCGTAGTCGCCTTCGATGGCGTCGAAATCCGCTTTGGTCGATCCGCTACCGATACCGAATCGCAAGCGCCCGTTAGCCAGCAGGTTCAGAGTTTGCACGCGGTGCGCGTGCTCCACCGGGTGGCGGAGCGGTAATTGCACAACACAGGTGCCGAGCTCGATCGTTTTGGTGGTGGCAGCCAGTGCGCCGAGCAGCACGAGCGGGTCCATGGTATGGAAACCGCGAGCGAAAGCATCGGTTACCCACAGGCCTTCGAAACCCAGTTTTTCGACGTTCTGCGCAATCGAAACGACTTGCTCGATGACGGGGGTGCCGCTGGTTTCCGCCATTTTGCGGGGGATGGTGACGATTCCTAATTTCACGTCCTGAGCTCCGTTTAACGGCCTGAAAACACAGCGTGGCGCTTCTCGCGGAACGCTGCAACACCTTCGGCGTGGTCCTCGCTCATGCCGGCGTGTTTTTGCAATTCGGCTTCCAGGGCAAGTTGTTGTTCCATCGTGTTGTCCAGGCTCTGCCATACCATCCGCCGGATCATCCCGAGGGAGCGTGGGCCGTTCGCCAAACCTTGTGCCAATTCCATAGTTTTCGGCATCAGATCGGCGTCGTCTACCAGCCGATTGATCATGCCCCATTGCAGTGCCGTTTCGGCTGGCAGCCGTTCCGCGAGGAGAGAGAGTTCCATCGCGCGCGCCATGCCGATCAGGCGCGGCAGGATGTAAGACGATCCGGCATCCGGTACCAAGCCGATACGGGCGAAGGCTTGCAGGAACGACGCAGATTTCGCCGCAATTTTGATGTCGCCGCAGAGTGCGAGGCTCATACCCGCGCCGGCCGCGATGCCGTTGATGGCAGTGACAACGGGAATATCCATGTTCCGTAGGCGGATCAGGGTTGGATTGTACCAGGCTTCCAGGTCGGTTTTCACCTCGCCGCGCATTTCGGCGGCGCGATCTCGCGGCGGGCGGTTCGGGTCATTCAGATTGGCGCCGGAACAAAATGCCCGTCCGGCACCCGTGACGACAAGGCATCGGGCGTCGGATGCGTCGACGGCGTCCAGCGCTTCCGAAAAATCCTGTTTCAGGTAATAGCCAAGAGCATTCAGCACACTGGGATCGTTCAACGTCAGTACGGCGACATTGTCCCGGTATTCCAGGCGGATGCGATCGTGTTTCATGGTTAAATCACTCCCTCGGATTTCAGTCCTGCTAGGTCGCCGTCCGACATGCCCAGCCATTCGCTGTAAATCGCGCTGTTATGCTCCCCCACATGCGGGCTGAGCGTGGTCGGCACCTTATCCGTTCCATGGAACCGTAGGGCGGAATTGGGCAATACCACCGGATAATCGTAGTCGTAATGATCGAGCCATTCCAACGTGCCGCGTCCGTGCATATGCGGATCGTTCATGACTTCCTCGATATCGCGCACCGGGGCGCAGGGTACCTTGGCCTCGCTGGTGGCGGCGAAAATCTCGGCGCGCGATGTGACGTTGGTCCAGCCGTTCACCACAGCCTCGGTCGCGGCGTAGTTCTCAACGCGGGCTGTGTTGTTAATGAACCGAGGATCGTCCTTCAAATCGCCCCGGCCCATGGCGCGCAGCAGATTCTGCCATTGCGCTTCCGTCACCAGGATGATTGCTACAAAACCGTCTGCGGCTTTGTAAACGTTGTAGGGTGCGCGGTTGTGGTTGGCAAAAGCATTGCCAGTGCGCGCCGGAATTTTGCGTCCGGCGCGGTGGTATTGATCCAATACCGTTGCGAGGCAGGGATACACTGCCTCCACCATCGCCACTTCTACCAACCGGCCGACGCCGGTACGGGCTTGTTCCAGCAGGCCGGTCATCAAGGCCGCGTAAAGATGTGCGCCGCCGAGGATATCGACATAAGGCGCCCCGGTTCTTAGCGGCGGGCCGTCGGCATAGCCGGTGGTGCTCATGACCCCCGACGCTGCCTGGACGGTGAAATCCATCGCCAGATTGTTGCGGTCTGGACCCGAAAGGCCGAATCCGGTGGCGGATGCATAGACCATCCGAGGATTGAGTGCATGCAGCACCGAAAAGCCGACACCGAGCCGATCCATGACGCCGGGTGCGTAATTTTCCACAAGGGCATCGGCTTTGACGGTCAGGCGTTTCAAGATGTCTTTACCCTTATCGGACTTCAAATTCAGCGTGATGCCGCGCTTGTTGGCGTTCAGCATCGCCACCGGCATCGATGTTTCCTTGCCCGGCGGTGCCATCAAGCGGAGGCTTTCCCCGCCTGGCGGCTCGATCTTGATGACATCTGCGCCGGCTTTCGCCAGCATGAATGTCGCGTAGGGACCTTGATAAAATTGGGTCATGTCCAGGATGGTATATCCCGATAGCGGCGTGTTGCTCATGGGTTAAATGACCCCATCCTTACGTAGTGTTTCCAATTTCTCGGCTGAAAGTCCCAACCATCCGCCATAAATCTCATCGTTATGTTGCCCGACCCGGGGGCTCGGCGCCATCGGCGCCACGTCCAAACCGTGCAGCCGTAACGGAGTCGTTGGCATGACGACATGGCCGAGATCGGGATGATCCATCCATTCCAGCGCCCCGCGACCGTGCATGTGATCGTCGCGCATGACCTCGGTCACATCGCGCACCGGGGCGAGCGGGATGCGATGTTTTTGTGCCGCCGCGACCGCTTCGTTTTTGGTCAGACCGCCGGTCCAGGCTGCGACGATGGCGTTGACCTCGTCCGTGCGCGCGGCGCGATCGTGCATGGTGCGAAAGCGCGGCTCGTCTTTCAATTCAGGACGGCCGGCGGCGTCGAGGATGTTGTGCCAATGGCCTTCGGTCCCGGTATGGATGGCAACGAACCCATCTTTGGCAGGATAAACGCCATACGGCGAAATTGCACCGTTGCCGCCGTTGCCGCTGCGTTTCGGAACCTTGCCAGTGCGATTATATTGCTCTAACGATCCGGCAAGCGTGTAATACACCGCTTCCTGCATCGCGATCTCGACCAATCGCCCCTGACCGGAACGATCGCGCTCGTATAATGCGGTCAGGATGCCGGCATAGAGATGGGTGCCGCCCATGAAATCGGCAACCGTGACGCCCGCGCGCACTGGGGGGCCGTCCTCGAACCCGGTGACGCTCATGATTCCGCTCGCCGCCTGCACCGTCAGATCCATCGCCAAATTGTCGCGGCTCGGTCCGCTCAATCCGTATCCGGTGCCGGATGCGTAAATCAATTTGGGGTTGATCTTGCGCAGCACCTCCCACCCCACGCCGAGGCGATCCATCGCGCCGGGGCCAAAATTCTCCAGCACCACGTCGGCGCGCTCGACCATCTCGAACAGCAATTCCCGCCCGCGCTCGGCTTTTAAGTTCAGCGTGATCGCTCGCTTATTGGCGTTCAGCATTGCGAAGGACATGGTGGTTTTCGCGCCGGGCGGTGTGCGTTTGCGCAACGGTTCGCCGCCTGGCGGTTCGATCTTGATGATATTGGCGCCGCCTTTGGCCATCAGAACCGTGGCGTAAGAGCCTTGAAAGATTTGCCCGAAATCGAGAACGGTCACGTCGGAAAGGGGGAGAGTCATTTCTTATATGGTCCTATCCATTCGGGTTCGCGGCGAAAAATTTTGCATCTTCGGGATTTTGGCTGAACTCCGCATTGGTCGGCCAATTCGCGATTCGGGTGGACATATCGTCCCCGTAGCGGACCCGAAACAGCAGAGGCCGTTGCGATCCGTTGATGTATTCGTGTAGTTCGCCGCGCGGATGCACCACGAACGACCCAGGTACGATATCGACGGTTTGCGTGGAGGTGCGCATGACACCGCCGCCCTCGAAGCAGAAATAGATCTCGGTGGCATTCGGGTGGGCGTGGTTGGGGCTGCACTGGCCCGGCTCCCAGCAGGCGACGGTGATATCGCCCTCATCCACCTTGCCCAGAATCTTCTCGACATGGCGTTGGGGGTTGAAAACCTTTTCGACCCCCAGGTCGAAAACCAGCATTCCGCGTTCCTCCTGTTTCCCAGGATGATGCGGATGCGTGGCCGGGGCCGTCAACCCGGCGCGGGGCAATCGGATCCTAGGCGCGGTGGCGGCGCAGTCCCAGTGTCAAAAAGCCCAAGGCGAGTACAGCGAGCGTTCCGGGTTCGGGAATGGCTTCCGCAGCCGAGATATTGTCCATCGCTGTATTGATGGACGCGCCCAGGCTGGAGACAAATTGGAACCCGGTGACCGCTGTGTCGTTGGTAAACCCGAGATAGGTCTTATCGTTCTCGGCGCCGGGAAAGACATAGGTGCCGAGCAGCGTGGCGCCATCGTAGACGCGTACCTCCAGCGGGCCGAGGCCGTTCAGATAGATGTCCAATCCGACTGCTCGATAAGGCGTATCGAAGCCGACGACGATGTTCTCATCCCCGTTGGCAGCCAGCGTGGTGGTCGGCACAGGGTTCGAAATCCCCGCTGCATAGCCGCTGTCGCCCGACGGAATGAGGTAGACATTCGGAAATGGCACGCCGGCCAATCCGCTAAAGTTCAAACCGTTATGGCTGAAGCTGCCGATTGCAGTCGCTTCGGACTGACCTGTATTTTCGAAATCTTCGATCAAGGCCGTTGTCGCGGCGGCGTCGAACGCGGCTTTCGATGTGTAGAACGTCAGGGCATGCGCGCTCTGCAACGAAAATAGCGCGATGACGGCGGCAAGCGGGAGGAGTATTTTCAAGACACAACATCCACTTAATTTTATATCGCTATTATCGGTCGTAGGTCCTTCGGGCAAGCGTTGGACTTCGGATTTTCGGCTTCAGAAGTCACTACCGCGCGACCGTCGCAGCGGATTTTACCCCCGCGGATGGGCTTTGCGCCACACCGCCATCAACTGCGCCTCATCGACCGCCGTGTAGCGTTGGGTCGTCGACAGGCTGGCATGGCCCAGCAACTCCTGGATCGACCGTAAATCCGCCCCGCCCGCCAATAAATGCGTCGCAAATGAATGCCGGAGCGCGTGCGGCGTCGCGTGTTCCGGCAAGCCCGTCAGCCGGCGATAATTGCGCATCGTGCGCTGTGCCACTGCCGGATCGAGCCGCTTGCCGCGCTTGCCCAGAAATAACGGTGAGTCCGGTTGTCGGTCGGGATGCCGCACCAGCCAAGCGCCGATTGCAGTGCGTACCACCGGCAGTACCGGCACGATGCGCTCTTTCGAGCCTTTGCCGACCACTCGCAGCGGCGCGTCCCCGTTCGGCGACGGCGCGTCGCGGACGTCGAGCGCCAGTGCCTCGGCGATGCGCAGGCCGCAGCCATACAGCAATGTGAAAAGCGCGGTGTCCCGCGCTTGCATCTCGGCCGTGTCCTGCAATTCGGCGATATCGGTGGTTGTGTTGCGGGCATCGTCCGGCGGGAGAGGGCGCGGCAAAGGACGGCGGCTACGCGGTGTGGCTACTAGCTTGACCGAGGGATTCTCAACCCCATGCCGCCGCGCTAGATATTTATAGAAGCTGCGCACCGCCGACAGATGTCGCGCTCGGGTCGCGTTAATCGCATTGTCGTTCGCCATCTTCGCAAGCCACGCTCGGATATCTGCCGGGCGCAACGCCGCGAGTGCCGCCGTGTCGGGTTCTGCGCCCAAATGCCCGGTCAGAAACCCCAAAAAGCCCGCGAGATCGGTACCGTAAGCCTCTACCGTCAAAGGCGACGCGCGGCGCTCCTGTTCGAGCCATTGGAGGAATGCCTGACTCGCTTCGAACCCCGTCATCGGCCCAACGCCGCCGCCACCGCCCGGCCTAAAAAAGTCAGCGCGCCCGCGCCGCGAGCGGGATCCAGCATTTGGCTGTCGCGGGCCAGCAACGCCAGAAGCGCGGGCGGGCCCGCGCCGGGGACCAAAACCAACGCGTCGTGACCGGCTAACCCGGCGGCTTCCGCGTGCAAACGGCGGGCTTCGGTTACGGTATCGCGAAACAACACCTGTCGGCCGCCCAACAATTGATCGACCATTCCCTGTGGGAGGGGCCGCACGCCGGGAAGTAGCGCCTCCACGCAAAAATGCACGGCATCGACAGCGAGAATCCCAGGGAGATCGCCGGTCAGGCAGTCCATTGTGTCGGAGGCCCGCAGCAGCGCGAGCACCGCTTCCTGCACCCGGACCGTCAAGCCGGCTGCCGCTCGACCCGCCGCCAGCACATCGTCCGCGCGTTCCGCCATCGCGGTTGCGCGGGCACGCTCGATCTGCACCATCGCAGCCATATGATCGGCAAGATGCTCCCCATGCACCCGGTTGGGGGGCACGAGCACACGATAAAGCTCGGGATTTTCAGCCAGCCAAGACGGATTGGCACGGAGGAAGGATTCGACCGAAGCGGCGTCGTCCTCTCCCGTCATGACTGTCAGACGATGGTCTGACCCGTTGCGGCCCAATCGGCCATGAATGCGGCGAGGCCTTTGTCTGTCAGCGGATGGGCGAAGAGCGCGCGCAGCACGTTCGGTGGCAGGGTGGCGACATGGGCGCCCAATTTGGCGGCCTGCACCACATGCATGGTGTGACGGACGGAGGCGACCAGCACCTCGGTCGAAAACGGATAATTCTGGTAGATCTCCATAATCTCGGCGATCAGGCCCATGCCGTCCTGACCGATATCGTCCAGCCGACCCACGAAGGGGGAGATGTAAGCCGCGCCGGCTTTCGCCGCGAGCAGCGCCTGGGCAGGAGAAAAGCACAGGGTTACGTTCACTGCGACGCCATCGTCGGCAAGATGCTTGCATGCGCGTAGCCCGTCCGGGGTCAGCGGCACTTTGATCGCGACGTTCTTGGCAATGCGGCGGAGAACCCGAGCCTCGGCCATCATGCCGCCGAAATCGGTGGCGGCGACTTCGGCGCTGACCGGGCCGGACACGATTTCGCAGATTTCCGCAATCACGTTAACAAATTTTTTACCGCTCTTTGCGATAAGCGACGGGTTAGTCGTAACCCCGTCGAGCAATCCGCTGGATGCGAGCGACTGGATCTCGGCCGTATCGGCGGTGTCGACGAAGAACTTCATGCCCCAACTCCAATGCGTACCTGCCCGCTTGTCGGCCCGGCGAAGGAAGCCGATACCGGCGGGCAGCACAGATAATTCCGGATTGTATACCATGGCGCCCGGCAGCGACCAATCCCCTAGATCGCCGCTCCGCGTGCCCGTCTTGCTGCCTTACCCGTTTGCCGGCCCGTTCGACTACGCGGTGCCCGATGGCATGGATCCACGGCCCGGCGACGTCGTGCTGGTGCCGCTGAACCGGCGAGAGGAAGTGGGCGTCGTCTGGGACGGCCAGCCCGAAGGCACCGTGCCCGATCGTAAGATCAAGCCATTGCTAAATATAGTCGATACGCCCCCGATGGCGGAGCCGCTGCGCCGTCTGATCGACTGGATGGCGGCGTATACGCTTTCCCCGCCCGGCGAGGTCATGGCGATGGCGCTGCGGGTTGTGCACCAACCCCCCGGTCCGAGCACCGGCTGGCGCCGTGCCGACCCGATGCCCAATGCACGCCCCACCGACGCTCGGCGTAAGGTCCTGGCCGTCCTCGCGCATCGTGAACCTTTGGCGACGGCCGATCTTGCACGGGCGGCCGGTGTCGGCCCCAGCGTTGTCCGCGGGATGGCGGATCACGGCTTGCTGCTGCCCGCCGCCATGCCTGCCATCGCTCCCTTCGGCCGCCCACGCCTGTCTACCGCCGATGTCCGCCTGTCCCCCGAGCAGGACGCAGTTTCCGCCGCGCTGCGAGTCAAGGTTGCCGCCAAAGCGTTCTCCGTCACGTTGCTGGACGGGGTCACCGGCTCCGGCAAGACGGAGGTTTACCTGGAGGCGATCGCCGAATGCGTGCGCCAGAACCGCCAAGCGTTGGTGTTGTTGCCAGAAATTGCCCTCTCGTCCCAATGGCTATCCCGCTTCGAACGCCGCTTCGGGGTGGAGCCCGCAGTCTGGCACTCCGGCCTGAGTAGCCGCATCCGCCGCATTGCTTGGCGCGCGGTGTCGGAAGGCCGAGCGCCGGTGGTGGTTGGGGCGCGGTCTGCGCTGTTTTTGCCATTTCCCGACCTCGGCCTGATTGTGGTGGACGAGGAACACGAGACGTCGTTCAAACAAGAAGAAGGTGTCGTCTACAACGCGCGCGATATGGCCGTTGTGCGTGCCCGGTTCTGCGCCGCCCCGGCGGTGTTGGTGTCCGCTACGCCCAGTATGGAAACGGTAGCGAATGTGGAAGCCGGCCGCTACACCAAGCTGCATCTTCCAAGTCGGCACGCCGGCGCCGCGTTGCCGACCATCGAGGCCATCGACATGCGGCGCGAAGGGCCGCCACGCGGGCGGT
>JBAXFK010000186.1:0-9459 GCA_037139955.1 Rhodospirillales bacterium
TGGCGGCCGAACGCACCCCGAGCGGCGGATTATCGGGCACTTGCGGCGCGGCTTGCAGATGTTTGCCGGGATATGTTGGGGTAACC
Source organism: Rhodospirillales bacterium (assembly GCA_037139955.1). Taxonomy (GTDB): domain Bacteria; phylum Pseudomonadota; class Alphaproteobacteria; order Acetobacterales; family Acetobacteraceae; genus Rhodopila. The sequence continues at coordinate 87 of JBAXFK010000186.1, forward strand.
CCGCAAACGCCCGGCCGTCGTCAGTTCACCCGCTTCTCGCGCCCTTCCCAATAGGGTTTCCGCAACTCCGATTTCAAAATCTTCCCAGCGCCCGACAACGGCAACGAATCCATCGCTATCGTCACGGATCGCGGGCATTTGTAATTGGCAATCCGAGCATGACACGCCGCGATCAGCTCTTGTTCGGTCGCGGACATGTCGGGTTTGAATCGCACGATCGCATGAACCCGCTCGCCCCACCTATCGTCAGGTATGCCGATCACCGCACACTCGGCTACGGCGGGGTGGGAGTACAGAGCTTCCTCTACTTCGGCCGAGTAGACATTTTCACCGCCGCTGACGATCATGTCTTTCACGCGATCGACGATGTAGACGAAACCGTCCTCGTCCATATAACCACCGTCGCCGGTGTGCAGCCAACCGTTGCGCAATGTGTGCGCGGTCAGTTCGGGTTGCTTCCAATATCCCGACATCACGGTTTTGCCGCGCCCGCAGACCTCCCCGACCGTGCCGCGAGGCACTTCCTTGTCGTTTTCGTCCAGGATCGCGATCTCGCAATCGAGCACGCCGCGCCCAGCCGATTTCAGGCGGTACGACAATTTACCGTCGATCCATAAATCTTCGGGTGCCATCAGGGTCATCAAGGGGGATGCCTCCGACTGCCCGTAGGCTTGCGTAAACCGCAGCTTCGGCATCAATTCCATCGCACGCAGGATCACCGCCTCGGGCATTGGGGACGCGCCGTACAGCAGGTCCTGGAAGCTCGACAAATCCCGCCGGGCCATATCCGGATGATGCACGATCATATTGACCATGGTCGGAACGATCAGAGCAGTGGTGACACCGTATTCTTCCACCATGCTCAGGAACGAAGCCGGGTCGAAACGTGGAAGAAATACATGCCGGCCGCCATTCGCCGTCACGATGAAGGTCATCGCGCCATCCGCGAGATGAAACATCGGCGCGGCGTGAATAAAGCAGGTTTGGCGTCCGAACGGCGCAGCGGTGGATATGTTGTGCGCGTTGGACAGGATGTTGTTGTGGCTCAGCATCACCCCCTTCGATCGCCCGGTGGTGCCGCCGGTATAAAAGATACCCGCCATGTCGTTGTCGCACCGACCGGCATCCTCGACCGGCTCGGCGGCAGCAACCAGCGCCTCGTAAGACATCTGCCCAGCCGGGGTCGGTCCGTCGCCGATATAGACGACATGACGCATCTCGGGCGTCTCGGGCAACACTTTCGGCAACACTGGCACGAAGGCATCGTCGATCAATAGGCCGGCGCAGCCAGAGTCCGACAGCCAGAACACGATTTCCGGCGGTGCCAACCGCGTATTGATCGGCACGAACACAAACCCGCCCCAAGCCAAACCGAAAAAGCTTTCCAAATACCGGTCGCTGTTCAACGCTAAAATACCGATTCGGTCCCCAGGCTTGAAACCCAATCCCGCCAACGCGCCGGCCAAACGGGCAGCGCGATTGGCAAAGGTGGCCCAGTCCTGCTGGCGCTCGCCGCAGATGGTCGCGATCCCGCGCCCAGCGATCTGCACGGCGCGGCGCAGGAATTGCGTAATTTGCGACATGACGTTCCTCCTTAGTTGCCGACAATTCACAGCCATTTCGGGTTAAAGCGCAACCGCGTTTATCGGATCAGCCACCAAGTGCCGAGCAGGAGGGTCGATACCGTCAGCGGCATCCCAACCCGAGCGTAGGTCCAAACCCCGATCGTTACCCCTCGCTGCGCAGCTTTCTCGATCACGATCAAGTTTGCGATCGACCCCAAAGCGGTGAAATTGCCTGCAAGCGTGGACGCCATCGCCATCAACAACCAACCCCGCGTTGCATCTGCCGATGCAGCCACGAAGGGCTTCAGCATCAAAACGGCGGGGACGTTGCTTACCAAATTGGATAACACCGCCGTTAGGGCGCTCAGCACCCAGGGCTGGTCCAAATGCAACCCACCCACCGATTTTCGAATCTCTGGCGTCAATAATGCGTGTTCCGCCCCCGCAACAACGATGAATAAACCGGAAAACATCAATAGCAGCGACCAGTCGATCTCGGCGTAAACTCGCGTGCTCCTGACTCGACGGGTTAGCAATAACAGCGCGCCGACAACGATTGCGGCCTTGGCCGGCGGTTGACCAGCAAAGAACAGCCCGACAACCGCCAGGGTGGCAAGCAACGATCGCGCGACCAGCACGCCGTTCGCCCGTGGGGCGGGCGGTGGCGCAGCCCATCGCGCGCCGCTTAAGAATTCGCCGGGATAAAGAGCGACGAGCAGCCCGAATGTCAGCACTGCCCCTGCAAGCGCTACGGGCCACAATGTTGCTGCGAACACCGTGTACGGAATGCCGGAGAGGCTGCCGATCATGATATTTTGCGGATTTCCGGTGATAGTCGCAACCGATCCGACATTCGAAGCCAGCGCGACCGCCAATAAATAGGGCACGGGATTGCGTCGCGCGGCCTTCGCCATGTCGGCAACCGGTTGCGCCAGCACGAGGCAAATCGCATCGTTAACCAGGAACGCCGAAAATACCGCCGATACCAGGACGACCGCCCCCAGAAACGTAGCTGGTCGACCGGCCCGCGCCGCGATCCATCCGTTCGCCAACGCAAAGAATCCCGAGAGACGCAAATGCGCCACAACGATCATCATGCCGAGCAAAAGTGCGATCGTGTCGAGGTCGATAGCCTTATAGGCATCTTCGAGCGGTAGGGCACCCGATGCGACCATCAAGCAAGCACGCACCCACCAACGCCACGCCGGCGCGATCGATCGCTAAGCCCGGAATCTTGCCCATCGCCAGCCCGACATAACTGGCAACGAAAATCGCCGCCGCCGCGACATGCCGTGCGGTGCTTTCGTTCCCTGAAATAAGCGATGGCCGCACAGCAGCGACCGCCGCCAAAACGAACAGCGTGCACAACACGATCCATGTCGCGACGCGTGCCATAACGGGCCTCAGTAATGCGGCCAGAGGCCGGGGGTCGCGACCTCGATGGAATTGTCGTCGGGGTCGCGAAAATACAGGCTTGTGCCCCCTTTGGACCAGCGTAACCGGCTTTCGACCGGGATTCCCAGGCCTTGCAAATGCGCCTCCCAGGCTGAGAGTTCGCCTAGTGGAATCGCGAAACAGACATGCAACGGACCTTCCCCGTGATGCGGCGGGATGAAGCCATTGCCCACGGCCGCCGGCTCCAACGTAGCGCCGCGCCGAAACAGCAGGAGCACTTGGCTGCCGGGGAGGCCCATGGCGCACATGCGGGTATCGCCGAAGAAGACCTCGAACCCGAAAACCCGCGCGTAAAAATCGCGTGCCCGATCGACGTCTTGGACGTAGAGCGACGTCTCCAGAACGCCAACGGTACGGGGGGTGGGCAGTTGCGCCTACCGGATCAAACCGCTCAGCGGACTGGACGGATCCGCCCCCATCCGGCGCGGCATACGCCCGGCGAGATGCGCAAGCCGACCGGCCTGCACTGCGTGTTTCATCGCCTTGGCCATCGTGACGGGGTCCTTGGCATGCGCGATTGCCGAGTTCAGCAGCACCGCGTCGCAGCCCAGCTCCATCGCGATAGCTGCATCGGATGCCGTACCGATCCCGGCATCGACCACGAACGGTACCGTCACGTTCTCCTTGATCATCGTGAGCATTGCCGGGTTTTGCAGCCCAAGACCGGACCCGATCGGCGCGCCCAACGGCATAATCGCGACGCAACCCATCTCTTGCAGGCGGACCGCCGCCAAGGGATCGTCGGCACAGTAGACCATCACCTCGAATCCGTCTTTGATCAGTTCGGCAGCCGCTTCGAATGTGCCGGGCATGTCGGGATACAGCAGCGGTGCCGGGCCGAGGACTTCCAGCTTCACCAAGTTCCAACCACCGGCCTCACGGGCCAAACGTAACGTCCGCACGGCTTCCCTAGCGGTGAAACAGCCCGCCGTATTGGGGAGGTAGGTGATCTTCTTGGGATCGACATAGTCTTGCAGCATCGGCGCTTTGGGGTCGGACAGGTTCACCCGACGCACCGCTACGGTAACGATTTCCGCGCCGCTTGCTGCGATCGCTGCGGCGGTTTCTTCCAGATCCTTATACCGGCCGGTGCCGACGATCAGGCGCGAACGAAAGGTCCGGCCGGCCACCGTCCAGGTATCGTCGCCAGCAACTGCTCCGTCCACGTTCAGCCTCCACCAATGAAATGCACGATCTCCAGCGAATCGCCGCTGGCTAGTTCGGTTTCCGTGTACCGAGAACGGGGCACGATCTCCTCGTTCAGTTCCACCGCCACCTTGCGCATGTCCAATTCCAAAAGGACCAGCAGCCCCTGGACAGACATCGGCCCATCTTCGGGCCCCTCGAACGATCGGCTTTCGCCATTCAGGGTCAGTGTCACGGTGCTCGGCATGACCCGATTATGATCCGAGCGCACCCGGCCGGCAACCGGTCCACGGATTGGACCGGCGCGCGGCACTATGCTACGGCCGTGACTCAGTGCTTTTACCCCCGATTTTCCTGGAGGATTCCGCGTGAACTCTATCCCCACCGATCCGGATTCGATTCGCCGCTTAGGCCAGATTATGGCCGAAACCGGCATGACCGAGTTGGAAATGGTCATTAAAGACGCCCGTATCAAGGTCGTACGCGGCGGCAGCAGTGTTGCTGCGGTTGCTGTAGCCGGCGCGGCGGCTACTCCGGTCGCGGCGCCGGTCGCTGCGGCGGCCGCGCCTGCTCCGGTCGCCGATGCGTCCAGCCCCGGTGCAATCTCCAGCCCGATGGTCGGCGTCGCCTATCTGTCGCCGGAACCCGGCTCGCCGCCGTTCGTCGCAGTCGGCCAGCAGGTCGCCGCCGGACAGACCGTGCTACTGATCGAAGCAATGAAAACCTTCAATCAGATTAAAGCCCCGAAGGCCGGCACCGTCAGCCGCATCTTGGTAGAGAACAGTTCGCCGGTCGAGTTCGGCGAAGTCCTGATGATCGTGGACTGAACCCTTGTTCCGCAAAATCCTGATCGCCAATCGCGGCGAGATCGCGCTTCGCATCCAGCGCGCTTGCCGCGAGTTGGGTATCTCGACGGTCGCGGTGCATTCCACCGCCGACGCGACGGCCATGCATGTGCGTTTGGCGGATGAGGCAGTGTGTATCGGTCCGCCGTCCGCCAAGGACAGTTATCTGAATGTCGGCGCGATCCTTACCGCCGCAACGATAACCGGCTCCGACGCGATCCATCCCGGCTATGGATTCTTATCGGAAAATGCGGGCTTCGCCGATATGGTCGAAGCGCACGGCATGACCTTCATCGGCCCGTCCGCTGCCCATATCGCCATGATGGGCGACAAAATCGCCGCCAAGACCGCCATGGCCTCGCTCGGCGTGCCGCTGGTGCCGGGTTCGGATGGTGCTGTCCCCGATCTAGAGACCGCACGGGCTGTCGCCGACAAGATCATGTACCCGGTGTTGATCAAAGCCGCTGCCGGCGGCGGCGGGCGCGGCATGCGTGTCGCGCGTTCGCCATCCGAACTGGAAGACGCTTTTCGCGGCGCCCGCACCGAGGCTCGCGCCGCGTTCGGTAACGATGCCGTCTACATCGAGAAATATCTCGACCGTCCGCGCCATATCGAATTGCAAATTCTCGCCGATTCATACGGCAACGTGGTGCATTTCGGTGAGCGCGACTGCTCTCTGCAACGCCGCCATCAGAAGGTGTTGGAAGAGGCCGGCTCCCCCGCGCTGACACCGGCGCAGCGCAACGACCTCGGTGCCAACGCCACCGCCGCGTTGCGGACATTGGGTTACCGCAACGCCGGCACGCTGGAATTTCTTTATCAGGACGGACAGTTCGCGTTCATCGAGATGAACACGCGTTTGCAGGTCGAGCATCCGATCACCGAGATGGTGTGCGATGTCGATTTGGTGCGCGAGCAAATCCGCGTCGCGGCCGGCGCCGCACTGGGTTACGAGCAGAAGGACATTGCGTTCTCCGGCCATGCGATCGAATGCCGTATCAATGCCGAGGATCCCGTCACTTTCATGCCCACACCGGGGCGTGTGACATCCTACCATGCGCCCGGCGGTCTTGGGGTTCGGATCGATAGCGCGCTCTATGCAGGGTATTTCGTACCGCCGTACTACGACAGCATGGTTGCTAAGCTAATCGTGCATGCCCCAACGCGCGCCGATGCCATCAATCGCATGCGCCGCGCGCTCGACGAATTCGCAGTGGAAGGGATCAAAACCACTATTCCGCTCCATCGCCGCATCGTCGATTCGCCGGAGTTCCAAACCGGCGACTATACGATCCATTGGTTGGAGGGTTTTGTCGGCAAATAGAGCGGGCGATCCGCTCTAACGAATAGGTGCCGAGTACATCAGACCGCCCTTGCTCCACAGGGCATTCTTGCCGCGTTGCATTTTCAGTGGGCCGAAGTTGCGTTCGAAGATCTCGCCGTAGTTGCCCACCGCCTTGATGGCGTTGAATGCCCATTTGTTGTCCAGCGCCATGAATTTTCCGTAGTCGCCGACAAGGCCCAGCAGGCGTTTGATCGACGGCGCGCTACTGGTCAATTTTTCATCGATATTGGCCTGGGTGATGCCTTGTTCCTCGGCTTCGATCAGGGCGTTCAGGGTCCATTTGACAATCTCGTACCATTGATCGTCGCCCTGGCGCACGGCCGGTCCGAGCGGCTCTTTGCTGATAATGTCGGGCAACACCATCTGGTCGTCGGCGTCGTGCATGATTGTGGCGATTGTCGCGAGTTGGCTCGAATCGGTCGAATAAGCATCGCAGCGGCCTTTGTCGTAGGCGGAACGCCCTTCTTCCACCCGCTCGAACACCACCGGAGCGATTTTGATACCGGTGGCCTGCGACCAGTCGGCAAGATTCAACTCGCTGGTGCTGCCCGCACTGACGCAGATGGAGGCTCCGGCGAGATCCTTGGCGGTTTTCACGCCGGACGATTTGCGCACCAGAAAGCTTTGGCCGTCGTAGAAATTCACGCCGGTAAACAGCAGGCCATTCGCGGCCTCCCTCGATTGGGTTTGGGTTAGGGTCTGGATCACCAGATCGACCTGCCCGGACTGTAGCGCCGGCAGGCGCTGGGCGCCGTTCAGGCCGATGAAGCGGGCCTTGGACGCATCGCCGAAGACCGCCGCCGCGACGGCTTTGCAGGTATCGACGTCCAAGCCGCGGAATTCCCCTTTGCTGTCGACGAAGCCAAAGCCGGGCGTGCCGGAGGGAACCGAGCACTCGACATGACCCTTCTTTAGGATGGCGGACAAAGTCGGTCCGGGCGAGTTTTGCGCGAAGGCCGGTAGGGCGGCCATTGCGGCAAGAAGGGCGACGAGAAGCAAACGCATGCGAGACTCCGAGGGGTTTTCGACACCATGGCGTCGATTTGGGGACCGCGTCCATCGCGAAATCTATAAGATACCTTATGGATATCCGATTGCCTTCCAGGCGGCTATCGGATACCGATTGTCTTGCGATCCTCCCCGACTCGAGGCCCAATATGCCAACTATCGTTTTCGCCAGCCCCAAAGGCGGCGCCGGAAAATCGACCGCTGCCGTGCTTCTGGCCTCGGAACTGGCCGAGCGTGGGGCGGGTGTCACATTCATCGACGCCGATCCGAACAAGCCGGTGTCCCGTTGGGGCAGCCGTCCGGGCAAGCCGGCAACGCTGACGATCCTGACGGATATCACCGAGGACACGATCATCGACACGATCGAGCGCGCCGCCACGGAAAGCGCCTTCGTGGTGGTCGATCTCGAAGGCACGGCCTCGATGATGGTCGGCTACGCCTTGTCGCGCGCCGATCTGGCGATCATCCCGACACAGGGATCGCAACTCGACGCGGCCGAAGCGGTGAAGGCAATCGCACTGATCCGCCGGCAGGAACGGGCGTTTAACAAATCCATCCCGCTGGCTGTGCTGTTCACCCGCACCAGCGCCGCGATCCGACCACGCACGCTGAAAGCCATCGAGTCGGAGTTCGTAAACGCCGGCATCCGCGTCTTCGGCACCCAAATCCACGAGCGCGAGGCCTATCGTGCAATTTTCGTGTTCGGCGGCACGCTGTCCGGACTGGACCGCGACCAAGTGACCAACATCCCTGCCTCCATGACCAATGCTCGGGCTTTCGCGGCGGAGACCATCGCCATCCTGAAAGAACCCAGGGCCGCCGAACCGCAGCGGAAGGTGGCGTAATGAGCGGCACACGCGCGAGCATTTTCGAGGCCGACGATCTGGACATCGGCGGCTTCGCACCACGCACCGCCCGCGACACGTCGGCCCCACCGCCGGAACAGGTGCGCGCCGTCGCCGAAGCGTCCCAATTCCGCAGTCGGGAACAGGCCGCTGCGGCGCCGAAGCGCGTGCAGCGCCGACACCGCACCGGGCGCAACGTGCAGTTCAACGTGAAGGCATCGCAGGAAACCGTCGATGCGTTCTATGCCATCAGCGACGCCAAGGGCTGGGTGCTGGGCGAAACGCTGGAGCATGCGTTGGCTGCATTGAAGCGAGAACTCGGTTAACGCGTGAAAACGCTGCTGATCGTCTGGCACTCGCGCACCGGCGGTGCACAGCAGATGGCCGAGGCCATGCGGGCAGGCGCCGCCGACGAACCGAGCGTTGCGGTTCGCATGGTCCGGGCCGAGACCGCCGATAGCGACGATTTGCTCGCGGCCGACGGCTACATTTTTGCGACCCCGGAAAATTTGGCGGCCGTGTCCGGGTCGATGAAAGATTTCTTCGACCGCGTTTATTATCCGGTGCTCGGCCGTATCGAGGGCCGACCTTATGCTGCGGCGATCTGCGCCGGTAGCGATGGCGAAAGCGCCGCCCGCCAGATCGCCCGCATCGTCACCGGCTGGCGACTGCGGCCTATCGCGAAGCCACTGATCGTTTGCACCCATGCACAGACTCCCGAGCTTATTCTGGCATCCAAATCGATCGGTACGGCGGATATAGCGCGCTGTGCCGCGTTAGGGGCGGCGTTCGCCGCAGGGCTGGATGCCGGGATTTTTTGAAACGATCCGCGACCGATAGGGCAAGCGGCGTACCGCGTGCGAAGAATCGTCGCGACGCTAGGCAGCCGTAGCCAACGATCGGGCGTGCATCGGCAACGGCACGCGCGATCGCGCGGCCGCTGCGACTATGCAGGGAGTGGCTGTGTCTCCGGCGGCCCGCGCGGGGGCGATTCCCCGAGCACGTAACCGAGCAATTGGCGGATGGATTCTTTCGGTTGGTCCTGCCAATCGCGGTCCCAGGAGTCTCGGCGCTTTTCTCGCTCTTTCTTAAAGGCGGTTCTGCGCCGTTCCGGAACGTGTCAACGACTTTGATACACCGGGTTCGGCAATTTAAGCTCGCTCA
>JBAXFK010000187.1:0-9387 GCA_037139955.1 Rhodospirillales bacterium
GGACGGGGTGTTGCGACGGCTGTGGGGTGGCTGCGGAACGGTCGAAAATTAACGCCGCATCGCCGACGAACGCCGACGGAATCGGCGTAAGTCGGCGTGCATCGAGGATATTAGAAAGCTTTCACTAAACCCGCTTCGCCCCCCAGAACAACGGGAATCCATCCGGAATCCCATCGATCGTTGCTTGCCAAGCCACCGGCTGGAACCACTGCCCAACCGGAAGATGCGGCACGTCGATCCAGCATTGGCGCTGGATCTCGTCTGCCAACTGTTTCTGGGTCGTCCGGTCCGGTGCGTCCGCCCATGCCGAACGGAGTTCCTCGATCTTGGGGCTGTCGGTCCAGCCGAACCAGGCTTTTTGTCCGGTGGTGCGCAGGAAGTGCAGCAGCGGAGTTTGCATGTCCAGGCCGTTTGCGGTGGTGAAAATGGTGCTCCAGCCGCCTTTGTCGATCGGCTGCTTGCTCTCGCGCCGCACGATCGCGGTGCCCCAGTCCATGGCTTGGCTTTCCACGTTCATGCCGACCGACTGCATCATCGCCACACCGACATCGGTCATTGCCTTGCGGTAATAAGGCTCGCCGGGGGATAGCATCGCGACTTTCTCCCCATTGTAGCCGGCGTCCTTCAACTGGGCGCGCACCTTGGCCAAATCCCTGGGCCCATTCAGAACGTCCATCCCCGCATCGGACGCCATATCGGTGCCCGGCGTGAAAATGCCGACGCCGGACCGCCACATCGTCGGGTCCAGTCCCGCCACTGCCGTCATAAAATCCTTCTGGTCGATCGCGCCCAGCAGCGCCCGCCGGACGGCAGCTTTATCGAACGGCGCTTGCAGATTATTGGTCTTCATGAAGCCCAACGTGCCGTTGCGATCCTTGATCTCCACTTTGATTTTGCCCGATTTGCGCAGCATCGGCAGTAGATCGGGGGTCGGCAGTTCCCACCAATCCATTTCGCCGGCTTGCATAGCGCTGGCCGAAGTGCCGTCGTCCGGGCTTGTCAGCCATTCGACACGCTCGAAATGTACGATCTTACCGCCCGCAGTCCAGCCGGTATTCGGTTCCGACCGAGGCTGATACTTGTCGTTTTTCACGTAGACCGCTCGGGCGCCCGACACCCATTCGTCGGCCTTGAAGCGGAACGGTCCGCTGCCGACCATTTCGGTGATGGCTTTGAACGGGTCGGAGCTGGCGAACCGTTCCGGCATCATCGCGCACATCGGGGTGGAGATTTTGCCGAGCGCATAGGGCAGGATTCCCGTCGCGTGCTTCAGGCGGAACTGAATGGTGCGGTCGTCGATCGCCGATAGTTCCTCGGTGCGTGCCATCAGCAGGGCGCCGATGCCGTCGCGCGCCGCCCAACGCTTGATCGACGCCACGCAGTCCCGTGCGGTCACACGTTCCCCGTCGTGCCAGAACTGGCCCTCGCGCAGACGGAGTTTCCAACGCTTGCCGTCGTCCTCTGTTTCCACGCGGTCCAGCATTTGCGGCTGCATTTTGTAGTTGCTGTCCATCCCGAACAGCGTGTCGTAGACCATGTAGCCGTGGTTGCGGGCCGTATAGACGGTGGTGACGATGGGATCGACGATCGTCAGATCGGATTGCGGGATGAATTTAAGCGGTGCGACAGCGGCGCCCCGGCCGATGGACGGCGCGGCCAAAGCTGCGGCGAAACCGGCCCCAAAAGTGCGGCGACGGATCATGGCGTTATTTCTCCCTGGATTTCTTAACGACCCGCCGTTACCGCGCACTGCGTGCGGTGTCCATGCATTCCAACGTCGAGAAAAGAACTTTGTCGAGATTGATCTATTGTTAAATCGGGCGCTCTACCATCGCCGACAACAAGGTTACGATCCCCTTCAGTTGTGCCAGTTCGAGAACAAGCGCAGCAGTTCCGGCGGGCATCGCGTCGCGTCGACACTCGATAGCGGTGCATAGGACGCGGCCTTGCCGGCCAGAGCGGCCTCGATGGCGGCGTATGCGGGGTCGACGCTCTGGCGCGCGGTGTTCCACACCGGGACATCGATGGTCTCGCCGTTCGATAGCATCAGGCGTAAACCGCCGGCCTGTCCGCGTTTGCCCAGCCAGCAATCCGACCGAACGCTGTCCACCGCATCCCAAGTCGCGGCCTGCGCCTGCACGAAAGGACTGGGATGGAGCAACAACCCGTCCGGCATCAAACACGTATAGGCCTCGCGCGCTGTCAGCCAAAGCATCGCAGCGACCGATATGCCGAGCAACGATCCGGCAAAGGCGGAGGTTCGAAAGCTGTCGAGGGCCCAGTTCGGCTGCGCCTCCCCATCGGAGAACACCCCGCCCAGACAGGCGAGCAACACGAAGACCGACGCGAAGAACACGATCGCGCCGCAGACCAGCGGGATCGAAATCGTCGCGGCATCCATCGCGAAGGCCGTCGAGGGGCATTGCGACAGGCGGTTGAGCAAAACCGACAGGATATAAATTCCGCACAACGGCGCCGAGATCATCGCCAGCGCGATAATCCTGACCCGGCTCTTATCGCTCGGTCGTTCCGGCGGTGCCGCTCTGGATCGGGGCCGAGGCCGCGTCATCGCCCTGTCAGCCGGCATCCAGCCCCGAGGGCCAGCCGCGCTGCCGATACGCGCCGTCCCAGAACAACCATTCGTACTGGCAGCAGCGCTCGAACGCCTTCGCCATGCGCTGGCGCACGATGGCCGAGGCGCCCGCTGCCGCTGTATCGGTCATGCCGATGACGGCTTTCACCGCGTTGCCGAAACCTTCGTCCGCATAAGTGTCGATCCAGGCGCGATACGGATTGTCCGGTGCGGCGACGCGGGCGATGGCATTGCCGACATCCCAATACAGCCAGAAACAGGGCAGCAGCGCGGCCAGCAGAACCTCCCACGGTTCGTGATAGGCGGTGGCGAGAAGGAAGCTGGTGTAACCCAGGCAATCGGGCGAGGGTTCGGCACGCGCCAGGTCCGACGGGTCGATACCGAAATCGGTCAGATAGCGCTCGTGCAGGATTTGCTCGACCGCTACCGCTTCCAGCGCCGATTCGGCGAAGGAGCGCAGGGTTGCGGTATCCGGGCCGCGCGCTGCCGCGAGTGCCAGAACGCGAGAGTATTCGCCGAGGTAGAGGGCGTCCTGGACGATGTAGCCCTGAAACCGCGCGCGGCTTAGCGTCCCGGCCGCCAACTCGGCGTTGAACGGCATCGCATGGATGGCGCCGCGCAACGGGGCAGTTTGCTGCCAGGCTTGTTCGGAAAACAGGGCCATGTCGGGATTTCCCAGTTAGGTCAGGCGATAAACACGGGCGGCGGTGCCAGCGAACAGCGCCGCCTTTTCCGAAGCCGAGGCAGCGGCGGCGATGCGTTTGAACGCATTCCACACCACCGCATAGGAACACCAGCGCTTTTGCACCGGAAAATTGCTCTCGAACATGCAGCGATCCGCGCCGAAACGTTCGATGCAGGTTTCCAGCCAGGGTCGCCAAGCCGTGGCGACTTCCTCCGACGACGGTGGCATGTCCCGGTCGGCGGTCGATCCCGGTAGACGGATCGGCAGCGCACCCAATTTGACCGTGACGTTCGTGTGTCGCGCCAAATCTGCCATCGACGCGCGCCAGTCGGCGAACACCCCATCGCGTTGCGCCGCATACGGCCCGCCCAGGATGGGGCTGCCGACATGGTTCAGCACGATTTGGGTGTCGGGGAAGGCGGCGGCGAGTGCGGCGACTTCGGGGATTTGCGGATGATAGACCCAGGCATCGAAGGCGATGTTCAGCGGCGCGAGACAAGCGACACCTTGGCGAAAAATCGGGTCCGTCAACATGGCTTCGGTCGGCACGACCTTGTGTACGCGATCGCTGGCATCCCAGGCGGTGGACTGGCGAATAGCGGTGAAGCGCCCACCGCTCGTTTCGACATGTCGTTCCAACAACCCTGCGGCGCGGCTGCCCAACATCATGTCGACGCGCCCTACTATCCGGTCGCAAACGCCTTTGCGGGATAGGGCCGTTACGAAGGCAGTCTCGCCCAGCGAGGCTTCTTCTTCCGGCCCTTCGGTGCGGTACATCGAGTGGCATTCTTCGAATACCGTTCCAACGATGTTGTGGCCGCTGCCGAGATCGGCCAGCAATTCGGGCACAAGATATGTGTTGCCCTCCCGCTCCCATAGATGATGGTGCGGGTCGACGATCGGCAGGTCGGGTTCGATGATGGTCTCGGTATGCTTTCCGAGCCAAGCGTGGTCGATCGGGCCGGCGAAGCGGCTGGCTTGGGCCATGGTGGCTACTCCCCCAAACTTTTGGACGCCATTTCGAACGTATTCTTACTCAAGCCCGCCAATTTCACGATACGCCCCAGTTCGGCTTTCATCAGCCCTTGCCGAGCGACATCGAATCGCCGCCACTGGCCCAACGGCGACACCATGCGCGCCGCGATTTGCGGGTTGTCGGGATCGAGGCGAATAATCGTGTCGGCCAAGAACCGGTATCCGGCACCGTCGGCGGCATGGAACCGCACCTGATTGACCGCGAAACTGCTGACCAGCGCGCGCACCCGGTTGGGGTTGCGGAGGTCGAAATCCGGGTGGCCGAACAGGCCTTGCACCGCTTTCATCGTGCCGGGCAAGGACGACATCGCCTGGATGCCGAACCATTTATCCAACACCAGCGCATCGTCCCGCCATTTCGCATGGAACGCCGCCAAAGCTTCCTCCCGTGCCGGACAATCGATACCTGACAACACCGACAGTGCGGCCAGAACGTCGGTCATGTTACGGCCCGCGTCGAACTGCGCTTTGGCCAGATCGGGATCGCCGAACGCGGACAAATACGCCAAACAGGTATTGCGCAACGACCGCCGCCCGACCGCCGCGCCGTCGGTAGTGTAGGGGCCGGTGTCCGCTAGCCGCGCATATAACGGCGCCAACTTGTCGCGCAGCCCCGCCGCAATCGCTTTGCGGGCCAGATCGCGCGCCGTATGGATCGCGTCGGGATCGACGATCGCCATCTGGTCGGCGAGGAACGCCTCACCGGGCAAGCTCAGAGCTTCGGCGACGAAGGCGGGATCGTCGCCGCCGAGCGAGGCGTCCATGGCTTGGACGAGTGCAGGTTCGACGATGGGGTCTTCGCCGCGTTGGATGGCGGCGACCATGTCGAGCAGCAAGGCGGTGGCGTACTGCTGTCCGGCCTCCCACCGCGCGAAGGGATCGGTGTCGTGCGCTGCCAGGAATTGCAGCCGGTCGCGCGACACGCCCGACAATTTCACCGGGGCGGAGAAGCCCCGCAGCAGGGAGGGCACCGGCGGGCTGGCGACGTCCTCGAAGATAAAGCGAGTTTCGGCCTCGGTTGCCAACAAGACACGGGTGCCGGAGATCGCGGCGGCCTCGCCCGCCAGCCGCGTGGCAAGTTCCTGGCCGTTGCCGTCGAGCAATCCCATTGCGATGGGAACAACCACCGGCTGCTTGTCGGGCTGGCCAGGCGTCGGCGGGGTTTGCTGCGTCACCGTCAAGGAGTAGCGGCGAGTCGCGGCGTCGTAACTGTCGCTGACCGCGATTTCGGGCGTGCCGGCCTGATGGTACCAAGTCTTGAAACGGGTGAGATCGACACAAGAGGCATCCGCCATCGCCGCAACGAAATCGTCGATCGTCACGGCCCTATTGTCGTGTCGTGCGAAGTAAAGGTCCATGCCTTTCCGGAACGCCGCCTTGCCGATAATCGTGGCCATCATACGGATGACCTCGGCGCCTTTGTTGTAGACGGTGGCGGTATAAAAATTATCGATCGCGACGTAGCTCGCCGGCTGCACCGGGTGCGCCAGCGGTCCCCCGTCCTCCCGGAACTGCGCCGCCCTCAGCCCCCGCACATCCCCGATCCGCTTCACCGCTCGGCTGCCTTGGTCGGCGGAAAACTCCTGATCGCGATAGACTGTCAGGCCTTCTTTCAACGACAATTGGAACCAGTCGCGGCACGTCACGCGGTTGCCGGTCCAGTTATGAAAATACTCGTGAGCGATGACGGCCTCGATACCCTGATAGTCGAAGTCGGTCGCCGTGTCGGGACGAGCCAGCACGTATTTCGTGTTGAAGACGTTCAGGCCTTTATTCTCCATTGCGCCCATGTTGAAGTCGGACACGGCAGCGATGTTGAAGACATCCAGATCGTATTCCAGACCGAACACATCTTCGTCCCATGTCATCGAGGCCTTTAGCGATCGCATCGCATGGTCGCATCGGTCCTCGTCGCCGCGCCGGACATAGACCCCGAGATCGACGTGCCGGCCGGATGCGGTCGTGAAGGAATCCTTCACGGCCATCAAATCCCCGGCCACCAAAGCGAACAAATAGCAGGGTTTGGGGTGCGGATCGGTCCAGACGACGCGATGGCGGCCGTCGCCCAGATCCTCGACCGAGCCGGGATTGCCGTTCGAGAGCATCACCGGCACCGCCGCCTTGTCGGCGACAATTGTGCTGGTGAATTTGGCCATCGCATCGGGTCGGTCGGGAAAATAGGTGATTCGCCGAAAACCTTCGGCCTCGCATTGGGTAAAATAGCTGCCGTTGGATAGGTACAGCCCGCTGAGTTCGGTGTTCCCCTTGGGATCGATGCGTACCGCGATGTCCAGCAAGCAGGCGTCGGGCATGTCGGAGACAACCAGACCGTGCGGTTCCAGCCGGTATTGTCCCAAGGTCAGCGCGACCCCATCGCGGGCGACGGACAGTAGGGTCAAAGCCTCACCGTCCAGGAACATGTCGCGATTGTTGCCGTTGCGCCGCACTGCGATGCGGGAGCGGACGATCGTCGCGGTTTCGTGCAATTCGAATGTCAGATCGACAGTGTCCACCAGGAACGGCGGGGGTTGATAGTCGGCGAGCAGTACGGATTGCGGGGCGGCATCGTTCGGCATGATCGGAGTCTCCGTCGGGCGGGCAGATGCGCATTTTCGCACGAACGCGCCGGCCCGTCGAAGGTTTACCCGCTGGATCGGTACAACGCCTCCGCCGTGTCCGACCCACACAGGATTTCAATCAGCCGTGCCTGCCGCACCGGCGTCAGCACGCCCGCGCCGGCCGAGGCGGTAACGATGTCGGCGGCCTTGCCCAGCAGCGCGTCGTACAGCGCGGGATTGCCGACCTTGCGCGCCGCTATTTCTAGCGCCCGCAGTTCCCGCGCGTTGGTCTCCATGTCGGATTGAGCGATGTCGGTGACGGGAATGCCAGCCGTCAGCGGTGCCACCAACCCCTCGTCGAGTCCGGTGCCGAAGCGCGCGCGGCATGCCAGATCGAGCTTGCCGCGTAGGGATTTCAGACGGTGGCGGTGGCGGGCGGTGTCCGGCTCGTTCTCGATATCGGTCAGCATGGCCGCGATACGCTTTACGGCTAGACCGGCGGTGCGCAGCGGTGCGTTGCGAACGGCACGGTCTAGGCCGGCGCCGCTTTCCATCTGCGTCAGCGCGCGATCTACGCCCTGGTCCAGCGCCTGACGGAGCACGACCGATTCAGCCGATCCGCGGGCGGCCGCGACCAATCGCTGGATATGCATCGTCGCGCTTGGCAGCCGAGCAAGCAGCAGGGTGACGACAATGCCGAAACCCTCGGGCGATTCGGTGGACAGTCCCGCCAAAATCTCCTGTATGGCGGTCGGGTCCGGCTCCAGCATGCCGATAGCAGTCGTGCGCTCCAGATCGTGCAGTCGGTTGCTCCGGCCCAGCGCGGCCGCCACTGCTCGTGCGAGCGGCGGGTAGACCGACATTGGCAGGCCGGTCCCAGCCCAGTCGGTCGGGTCCGGGACCGCTGCAAGGATACTGGCGGCATGCGGCCATAAAAGCGCGCCAGCCTCGGCGATCGCAACCCCGTCGTCGGTATTGCGCTCGGCGATCTTATGCTCGATGGCCGTGAGCTCGTGGCCGAGCGCCCCGCGAACCGTCTGCGCCAATGCGATGAGAACGCTACGCGGTATAGTGGGATCGCCCGGTCGCCACGCTTGCACGGGGACAATCGTGGGGTCTAGCGGTAGGAATAATAGACGCGCGAACCGCAGCCGGCGGGGAGGACGCAAGCTCGCGAGGCGCGGGCGCAGCGGGTCCAAAATCGCATTCGCGCCCGCTGGCACGGTTTGCCGGTCCAGCAACGCGACAACGCGGAGAATCTTGTCGTCGTCGGCGGACGACAATTCACGAGAGACGATGCGCAGTCTCGATGGGTTCAGCATGCCCCGGCCCTGATGAGTTCGTTGCGGGCAATCAGTTCGAACACCGTCGCGCCCGTGCGCCAGTCTTCGTTCAGCGGAATCGTCCGCCGCACCCGCATCGCCGGATCGATCTGCTCGGCCATTCCGCTCCATTCTCGCGCTTCGAGGGGGATGATCGGCACTAGGCCGGCTATTTCCGCCAAGGCTGCCGTGCGGGCCGGATCGTCTTGGGCGCAGCGCCAGATCAGGCAAATCTGCTCCCACCCGTCCATCAGCCACTCCGCCCGCGCGGCGCGTTGCGCGATGTCGCCCGGGTCCATCGCCCATTCCCGCAGAAGGTCGGTTAGATCGGCGGTCAGCGTGCGGGCGCGTTCGATGCACGCTTCCGCCAGCATCAGCGTGACGTCGGCCGATCGGCAGATCATCCGCACATAGGCCGCCCGATCCTCCTGACTATTCGGACCGCTCCAGGCTTTGAGCATCGCGCAGGTGCCGCGAAGGACGTTCATGATGCGCGGAACCCTTCCGGGGTCCGATTGCCCCTCCACCCCGATCGTCGCCATGGCGTCGCCAAGGGATTCCAACGCCGTCGCCACCCAATCGGCGGATCGCTCGATGCGCGGTGCGATATGGGTCACGGTCTGCCGCGCCCGGGTTTGCGCATCCGGCTGGCCTTCCGGTGCGTTGCGAAACAGCCCGATTTGATCGACCAGCGTCATGAGAAGCATAAAATTGGTGACGGTGCGATCGTGCTTGTCCGACCCGGCGGCGGCCAGGGCGGCGTGACGCGCTGCTTCCCCGGCCAAACCCTCCATGGCGATTTCCCGACCGATCTCGCGGATGATCATGGGCGTGATGTTGTAGACCGACGCGATGCGTTCGATGAGGTGCCGATCGTGCAAAGTGGGATGGCAGAGTGCCGGAATGCCGCGCCATTCCATCACATAAACGCCCGGCAAACCCGACGGATTTGGGATGATCAACTCCAACCCGCCTTTAGCGCCCGGGCGCGCACGGGTGCCGCCGAGCAGGGGCGTGGTGAAGGGGATCAGGACCCCGCGTTCCTGGAACGTAACGGGGTGGTAGGGCTGTATCGGGGGTAGATTGAATGTCGACACGGCAGCTCCCGCGGAAGGAACTGCCAGCCATATATGACAAAGGTTGTAACTGCCCAGGTTGACACGCCTGGATCACGCGCTCCGGAGTTCTGCGATC
>JBAXFK010000188.1:0-9374 GCA_037139955.1 Rhodospirillales bacterium
GCGCACCTGGATGCCCGAGGACGAGCAGGTCGCCGGCGGCATGCGCGCATCCTACGTGCGCCCCGAACAGAAAATCTGGTTGGATCGGATGGCGGCGAAGGGATGGACGGCGCCAACATGGCCGACGCGCTATGGCGGTGGCGGGTTGTCGGCGGACGAAGCGATGGTCCTCGACGAAGAAATGCAGGACCTCGGCTGCCGCACGCCCCTGCGCGGCATGGGACTGTCCATGCTCGGCCCGACCCTGCTGGAATACGGCACCGAAGAACAACGCCAAACCCATATTCCCAAAATCGTACGCGGCGAAATCCGTTGGTGCCAGGGCTATTCCGAACCCGGATCGGGCTCCGACCTCGCGAGCTTGTCCACCCGAGCCGTTTTGTAAGGAGAACATTTCCTAGTGAACGGGCATAAGATTTGGACATCCAACGCGCATTTGTCGGACTGGATTTTCTGCCTCGTGCGCACCGATCCCACGGTGAAAAAGCACGAGGGTATCAGTTTTCTGCTGATCGATATGGCCGATCCCGGCGTACGCCCGAAACCGATCAAGCTGATCAGCGGAAAATCGGTATTCTGCGAGACGTTTTTCGAGAATGTGCAGGTCCAGGCGTCGCATTTGGTCGGCCAGCTCAACAAGGGGTGGACCATCGCCAAGCGGCTGCTGGAGCACGAGCGCAAAGGCATCGGCGGGATCGGTGCGCGTGCCGCCGCGAAATTCGAAATCCCGCCGGAAACAGTGGCGAAAATGCATATCGGGGAGGTGGACGGCAAAATCGCCGATCCCGTGGTGCGCGACCGTATCGCGGCGTATTCCATGGATGCGGCCGCGTTCCAACTGACCCGCCGCCGCGCCGCCGAGGAAGCCGAATCGGGCGCGCCCCCCGGCCCGCTGTCGGCTATGTTCAAATACTACGCCACCGAATTGAACAAACAGCGTTACGAAATGATCCTGGAGGGCGAGGGGTTCCAAGCTCTCGGTTGGGAAGGCGATGGGTTTTCCGACGACGAGATCCGGTTCACGCGCGAATGGTTGCGGTCTAAAGCGAATTCCATCGAGGGCGGCACATCGGAAATTCAGCTCAACATTATTGCCAAGCGCGTGCTTGGCCTGCCGGATTGATCGCCATGACCCTGATCCTGAACGAAGAAACCCGCATGGTGCGGGACACAGCGCTGGATTTCTTCCGCGAGAAATCGCCCATTACCGCACTGCGCAAACTACGGGACGACAACGACCCCGACGGTTTCGATCGTAACCTATGGCGCGAGATGGCAGACCTCGGCTGGACCGGGTTTCTGGTGTCCGAGGAATACGGCGGATCGGCCTTCGGCGTGACCGGCCTAGGGCAAGCGATGGAGGCTGCGGGCCGAACCCTCGCCGCAACCCCGCTGCTATCCACCGCGTTGCTGGGGGCCAGCATCCTGGACCTCGGTGGATCGCCGGACCAGAAGGACGCACACTTGCCCGCGCTGGTCGCGGGAGAGCGTATTTTCGCTTTGGCACTGGAAGAAACCGCCCGCCACGCACCCAGCCGGATCGCAACGACCGCCGATAAACACGGCCGGCTGAACGGAACGAAGAAATTCGTCCTCGACGGTCATATCGCCGACGTGCTGATCGTGGTCGCGCACGACGAACAGGGGATTGGGCTGTATCTGGTCGACGGCAACGCCCCAGGCGTGACCCGTACCCGCACGATCATGGTCGACAGCCGCAACGCCGCGATCGTGACGCTGAACGATGCGCAAGGCGAACGCATCCCCGGCGGCGCGGTGGCGCTGGAAACCGCGCTAGACCGGGCGCGAGCCTGCCTCGCGGCGGAAATGCTGGGCAGTTCGGCCGAGGCATTCGAACGCACCGTGCAATATTTGAAAGACCGTAAGCAGTTCGGGGTGCAGATCGGAACGTTCCAGTCCCTGAAACACCGCGCCGCACAGATGTTCTGCGAGATCGAGGTCACCCGCTCCGCCGTGACGGCCGCGCTATCGGCGCTCGACGAACAATCCAACGAAGCAGCCGCGCTCGCCAGCCTCGCGAAGGCCAAGGCGAACGACACGATATTCCTTTGCGGGAACGAGGGGGTGCAAATGCACGGCGGCATCGGCATGACCGACGAGCACGAGATCGGCTTCTTCATGAAACGCGCTCGGGTGGCGCAGGCAAGCTTCGGCGATGCCGCATTCCACCGCGACCGATATGCCAGCCTGATGGGGTATTAGCCCGGTTGACAAACCGGCGACCGAAGCCAACGTACGCCGCAGCGCAGAACAGGAGACACGCACATGACCGAAGCCTGCATCGTCGGATGGGCGCACACGCCCTTCGGCCGTCTGGAAGACCACGATATCGAATCCCTGATCGGTCGGGTGGCGAACGCCGCGATCGCCGACGCCGGCATCGCACCGCACGATGTCGAGGGCACGTTTTTGTCCCTGTTCAACAACGGTTTTTCCAATCAGGACTTCCCCTCGTCCCTGGTGCTGCAAAGCGTGCCGGAACTGCGGTACACCCCGATCACCCGCTATGAGAACGCTTGCGCGTCGGGGTCGGCGGCGATCCATGGCGCCAGAGATTTCCTGCTGTCGGGCCGCGGCAAATTCGCGATGGTGATCGGCGTCGAGAAAATGACCGCCACACCGGGCAAAGAAGTCGGCGATATCCTGTTGAAGGCGTCCTATCAAAAGGAAGAATCGGACATTCCCGCCGGTTTCGCGGGCGTGTTCGGCAAGATCGCGGAAACATATTTCCAGCGCTACGGGGACCAATCGGACGCTTTGGCTGCGATCGCGGCGAAAAATCACAAGAACGGCGTCGAAAACCCCTATGCGCAGATGCGCAAAGACCTGGGCTACGATTTCTGCCGCAATCCGTCCGATAAAAACCCGTATGTCGCCCCGCCGTTGAAGCGCACCGATTGCTCGCTCGTGTCGGACGGCGCCGCCGCGCTCATCATGTGCGATGAGGAAACGGCCCGCGCCATGGGCAAGGCCGTGCGCTTCCGCGCTGCGGTGCAGGTCAACGATTTCCTGCCGATTTCCAAACGCGACATCACCCAATTCGAAGGTGCGGCCCTGGCTTGGAAGAAAGCGCTGCAAACCGCCGATTTGAAACTATCCGACCTTTCGTTCGCCGAATCGCACGATTGTTTCACCATTGCCGAATTGCTGGAATACGAGGCGATGGGCCTGACCGCACCCGGCCAAGGTGCGCGCGCAGTGCTGGAGGGTTGGACACATAAAGACGGCAAATTGCCGATCAATCCGTCTGGCGGCTTGAAAGCCAAGGGTCACCCGATCGGCGCGACCGGCGTTTCCATGCACGCGATCGCTGCGATGCAACTGGTGGGACAGGCGCCCGAGGGAATGCAACTCCCGAAAGCCGACATTGGCGCGGTGTTCAACATGGGCGGTGCGGCGGTCGCCAATTACGTTTCTATTCTGGAACCGCTCCGCTGATCCCGACCTCCAACCTCTCGCATTTACTCCTCCAGACGGCTCGTCGATTTCCGGATCGGCCGAGCATCGTCTGGCGGGATACGGTTTGGACCTGGACCGATTTTGCTCGGCGGGTGCAGGCCGCCGCCGGGGCGCTGGCGGCGCGCGGGGTGAAACACGGCGATAAAGTGCTGTTACACGCACGCAATTCCAACGCCGTCCTCGAATCCATGTTTGCAACCTGGATGCTCGGCGCGACCTGGGTGCCCACCAATTTCCGGCTGACCCCGCCGGAAGTTTCGTATCTCGCGGTATCGTCCGGTGCATCCGTCCACATTTTCGACAGCGCCTTCCCCGAACACGCAGCAGTGGCTCGGGCGGAGAATGCGGGTTGCCGGTTGGAAGTTTGGATCGGCGAGGGACCGCTGACATGGGACGCGCTGGCGGCGGAAACGCATGCGCCCATGCGCCCGGCCGACGTCGATCGCGACCACCCCGCTTGGTTTTTCTACACCTCCGGCACGACGGGAAGACCGAAAGCGGGCATTCTGACGCATGGGCAGATGGAATATATCGTCTGCAACCATCTCTGCGATTTAATGCCGGGCACGACCGAGAACGATGCTTCCTTGGTCGTTGCGCCGCTATCGCACGGCGCCGGCATCCACGCGCTGCCGCAGATCGCGCGCGGGGCACCGACCGTTCTGCTATCCGGCGAACGACTGGATTGCGAAGAGGCTTGGGCGTTGGTGGAAAAGCACCGCGTCACCAACATGTTCACCGTGCCGACTATCCTAACGATGCTATCTCGGCACGATTCCATAGATCGCTACGACCATTCCTCATTGCGGTATGTTATTTATGCCGGAGCACCGATGTACCGTGCCGATCAGGTGCATGCGCTGCGTAAACTCGGGCCGGTGCTGGTGCAGTATTTCGGCATGGGCGAGGTCACCGGCAATATCACTATCCTTCCCCCTGCCCTGCATAGCTTGAACGACAACGAAATGCCGGTCGGCTCTTGCGGCTTCCCGCGCACCGGTATGGACGTTACCATTTTGGATACGGATGGAACGCATCTGCCGCCCGGTACCACCGGAGAAATTTGCGTGCGCGGTCCCGGGGTGTTCGCCGGCTACCACAACAATCCCGAGGCCACCGCAAAAGCAACGACTTTCGGCTGGTTCCATACCGGCGATCTCGGTCATATGGACTCGCGCGGCTTCGTCTATATCACCGGCCGCGAGTCCGACATGTACATCTCCGGCGGCTCAAACGTTTATCCGCGCGAGATCGAAGAAGTCCTGCTGACCCACCCCGCTGTGGCGGAAGCCTGCGTCGTCGGCATGCCGCACGAGAAATGGGGCGAATCGGGCGTGGCGGTCTTGGTGCTGGAACCCGGCGCATCGGCAACCGCAGACGATTTGCTGGCGCATGTGGACGGTAAGCTGGCGAAATACAAATGGCCGGCATCGTTCGCTTTCTGGTCCGAACTACCGAAATCCGGCTACGGAAAAGTCACCAAGCGCGACGTGAAGCAATTATTGGAGGCATCGTGATCGACCCCGCCAAAATCTACGACTGGCATGCCCACATCTACTACGACGCGGATAGCCGCCCCCGCGCCGAGCAATTGCGGGCGTGGATCGAGGAGAAATTCACGGTCCGCATGGGTCGCTGGCACGACGTGCCGGTCGGCCCACACCCCAGCGCGATGTATCAGGTCGCCTTCGAGCCCGACCAATTTCCGACCCTAGTGCCTTTCATCGTGATGAACCGCATGGGCCTAACCGTGCTGCTGCACCCCGAGGCCGGGCGCCCGCGCGACGATCACACGCTGCACGCGACATGGATGGGCGAAATATTGCCGCTCAAAACCGCTATCCTCCGCGAAGTCGATCCGCCCGCCTAAGCGCTTCCGCTCGATCGTCCACCGACAATCCGTCGCAGGCGAGGTTTTCCAGCGTACGGGTCATTAGGTTCGGATCTACAATGGCATGAAGATGGCGCCATGCGCAGGCCTCGACAGGCACTTCCGGCATGCCAAGCCGAGCCGCCAATTCGTCGGTCGGCGCGTGGGGACCGAGGGAAAGGGCCATGCGCGCGATGGCGGGTTTGTCGCCTTCGACCGCCATGACGTAATCGTCGACGAAACGACGTTGGTTGGCAGCGCATTGCTCGCGCAGCGGTGAATATTTTTCCCGACAGATCGGCAGGACGGCTTTTGCATAGGCCTCGGCCTCCGCTCGATGGGTCTGTGCCGCCGTTGGGATCGCAATCGCAAGCAGAATCAACACTGCTATGGCTTGGTACAGCACGGTTAACCTCCCTCGTCGCTTGACAAGCCGGCCCCCTGCCCCATCATCGCGGTGAATGAGGAGACCCCGATGTCCAGGCTCGATGACTGCTATAATGTGTTCGATCTGAGGGACGCGGCCAAGCGCCGCCTGCCCAAAGCCATTTTCGAGTTCGTGGATCGGTCGACCGAAGACGAGGTCGCGCTGAAGAACAACCGCGCGGCATTCGAACGGATCAAGCTGCGGCATCGGTCGTTGGTCGATGTATCGAATCGCACCACCAAGACCATGCTTTTCGGCAAGGAAATCTCGATGCCGATGGCGATCGCCCCCACGGGTGCGGCGGGCCTGTGCTGGCACGAGGGTGAACTCGAACTCGCCAAGGCGGCGGCGAAGGCGAAAATCCCGTTTACCCTGGCCACCGGCGCCATGACCAACATGGAGAAAATCGCCCGCGAGGCCAATTTTCGCCTGTGGTTCCAACTTTATGTCTGGAAGCAGCGCGACCTGTCCTATGGATTGATCGAGCGCGCGAAAAATGCCGGGTTCGAGGCATTGATCGTTACAACAGATACCATCGTGCCGCCGAATCGCGAATACAATGCTCGCAATGGCTTCAATATTCCGTTCCAGCCGAACGTGCGCTTCACCCTCGATATTATGAAGAAGCCCGAATGGTTCGCGAACGTGCTGGTGAAATACCTCACGTCGATCGGCATGCCGCGCAACGAGAATTATCCGCCGCAGTATCAACGCGCGTTGCGCGCCGACCCGAAAATGTTCGACGTCATGCGCCAAGACAATCTGAATTGGGAAGACGTGAAGATTTTCCGCGACAAATGGCCGGGCATTCTGATGCTGAAGGGCATCAATCGGGTTGACGATGCGCTGAAAGCCATCAGCTACGGCGTGGATGGCATCATCGTGTCCAACCACGGCGGCCGCAACATGGACAGCGCGGCAGCCACGATCGACATGCTGCCGGAAATCGCGCAGGCAGTCGGCGACAAGATTACGGTGCTGCTCGATTCCGGCATCCGCCGCGGCTCCGACGTCGCGAAAGCGGTGGCGCTGGGTGCCAAGTGCGTCTTGACCGGTCGCGCCACATTATACGGAACGGCTGTCGGAGGCGAAGCCGGGGCATCCAAAGCGGTCGGGATCATCAAAACCGAGCTGGATAAGACGATGGCGTATACGGGTTGCAACGGCATCGACGAGATCACGACCGATATTTTCTTTGGGGATCGGGCGCGCAACTCGATGGTCGGGGCGTAACCTATGTCGGCACTCGACGATTGCTTCAACATCGCCGACCTGCGCGAAGCCGCAAAACGGCGCCTGCCCAAAGGGGTGTTCGAGTTTGTCGATCGCGCGACCGAGGACCACCTTGCTTTGGCTGCGAACCGTTCCGCGTTCGAGGATGTGAAGCTGCGGCACCGATCGCTGGTGGACGTATCCAATCGTTCCACCAAGACAATGCTGTTCGGCAAACCCGCCGCACTTCCCATGGTCATCGCCCCCACGGGTGCGGCCGGGCTGTGCTGGTATCGCGGCGAATTGGCATTGGCGAAAGCGGCTGCGGCCGCCGGCATCCCGCTGACCCTGTCCACGGCATCGATGACCGCAATGGAAACGATCGCCGAACAAGCCGGCGGGCGGTTGTGGTTCCAGCTTTACGTCTGGAAGCGTCGCGACCTGTCGTATCAAATTATCGAGCGCGCCAAGGCCGCCGGATACGAGGCGTTGATCGTTACGGTCGACTCCGCCGTCCCGCCGAACCGGGAATATAATTCCCGCAACGGCTTCGCGCTTCCGTTCAGCCCCAATCCGCGTTTCTTGATGGATATTGCCCGTCATCCATCGTGGACCCTCGGCGTCATGGGCCGGTATCTGACCACCATCGGGATGCCGAAACACGAGAACTACCCTGCGGAATTCCAGGGCACCATCACCAGCGGCGCCGCCGGACGGGTCGATGCGATGCGCATCGATTCGCTGAATTGGGACGATATCGCCAGGTTCCGCGACATGTGGCCGGGCGTTTTGATGCTGAAAGGCGTCAACCGGATCGACGATTCGATAAAAGCGATCGGCTACGGTGTCGATGGCATCATCGTGTCCAACCATGGTGGCCGCAACATGGATAGCGCGGCTGCAACGTTGGACGTGTTGCCCGAAATCGTCGGTGCTGTCGGGGATAAATGCACCGTCATCGTCGATTCCGGCGTCCGCAGGGGCGCCGATATCGTGAAAGCGGTGGCATTGGGTGCAAAAGCGGTTCTAACCGGACGCGCAACGCTCTACGGCACTGCCGTCGCCGGGCAAGAAGGCGCAGCCAAAGCGATCGGCATCATAAAGACCGAAATGGATAAAACCATGGCCTACACCGGTCTCAATGCGGTGCATGAGATATCCACCGACATTTTCTACGACGACTGGCGTAGCAACCACTATTGAGGAGCCACAATATGTCCGCCGCCTTGCAACTACCCCAGATGTCCGAAGCCGAGTGGGAAGCGCGCTGCGAACTTGCCGCCGTTTACCATGTGAACGAACACCTCGGCTGGACCGACACTATCAACACCCACATGACGGTGCGCGTCCCCGGCGAGCCGAACCATTTCCTCATCAACAACTACGGCGACATGTTCGACGAAGTGACCGCGTCGTCGTTGGTGAAAATGGACATGGAGGGCAATGTTCTGACCCCCGGCGGTCGTTTCAACAACGCCGGTTTCACCATCCATAGCGCGATCTACAAGGCTCGGCCCGACGCCAATTGCGTGCTGCACACCCACACCCGCGCCGGTGCGGCGGTATCGCTATTGCGCAATGGATTGCGCCCGATCAGCCAAGACGTGCTCGGCGTCTACGACGAAATCGCTTACCACACCTACGGCGTCCCCGCGTCGGTGGAGGAATGCGACGAACTGATGAAGTCCTGCGCCCATGGCAGTTGCATCGTTTTGGAAAATCACGGACTACTGACGTTCGGCGAAACAGTGCAGGGCGCGATGATGCGCATGTGGTCGCTGGAACGGGCCTGCGAGTTGGAAGTGCTGGCGCGGCAGATGAACGCTGAACCCGTGCCGATCAGCAACTTCGTCATTCAGAAGGCCGCCGAACGGTATAAGAAGCGCCGGGCGACAAAGGAATACGGGCTGAACGAATGGAAGGGCCTCGTTCGTCAGGTAGAACGGAAAGGCTTCGACTTCCGTCGTTGATCGTCACAAGGGCGGGCGGCTCTGCGCGACAGTCGGTCCCGATGCCGCGCAGGCCGCCCCAATCGCCGCTAACACCGGCTGTACGATCGCCATCCCGAACCGCTCTGTCAGTCGCGCAGCGCTGGCGCTGAGGGGGCCGCCGCCAATGACCACGGCCGAGGCACCGTCTCGGTGCAGGCATGCGTGAACTGCCTCCGCCAACGCGGCATCCTGATCCGCCGGGCACGCTGCCAGGACCAGCGGGTCGCCGTCGGGAACCCTGACACCGGTACACTGCGCCGACAGGCCGAAGCGGCGCACCGCTGCCTCCATAGCCGCCACCAAGCCGGGCGTGGTGGTAGCGATTCCGAAGCGGCGGCCCCCTGCTCCGGCAACGCGAAGAGCCGCTTCTCCGATGCCGATAATAGGGATGGAC
>JBAXFK010000189.1:0-9370 GCA_037139955.1 Rhodospirillales bacterium
AATGAAAGAGCTTAAATTACGAACCCAGGTGTATCAAAGTCGTTGACACGTTCCGCCGGACAAGATCTGCGCCATGGCTTTATCCGCCTCGGCGGTACTGTCGCGGACTTCGTTGGCGGCGCCACCGTTACCGGTTGCCATGAACATCACCGCCCCGGTCTGTAGCCGCGCGGTTGCCAGACGATATATTTCGAAGGCTTGGTAGACCGGGCTGGTATGGTCGGCGATCGCTTGCGTACCGTCGGAGCGTACGGCGTCGGCGCCGCCGAGCATGGCGCCACCGTTGCCGAGTTCCTGCGCGAAGGTTTTTGTGGCCGATTCGAACAAGGACCGGTTTTGGAATAGCCGCTTTTGGCGCACCGTCAGCATCTCGATACGCAACGCGGCGGCGTGTTTCACTGCGGCGGCGGTTGCGTCCAGTTGTGCCAGCGCTTGGGCCAGGCCTTTTTGGTCGGCCTCGGCAGTGGCTGCTTTGCGGGCTTGTTCCAGCGATTCTCGTGCGGCGGTCGCGGATTTTTCGGCACCCTCGGCGACCCGGTTCACGGCGGAGTTGGTTTGCTGGAGCGGCAATTCCCGGCTGACCACACGCAGTTCCATCGCCGCGAGCAGACCTTGTTGCATTTGGCGGCTCAGTGCTGCTTGCGCGGCCACGCTGTCTTGCAAGCCGCCGACGACGATCAGTCGATCGAGCGCGAACCACGATACACCCGTCAACATCGCCAAGCCGGACACCAGCATCAACCCGAGTTTCCAGGCGATGGGCAGATTGCGAAAGACCCTGAGGGGTTGGCCGAGCGCGCGTTGGAGGCTCTGCATGGCGATCTGTACTCCGTCGGATCGGAGCAACATGACGCGGAAAGGTTAATGAATCGTTTACGCCGGCAAAAAAAACCGATGCATTGCGGCAATTGCCACCCATCCCAATAGCAAAGCGGATAGCGTGTAGACGCCATTCCAGCGCGTGCAGATCGTGAACGGCGACACGCCTGCCCAGCGCGCGGTGACGATGGCGGACGCCGACATCGGTGTCATGCCCACGCCGAGCCCCCATCCCAGCATGCAGGCGAACGCCAAGGCGGCCGGTGGTACGCCAAGCCGAGCGGGATCGGGCAGCGCGGCGCCGAGTAGGGCGACCATGGCGATTGGGTTTAGGCCGATTTGGCCGGTGGCGATGAGCAGCACCGGCACCAACATAGGGATCGCGACCGGCGGCAGGTGTCCGAGGACGGGGGCTAAGGCGTCGGGGGGCAGAATGCCGCCGATGGTTACGCCGATGAACCCCGAACTTGCGAGCACGGTTGCTTCGCCGCGAAAGCTGGGCACCCTCGGCCAATAACGTGCGCCTCGGCGGCGGAGCACCGCAGCCGCCCGCCGGAGGGAACCGGGGCGGCCGACGAACGATCGCGCTTGGACGAGCATCCAACCGATTCCGACCAGCGGCACGCAGAGGGTGACGGCGGCGACCAGCGATACTTGCAAAGTAGTGCTACTACCTTCTGCAAGCAGCATCACCAGTGCCACAAGTGCGACAATGCGCAGGTGGATCGTCCAGGTTTCGGACGTGGCCGGTTGTATCCCGCCGCCGCGCGGGGCGGACAGGCGATCTTCTAGCCAGCCCAGCGTCATGAAGCCAAGCGATGCCACAAACCCGATCGGCAAGAGCATCCGCATCGGCGCCGCTGGGACGGCGGTGGAGACTACGGCGGTCATGATGTTCAGCGGGCTCCAGCAATTCATGACGCAGAAACCGCGATTGATCGCCATCAGCATTCTTCGGCCCCGCGTTGCACGCTCGGCTTCCGACCCGCCGCGATTCGCGCGGCCTACCATCGCCGCAAGCAAGTCGATTGCGCCGTAGGACAGGATAATCCCGAATAGATGCCCCCCGCCGGTCAGCGCGGCGTAGCGGCGTCCAGGGGGCTGAGCGACCAAATGCTGCCCGCAGCGGCGCACCAAGCGGCTGGTCTCGGCCGCGTCGCGGAGCGCGGTGAGTGCCAGAAAGAACGATGCGTACGCCGCCCCCCGCCGCCAACCAGCGAGGAATAGCGCTATCGGATCGACCGAAGCGACCACGCCGGCCATGCCGATCCCAGCCATCGCCAGGAACAGGACCTGCGCATAGCGCCGCTGACGCGGGAATTCCCGCAGCAGGAAAACTAGAATCGCTAGCCCGGCGGCATCGCCGACCACGGGCAGGCCGGCGAACTGGTCCAGCAATGTCGCGGCCCATGCGAAGATGTAAAAGCTGGCGCTTATCATACGCGCGACGATTCCGAACGCTTGGGGTGAATCATGACTCGCTTGTCCCGCGAACCGGCGTAACATCCAAATACTGAGGGCGCACCGGGTGCCCAAATACTGGGTCCTACCCGGTTCAACGCCTTCGGCATAACGAAGGAGGCGCGACCATGTCAGGAATAAAAACCGGCAGAAGTCCCCGTTCGGTGGCTCTGATGGGACCTTATAGCAGCGGCAAATCGACTCTGTTCGATACATTGATGGAGGCTGCGGGTGCTGCACCCAAGCGTCCGGCCGATCCGCGCAACCGCCCGATGACCACCGAAATCCGCTTGGGGCACTGCGAATATCTCGGCGATGTCTGGTCTATTCTCGATTGCCCAGGCTCCATCGAGTTCGCCCATGAAACCGATGCTGCATTGGCCATGGTCGATATCGCCGTTGTGGTTTGCGAGCCTGTGCCGGCCAAGGCCCTGACCGTCGCGCCGTTGCTGAAGAAACTGGCCGATGCGGGCGTGCCGCACATGGTGTTCGTCAACAAGATCGATACGCTGGACGGTAGCATCGGCGACACCCTCGCCGCGCTGCAATCCCATGCGAAATCGCCCCTCGTGCTGCGTCAGGTGCCGATCGTCGAGGCCGATAAGGTCGGCGGTTATGTCGATCTCATGAGCGAGCGAGCCTATCGCTACCGCAAAGGCAAACCGTCCGAACTCATGCAAATCCCCGCTGCGATGCTCGCGGAAGAACAAGCCGCACGCGGCCGTTTGGTCGAAACTCTGGCCGACCGCGACGACGCGCTGTTGGAAAAAGTGCTGGAGGATATGAAACCGACGCCCGAGGAACTCTATCGCGACATGCGAAAGGACCTGCTGGCGGGCGATGCGATCGAGGTGCTGCTTGGCGCGGCGGAAAACGTCAACGGTGTGCATCGGCTCTGGAAAGCGCTGCGACACGACACGCCCGAGGCGGTGGAAACTGCGGCACGCAAAGGCATCGGTGCCGATGGCGCCCCATTGGCTCAAGTCTTCAAGACCGCTTTTGCCGGCCATACCGGCAAGCTTTCTTACGCCCGTGTCTGGCGCGGAACGATCGAGGATGGCACGACGTTGAATGGAACCCGGCTTGGCGGCGTGTATCGCATCCCTAGCGGCGTCGATCTGACGAAAGTGCCGCGTGCGGTCGCCGGGGATATCGTCGCGTTCGGCCGGTTGGACGGTGTGCCGACCGGCTCGGCGGTCTCGCCCGATGGCGCGGCGGAGGTACTGTTATTCCCGTCGTTTCCACCGCCGGTTTACGCTTTGGCGGTGCATACGACCGATCGCAAGGACGATGTGAAACTCTTCGCCGCGCTTCAGAAACTCACCGAGGAAGATCCCGCCGTGATCGTTGGGCACGATGCGGAAACCGGCGAAACGGTGTTGCACGGGCAGGGGGAAATGCATCTGCTGACCACGGTCGAGCACGTGGCAAAAAATTTCGGCCTGAAACTGCGCACCGACAAACCCCAGATCGCGTATAAAGAAACGATCCGAGCATCGGTGCACGAACACGGTCGGTTGAAGCGCCAGTCCGGTGGGCACGGGCAGTTCGCCGATGTGAAAATCGATATCGCGCCGCGACCACGTGGCGCGGGGTTCGCATTCGTCGACAAGGTCGTTGGCGGCGCCGTGCCGCGCAACTACATCCCGGCGGTGGGGGAGGCGGCGAAGGAAGCCACCAAAAAAGGCCCGTTCGGCTATCCCGTCGTCGATATCGCGGTGACGCTGACGGATGGCGGGTTCCACGCTGTCGATAGCTCCGACATGGCATTCAAAAGCGCGACACATTCGGCGATGAAGGAGGGGCTTGCGAAGGCCGATCCGGTGCTGCTGGAGCCGATCGATCGGGTCACGGTCAGCGTGCCGAACGAATTCTCCGCTCGGGCGCAACGCCTGCTGACCGGACGCCGCGGCCAGATACTGGGTTTCGCCGAGCGCCCCGATTGGCCCGGCTGGGACGATGTGGAAGCGCTGGTACCGGAAGCGGAAATGCACGATCTAATCGTCGAGCTACGTTCGCAGACGCAGGGCCTGGGCACCTATCGTCATCGGTTCGATAGGTTGGCGGAATCGCGTAGCGGGGAGCTTAGGCGCGGCGCTGCCTAATTGTCTGCCCGGAAAGTCGCTGTCGCATGACCGTCGCAGTAGACTTTCCGGACAGACACCCAGGTGTGATATGTCCCAGCGGATGGGGCGAATATCTATCCGCGGTATTTCATTCGGGCTGTTATCCTACGGGCTGTTTTGTCTGCGCGACGCTGGGGTGAAGTGGCTGGTGGTCACCACCTCGGTCTGGCAAATCATGTTCGTCCACAGCTTGACCGTCCTTATCGGCACCATCGCGCTAGGCGGCCGCCCCTTGTTGCGCCGAGCAATTGCGACGCCATTGAAACGGCCGTTGTCGGAGCGGGCATTGTTGATGCTGGCGTCCTGGCTCTGTTATTTCACCGCCGCTCGTAGTTTGCCGCTCGGGCAGCTCACGACGTTGTATTTTATTGCGCCATTGCTCACCGTTGCGATGGCCGGCCGGTTCTTGGGGGAAAATACGACGCCCGCGCGTTGGGCGGCGGTGGGCATCGGGTTCGCGGGTGTTATGCTCGCTTCCGATCCGTTCGGTGTCACGGCTTCCTTGCCGACGTTGTTGGTGGTGAGTGCCGCGGCGATGTGGGCGTACGGCGTCATCCTGATGCGCCGCATCGCGCGGCGGGAGACGTCGTTGCTGCAAATGCTCTTCGGCAACACGGTTTTCACAGTCGCATCCGGCATTGCATCGGTCGCGGCTTGGCATGTGCCTGTCGGCATCGAATTGCCCCTGCTGCTCGCCGTCGGGTTATTCGGCGGGTTGGCGCAGTTCGGGGTGTTCGAGGCCGCCCGATCCGTTCCGGCATCGGTTCTGGCGACCATGGAGTATTCGGCGTTGCTATGGGCATTTTTGCTGGGCTTTGCCATCTGGGGCGAGGTGCCGGCCGCGACGGTGTTGGTGGGTGCGGCGTCGATTGTCGGTGCGGGCGCGCTGTTGGTGGCGACCGAGCGGCGGGCGCTGGAAACCTCGGCTCGGAAGTGACACACTGTTGCCCTATCCACCCAACGGGAGAAGACCATGAAACCGATCGTCGCCGTGATCGCGCCCGGCATGATGGGCAGCGTCGTCGCCAACCGCTTGACGGATAACGGGGTGGAGGTGCGCAGCCTGCTGGCCGGACGCAGTGCCGCCACGTTGGCTAGGGCGCAAGCCGCCGGTATGACCGACGCCGATGAGAATGGGATCGCCGCCTGCGATTTCATTCTGTCTATTGTCCCGCCGGGGGAAGCGGTGGGTCTGGCCGAGCGGTTGGCGCCGGCAATGCGGGCCGCGGGCAAAAAGCCGATTTACGTGGATTGCAACGCCATCGCACCCGCAACCGTGGCGCGGATCGCTCGAACGGTGCAAGCAACGGGCGCCGTGTTTGTGGATGGCGGCATCGTTGGGCCGCCGCCGTCTCCGGATTCGAAGAACACGCGCATTTATCTGTCCGGCGACGCCGCTCCCGAGGTCGCGGTGTTGCAGGATTACGGGCTGAGCATGCCGGTGCAGCCCGGCCCGATCGGCGCCGCGTCCGCGATGAAACTGTCCTATGCCGGTTTCACCAAGGGCTTCACCGCCTTGGGCGCCGGCATGATGTTGGCCGCGTCCCGTGCCGGTACCGCCGATGCGCTCCTCGCCGAAATGACCATCAGCCAACCCGCGTTGCTCGGTTGGCTGACTCGGCAAATGCCGAGAATGCCGGATAAAGCCTATCGGTGGGTTGCCGAAATGGAGGAAATCGCGACCTTCGTCGGCGAGGACCCGGCCACGGAACAATTCTATCGCGCCGCCGCGCAATTTTACGAGCGGATCGCCGCCGACATAGAAGGTGCGCACAAGGAAACCGACGCGCTGAATGCGTTCTGTGCCAAGAAAGGTTAACAACACGATGCGCGGTATCCATCGCTATCCGCCGGTCGACGGCGTCGTCTATGGCATTCCCCTCGCGGAGGCATTGGCCAACGAGGTGAAGCGCCTGGATGCTGGCGCTGTCTATGTCATGGCCAGCGGGACCCTCGCCCGCGAAACCGGGGTTATCGACGAAGTCCGTTCCGTGCTCGGCAATCGTCTGGCCGGCGTTTGCACCAAAATCGGTGCGCATACGCCGCGTATCGATGTGGTCGCGGCGGCGAACGAAGCGCGCGCCGCCGGCGCGGACGCAATCGTGACCGTGGGCGGCGGATCGGTGACCGATGCGGCGAAAATGGTGGGGCTGTGTCTGGGCAACGGTATTTCCGATCCCGACCGACTCGACGCCTTCGCTGCAACCATCTCGCCGGACGGCAAAACGGTGCGTCCCCCGGTCGAACCGCCCGGTGTGCGCTCGATCGCTGTGCCGACCACGCTGTCGGCGGGGGAATTCACCTCGTTCGCCGGTTGCACCGACACGGTACACCATCGCAAGCAAAGCTACGGTCATGCGCTGATGATGCCGCGCACGGTCATTCTGGACCCGGCCGTGACGATCCACACGCCGGAATGGCTGTTCTTGTCCACCGGTATCCGCGCCGTCGATCACGCCGTGGAAGATATCTGCTCGGTTAACCCCACCCCGTTTTCCGACGGCATGTCGATGCAGGCGCTGCGGCTGCTGGCACGCGGGCTGCCGGCGGTGAAAAAGGACCCGTCCGACCTCGCAGCGCGGCTGGACTGCCAATTGGGCGCGTGGATGTCGATCATGGGCTCGCAAAACGGCGTATCCAAAGGCGCCAGCCATGGCATCGGTCACGTGCTCGGCGGCACCGCCCACATTCCGCACGGTTACACATCCTGCATCATGTTGCCGCATGTGCTGCGCTTCAACGCCCCCGTGAACGGCGAGCGGCAGCAATGGGTCAGCGAGGCGTTAGGGCGTGCCGATCTGAGCGCGGGGGATGCTGTTGCTGCGCTGATCGCGTCGCTGGGCCTGCCGGGCACGTTGCGCGCGGTGGGAATGAAGGAAGAGCAAATGGACGCCGTGGCGGTCGGTTCGATGCACGACCGCTGGATTCATTCCAATCCCCGTAAGATCGAGGGACCGGCGACGGTGCGGATGTTGTTGGACGCGGCTTGGTAGCGACGTTACTCGGTCGGCACGTCGTCCTCCGACGCGACGAGCCGTGCCAAGGTCGATAGCGCCCGTTCCAGAACATCCAATGGCGGCGCCGCGAGGGCGAGGCGGACCGCATTGGGCACATGGCCGGGCATCACCGCGAAAGCGCCGGCCGGTGCGATGGCGATGCCGAGGCGAGCCGCCGCGACGCTGAAGGTGTCGGCACGCCAGGGGTCCGGCAATTCGAGCCACAAGTGATACGATCGCGTGTCCCGCCGGATCGTCGATCCAGCCAGTGTCTCGGTCGCGATGGCCTGCCGCAGGCGCGCATCGTCGCGCTTCGCGAGGGCGACGTCCGCGACGATACCCTCGGCGATCCATTGCATCGCGACCGCCATCGGCATGCCGTGCGGCCCCCAGCCACCGGTATGCACGGCGATTCTTACCCGATCGATCCATCGCTCGGGGGCGACGAGGAAGCCCAGATTCGTGCCGGGCGCCAAACGCTTCGAGAGGCTGTCGATGAGAATAACGCGATCCGGAACGATTGCAGCGAGGGGCGGGTCATCGGTCAGGAACGCGTAGACGCGGTCCTCGATCGCAATCAGCCCGTTACTGGCAATACTCCGGGCCACGGATTCACGTCGGCTGGCACCCATCGTCATGCCCAGCGGGTTTTGTAGCGCTGTTTGGAGGTAGATCGCTTTGATGCCATGATCTCGGTGCAATTTATCGATAGAATCCGGTACAATTCCCTCATCGTCCATGGCAATCGGAACCGGCACGATACCCAGCCGAGCCGCGACCGATTTCACGCCGGGATAGGACAGGCATTCCACCCCGACGCGATCGCCGGCAACTGCCAATGTCGCCAAGGCGGCGGCGATTCCTTGTCGGCCGGAACCGGAAAACAGGATGCATGACGGATCGGGCGCCCATCCACCTTGGGCCATGACATTGCCCACGAGGCGCCGCGCATCGGCGGTGCCGGCGACGCCGATCGGCAATAGCGCCTGCGCCAAGGCTGCTGGGGTCGCCAGCCGAGCGAAAGCGGGACCGAGACGGCGGGCTTGGTCCGGTAAAATGGGGAAAACATGCTCCAAATTAATGCGCGTGGCGCCTGAATTGTCGTATCTCGACCTGTTTCCTGAGGGTTTCGCTCGCACGAACGTGCCGCGTCCGACTTCTCCGCTCACTAGCCCACGCCGGGTCAATTCCGCATAAACCCGCGCGGCGGTCGAAACGGCGATGCCGCGATCGTAGGCGAACGACCGTTGCGGCGGCATGCGACTACCGGGGGGCATGGTCCCGGCGGCGATCTCGGCGGCAACGATGTCGGCCATGGCCCTGTAGTCGTGCATGATAATTGATCCGAGAGCAATATTTCGATTGATAGCGTTCAATAAGCAGGTTCAATAAACGATGCAACCCGCCTAATGGACCGAGGATCATGACTGCCGAAACCGCAATTACCTTCCTGCACACCGCTGCCTCATGGCAAGCACTGGTCGCCCGCTGCCGCGACATTCTGCATATCCCGTCGATCTGGCGGGATCGGGCGCGTCATCGCGCGGTGCTGGCGCAGTTGGACACTCGCCAGATGCGCGATTGCGGGATCGATCCCGCTGCCGTTCAGGCGGAAAGCGCCAAGCCGTTCTGGCGCGCCTGAGTCCGGCGCCGTTATTGCACCGTGACGCGGGTGACCGTCGCCCCATCCGCGTTGCGCGTCCCCTGCACCCGTACCTTGGCACCGACAATCACCGAACTCGGGTCGGCCGTCTCGATGCGGGTCACCGGCACGCCGGGATCGAGAACGAGTTCGGATTCCCCACCCTCGAACTTAACCTTGAGGTTATTGCTACCATCGACGACCACCGCGCCGGTGACCGTGGCGTTGGTCATGGTCTGGTTCGTCGGATCGTTCATCGGTCGCTGGCCCTCGCCCACGCCGCGCATGGCCGGTGGGAAGATGCGTAACTCGGTCGAGTGCAGCTT
>JBAXFK010000190.1:0-9318 GCA_037139955.1 Rhodospirillales bacterium
GAACTACATCCGGCTGCTAGAACGGATCGGGGAGGCATTGAAGGCGGAGAAAGGACCCGTGCAGGTCACCGGCTACACCGACAACCAACCCATTCACACCGTCCAATTCCCCTCCAACTTCCATCTCTCCGCCGCTCGGGCCGAGGCCGCGCGCGCGGTCATCGTGCGCGCGCTGGGCGATCCGGCGCGGGTAAAGGCCGAGGGTCGAGCGGACGCGGACCCGATCGGGTCGAATGCCACGCCGGAGGGCCGGGACGAGAACCGGCGCATCGAAGTCGTGCTGCGGAGGCAAGGATAGGACCATGGAAGGCATCCTTCGCTTACTGCTGTCCCGTTGGGTCGTAAGCTTTGCCGGTGTTGCGGCGATCGCGGCGTTGGTCTGGTATTTCGGGCCGTTTATCGGGTTCCTCGAACCTTGGTGGGCGCGTCTCGGTATCGTTGTCGTTCTGGCGCTGATATGGGCCGGGGTGAATTTCGTGCTCGACCGGCGGCGGCGTAACAACGACGCCGATCTGGTCAAAGGCGTGACAGACAGTGCCAAGGCCGATGCGTCGGTTGCTGCCTCGGCCGAGGAAGTCGCGGCGCTGACGGACAAGTTGACCACGGCCCTGACGCTGTTGAAAAAGGCATCGGGCGCCCGTGGATATCTTTACGAGCAACCGTGGTACGCGATCATCGGTCCGCCGGGGTCGGGTAAGACCACGGCGCTGTTGAATGCCGGGCTGACATTCCCGCTCGCTGCCGAAATGGGGCAAGGCGCGGTGGCCGGCGTCGGCGGCACGCGCATGTGCGATTGGTGGTTCACCGAGGACGCCGTCCTGATCGACACCGCCGGCCGCTATACCACGCAGGATAGCGACGCGGCGGTAGACAAGGCGGGGTGGGAGGCTTTCCTCGGGCTGCTAAAGCGCACGCGCGCCCGCCAGCCGCTGAACGGGGTGATCGTGGCGATCGCCATGACCGACATTGCCGCCGCATCCCCCGCCGACCGCACGGCACACGCG
Organism: Rhodospirillales bacterium; assembly: GCA_037139955.1. Lineage (GTDB taxonomy): Bacteria > Pseudomonadota > Alphaproteobacteria > Acetobacterales > Acetobacteraceae > Rhodopila. The sequence goes on from JBAXFK010000190.1 coordinate 1,005, forward strand.
CGTGCTATCCGGCGCCGGGTGAAGGAATTGTCCGACAATCTGGGCGTAAAGGTGCCGGTTTACGCGCTGTTCACCAAGGCCGATTTGATCGCCGGATTTACCGAATTCTTCGATGACCTCGATCGCGAAAAGCGCGGGCAGGTGTGGGGTACGACGTTCCCGCTGGCGGCTGGCGAAACCGGCACGGCCGGCGCGTTCGGCGCCGAATTCGGGTTGCTGGTCGACTCGTTGAACGCCCGCCTGATCGATCGCTTGCAGAACGAGCGCAGCGCCGACCGACGCGCAGCGATTGCCGGCTTTCCGGCGCAGGTCGCTAGCCTGAAAGTGCCGCTGACCGAGTTCGTGCAGGAAGCGTTCGGCGGTTCCCGCCTCGATCCCGCGCCGATGCTGCGGGGGGCGTATATCGCGTCCGGCACGCAGGAAGGTACGCCGATCGACCGACTGACCGGCGCCATGGCGCGCAGCTTCGGCATCGATCAGAAGCGCGCGGCGTCGTTGCGATCGGAACAAGGTCGCAGCTACTTCCTGACCCGGCTATTGAAAGAGGTCGTCTTCGGGGAAGCGACGTTGGTGTCGCGCGATCCCGCCGCGGTGCGGCGTTCGACGACGATGCGGATCGCCGCGGCATCCATCGCCGGTCTGGTTGTCTTGGCCGGTGCCGCCGCGCTGGTACAGACGCGAGCGGTCAATACCGCCGCTGTCGCCGAGTCCGACTCTGCTTTGGCCGCCTACATAGACGCCGCGCAGAAGCTGAAGCTGGAGCCGGTTGCCGAATCCGATCTGACGGCTGTTGGGCCGGTGCTGGACAAGGCCCGAGCGTTGCCGTTCGGGCCGGACGCGCCGCCGCTACCGACGCAATGGTTCCCAGGGCTATCGCAGACCGAGAAACTCGCGGCCGGCGCCAAGCAGGTCTATTTGCACGCGCTCGATAACATTCTGCTGCCCCGTCTGGTTCACCGGCTCGAAGGGCAGATGAAGCAGAATTTCAACAATCCGGCCTTTTTGTACGAGGCGGCGCGCGTCTATTTGATGCTGGGCTCCGCCGGGCCGTTAGACCGCGCCTCGATCCGGGAGTGGATGCATTACGACTGGGAGGCTGCCTATCCCGGCCCCGCTGCACAGCCGTTGCGCGCACATTTGGAAACCCACCTCGCCGCGATGCTGAACGAACCGCTGCCGCCGGTGCCGCTGGACGGCACGATGGTCGAAGATGCGCGCCGCACCTTCAGCCGCGTGTCGGTCGCCGATCGCGTTTACGCCAGCATCCGTCGGTCGCCGGAAGCGGCCGCATTGGCGCCGTGGTCGCCGGGCGATGCGGCCGGTGCGTCCGGGGCGCGGGTGTTTGTGCGAAAGTCGGGGGTGCCACTGGCTAACGGTGTGCCCGGGTTCTTCACCGTCGATGGGTTCCATAAGGTGCTGCTGCCGCAATTGCCGACGGCGACGCTCCAAGTTGCCAACGACAGTTGGGTGTTGGGCAAGGCGGCACAAATCGACCCCGCGAGTGCGGCCGCGCTGAGTCTGCAAAAGGATGTCGTTGCACTTTACACCGCCGAATACGCCAAGCAGTGGGATGGCTTGATGGCGGATATCGACGTGCTGCCGCTAACCAACCTGCAAGACGGGGTGCAGACGCTGTACATCCTATCGTCGCCGCAGTCGCCGATGCGCGATTTGCTGGCCGGGATCGTAAAGCAACTGATGCTGACCCAGGCGCCGCCCGCCCCTGGCGGTGTGGCCGGTGCCGCAGCGGCCGCCACAGCCGCCGCGTCCGGCGGCGCATCGCGCCTCCAAGGCCTGCTCGGTCAGCCCGGTGCACCGCCGGAACCGCCGGGCAAGGCCGTCGAGGATCGCTACGCGCCGTTGATCCAATTCGTCGGCAAAGGCCCCGGCGCGCCGATCGACAACGTGCTGAAAATCCTAAACGATTTGCAGGCGCAATTGTCTCTGGTCGCCAATATGGCTCCCGGCGGATCGGCTGCCCCGACCGGTGGCGGCGATCCCGCGCAACTATTGCAGGCCGAGGCCAGCCGCGACCCGCAGCCGGTGCAGCGTTGGTTGCAGGCGTTGGCCATCGCCGGTAACGCGCAGCGCAGCGGCGGCGCTAAGAAAGCGGCCGGCGAGGCATTCAACGCCCCCGGTGGCCCGGCGTCGCTGTGCAAACTTGCCGTCGATGGGCGTTATCCCTTCGTGCCGGGTGCGGTCAGCGAGATCCCCTTGGACGATTTCGCGCGTTTATTCGCGCCGAACGGCATGCTCGATCTGTTCTACACCACGCAATTGCGGCAGTTCGTCGATACTTCGGGGCCCGTGTGGAAGGCGCAAGCCGCCGCCGGGGTCGCCCCGCCGGTCACGCCGGGCGATCTGGCGCAGTTCCAGCGGGCGTCGCAAATCCGCGATCTATTCTTCGCAGGGGGCGGAGCGCAACCGACAGTTCGGTTCGACATCACCCCGCAAACGCTGGATCCCGGGGCGAAGCAGGTCATCATGGACCTGGACGGGCTGACGGTGTCGTATGCACATGGGCCATTGCGGGCGACCTCGGTCGCTTGGCCGGGCGGGGCGCAGCGGATCAACAATGCGCGACTGGTGTTCGACCCGCCGCCGTCCAGCGGTCCGACCGCCTTGCAGGCCAGCGGCCCCTGGGCGCTTTTCCGCCTGTTCGGCCAGGGCAAGTTGCAGCAGGGCGCGTCGTCCGATCGCTATACGCTGACATTCCAACTCGGGGATCGGCTGGCGACGTTCGAAATCCGAGCCGGTTCGGTGCTAAATCCGTTCGCGCCGGGAATGTTGCGCGATTTCCGGTGTCCGGGCCTGTGACCGGACCCGCCGTCATCGCCGGGTTCTACGGCAAAGTGCCGGCGCGTGGCGATTTCGTGCGATCCGGCTTGCCGCGGGCGTTCACCGATCCCTGGGACGATTGGATGCGGATGGCGATTGCGGGCAGCCGCGCGCGTATGGGCGACGATTGGCTGGCCGCCTATCTGGAGGCCCCGATTTGGCGCTTTGCTTTGCCGGCCGGACTGTGCGGCGGGTTGCCGGTTGTGGGGTCGATGCTGCCGAGCGTGGATAAGGCAGGCCGGTATTTTCCGCTGACATTCGCGGCGCTGTGCGATCGTTCCGCGTCTATCGATACGTGGCTCGACCGTTGCGAGGATGCCGGCCTGTCGGCGTTGGAGCAAGACATCGTCCCCGACGCGATCGCCGAACAGATCGGACAACCCGATCCGGCGTTACACGATCGTGATCGCGCCGGTGCCGCGTCCTGTGACAGTATCTGGTGGACCGAAGGAGCACCGCGCGTTCAGCCGAGCCGCCTGACTTTCCATGGCATGCCGGACGCCGCAGCCTATGCTGCCATGCTCGGCGACACGAGGGAGCCCGCTGCGAACGGGCCATTGGAAGAAGTGTCATGGGAGTTACCGTCATGACCGCGCCGCGGATCGTGTCCTGGGGCAAAACCGACCCAGGTAAGAAGCGAGGCCATAACGAAGATACGTTTGTCGATCGTCCCGATTTGGGGCTTTGGGCCGTTGCGGATGGGGCAGGGGGGCACTCAGCCGGGGAAGTCGCGTCGGGTATGATCGCCGAGGCGCTGGAATCGATCCCGCCCGGCCTGTCGGCATCCGAATTATTGGCCGAGGTGCGGCTGCGGATCGCGGATACGCACAATGCCTTGCGCGACGAAGCGGCCCGTCGTGGGAACAATGTGACCATTGCGTCTACCATCGTGGTGATGATGGCGCGGAACGAACATTTCGCCTGTCTGTGGGCCGGCGATTCGCGGGCGTATTTATTGCGCGACGGCGAACTGCGGCAGATTACGCGCGATCACAGTTTGGTGCAGGAACTCGTGGATGCCGGTGTCGTCCGGCCGGAGGATGCGGAAAAGCATCCGCGCGCCAATGTGATTACCCGAGCGGTCGGGGCGGATATGGACGACGATTTCGAAATGGAGAAGATCAGCGACCGGTTGATGCCGGGCGATCGTTTCATGCTGTGCAGCGATGGGTTATGCAAGACTTTGCCGGCCGATGAAATTGCGACGTTATTGGCGTCCCATGGCGAGGTCTCGCCGTCCGACGCGTTGATCGCCGCAGCTTTGGAAATGAATGCAAGCGACAATGTAACGGTGGTCGCAGTCGAAGTGGGGTGATTTACAGTTTCGGATAGATTGTTGCAAAGATATGAAAAAAGCCGGCGGGATTGTCCCGCCGGCTTTTTTCGTGGGGCGACCGGGATAGCCCGGCCGCCCTGTTCGGTATTGTCGAGGATTAGGTGGTTTTCGACAATGTGAGGTCGTAGCCCTGGGTGACGGGGGTGCCCGAACCGTCGGATTTCACCGGGGTCAGCGTCCACGAAATCTTGGCGAAGTTCAGCGACAGGCTTTCCTGCGGCATGTCGCCACCGCTGCTGACGCTGTAGCCGCTGAGGCCGCAATCGGTCAGTTCGTAGGACAGGAACTTCTCGGTCGCGCCCTGGGACGTCGTGGTGAAGGTGATGGTGACGGCGGTGTTGAACATGCCGGCGACGGAATCGGTCCATAGCGCCGGCGAAGCGGCGTCCATACGCTTGGTAACGACGATCTCGCTGATCGACGGGACCGATGCTTCCCGGCTCATGGCGCCGCTCATGGCGGAGCCGACGCCGCGGCCGACGCCCCACTGGAAGGACTGCAATTCCGTCCAGGTTTCGAACCCTTCGGTCGCCACATCGCCCGCGATGCTTCCGAACAACATAAAGATGGCCACTCTACTTCTCCCTGGTTGAAGCCGAACGCGCTACACGTCAGCCGATAACGTATTGGAACATGCCCGTGGAGTCCACACCCACGGTGATCGCATCGATCGTCTCGCCCTCGGCTAAGCGAGATAATACCTCACTTGAGAGTTCCGGCAGTAACGTACGCGAGAGGATCTTCTCAACGTTTCGTGCGCCGGAAGATGTTTCGGTGCAGCGTTCCGCGATGGTATCCACCAGCTTTTCGTCCCAATCGAAGCGGGCGCCGTAAGCTTCCTTCACGCGGCGCCGGATACGATTGAGCTGCAAGCCCACGATGTTGCGAATGACCTCGGGCGATAGCGGGAAATAGGGTACCAGCGTGACTCGGCCGAGGAAGGCCGGTTTGAATGTTTTCATCAGTTCCGGCATCAGCGCCTCGGCCAGACCGGCCGCGTCGGGTGCGGTTTCCGGATCGGCGAACAGACGGGTGATCAGATCGGTCCCGGCGTTCGATGTCATGATGATGACAGTATTCTTAAAGTCGATGTCGCGGCCTTCGCCGTCCTTCATGTTGCCCTTGTCGAACACTTGGAAGAAGACGTCTTGCACGCCGGGATGGGCCTTTTCCATCTCGTCCAGCAGGATCACCGAATAGGGACGGCGACGCACGGCTTCGGTCAACACGCCGCCTTCGCCATAGCCGACATAGCCGGGCGGGCTGCCCATCAGCAGGCTGACTTTATGTTCTTCCTTGAACTCGGTCATGTTAATGGTGGTCATGTTTTGCTCGCCGCCATATAGCAGGTCCGCGAGGGTCAGGGCCGTTTCGGTTTTGCCGGTGCCGGATGTTCCCACCATCATAAATACGCCGATCGGCTTCCTCGGGTCGGTCAGTCCTGCTCGGCTAGTTCGAATTGCCTGAGCAACGGCTTCCAATGCGTGCGGCTGTCCGACGATTCGTTGCCCCATGACTTCTTGGAGATTGAGCACGGTGCGGATTTCGTTCGATTGCATACGGCCAGCCGGAATGCCGGTCCAGCCGGCAACGACTTCCGCCACCGCTTGTCCGTCCACGACGGGGTAAATCAGCGGTTCTTCGCCTTGCAGGGCACGCAGGCTGGACGATGCGTCGGTCAATTCGACGCGCATTGCGTCTTTGTCGTCGGTATTGGCTTCGTCTTCGATTTTGCCGCGGATTTCTCCGATTTTTGCTGCCAGGACTTTTTCTTCGTCCCAACGCGCGGTCAGTGCTTCGAGTTCTGCGGCTTTGGCGGCCCGTTCCGTTTGCAGATCGGCGCGACGGTCTTCGTGCTTTTCGCCCGCCGCGATTTCGCGTTCCAGGATCGCCAGTTCCGTATCGATCAGGGTAATGCGGCGCTGGCGGTCCTCGATCGGCGGCGGCACGGCTGCTTGGCTCATGGCCACGCGGGAGCATGCGGTGTCGATCAGGCTGACGGCCTTATCCGGCAGTTGCCGAGACGGAATGTAACGGGCAGACAGGCGAACCGCTTCCGCCACGGCCTGATCCAGAATGCGGACGCTGTGATGTTTTTCCAGTGTGGAAACGAGCCCTCGCACCATGGCGACCGCGATCGGTTCGGTCGGTTCTTCGACCTTCACCACTTGGAAGCGACGGGTCAGGGCGGGGTCTTTCTCGATGTATTTCTTGTATTCCGCCCAAGTGGTTGCGGCGATCGTGCGCATTTCGCCGCGTGCGAGGGCGGGTTTCAGCAGGTTCGCCGCATCGCCCGACCCGGCCTGACCGCCGGCACCGATCAATTGGTGCGCTTCGTCGATGAAGACGATAATCGGCTTGGGGCTGGCCTTGACTTCGTCGATAACGCCGCGCAACCGGTTTTCGAACTCGCCCTTCACCCCGGCTCCGGCCTGCAACAGCCCGAGGTCGAGAACCCGTAGCGTCACGTCTTTCAATGCCGGCGGCACGTCGCCGGATGCCAATCGCATTGCGAAACCTTCTACCACGGCGGTTTTTCCGACGCCGGCTTCGCCGGTCAGGATCGGGTTGTTTTGCCTCCGACGTGTTAGAATATCGATCATTTGGCGAATTTCGGAATCTCGTCCGAGGATCGGATCGATTTTTCCGGCGCGCGCTTGGGCTGTTAAATCCGTGGTAAACTGTTCGAGAGCACCGCCGCCGGGACGCGGCATTCCGCCCCCTTCTTGGGGCGCACCACCGGCTTCGGCGGCACCCGCCTGCGCGGCCGCGTCGGCGGCTTCGGCGCTGTTGGCGGTGATGGTCGCAAGGTCGCGTTTGAGTGCGTCCGGCGCAATTTTCAGCAATTGGCTCGATGCGTCGCGGGCGCGGCGCGATAAAGTTTCATCCGCTAGCAATGCCCATAAAAGATGGCCCGAACGCAACTTCGTGGCGCCGTGTTCCAAGGACGCAAGCAGCCAAGCTTGTTTCACCAACTCTACGATATCCGGCGACAAAGACGGTGCGCGGCCATTGCCGGTTTTCATTTTCTCCAATGCGCGATTGATGTCGATGGCGAGGCGTCCGAGATCGATTTCGTAATGGCGTAAGATCGCCACGACGTCGGCATCGGCACGATCGGCCAAAGTGACCAGCCAATGCTCGATTTCCACATTGTAGTGCGTGCGAGAAAGGGTGAGGCCCGCCGCAGCCTCCAGCGTTCGTTTGCACACGTCGTTCAGGCGCCCGACGAGTTGCTTCAGATCGATGCTGGCCATCCGTTTCCTCATTGCATACGGTAACGTGGTTGGGGGCGTTCCCCCTTTTCGGTACCGGACTTTATGTGTTATACGGAACCATTGTCTAGCATTAGGAAGGCGAACGCGTGGCGGATCTGCCGGATGGCTTCAATCTGGAGGCGTTGCTTGCGCCGATACCGGGCGACTCGCCCGTTGGCTCCGATATAAGGGAGGATTTTTCCGCGACTTCGCCGTATAATCGCCTTCGCGATGCGCGGTCGGAGGCACGCGATGCCGAAAAAATGATCGACGCCGGGAGTCCCGACGCCGCCGATCCGACCCCGTTATGGCGGACCGTGCGCGACCTCGCGCAGAAAACGTTACGGGAAACAGCAAAAGACCTCGAAGTCGCGGCTTGGATGACGGAAGCGATGATTCGCGGCTTCGGCCTGTTGGGTCTCGCCGCCGGTGCGCGCACGATTGCCGGTCTGTCGGAGAAATATTGGGATACGCTCTATCCGCTGCCGAGCGAAGAGTACGGTCTGGAAGACCGGATCGCGCCGGTGCAGGGGTTGAACGGGCAGGACGGCGGCGGCTCGCTGATGCAGCCGCTAAACAAAATCCCATTGTTCGATCGACCCGATGGGTCGCCGATTGCGTACTATCAGTACCAAGCGTCCGAACAGATGACGACGCTGGACAAAGCGCGCTTGGAAGCCCGTATCAAAGCGGGCGGCATCCCGTTCGGCGACATGGAAAAGGAGGCTCGGGCCCAGTCCCGCCGCCTCGGCGTCGTCCGTTCGGATGCCAAAGCAGCGCTTCGTGCGTGGGAGGATATGGCCAAAGTTCTCGACGATAAGGCCGCGTCCGAAAGCCCATCGACCAGCCATGTGCGCGATCTCTTGCGCACGTTGGTGTCCGT
>JBAXFK010000191.1:0-9276 GCA_037139955.1 Rhodospirillales bacterium
CGTCCGCGTTCATGCAGGGCGGCTCCCTGACGATGGGCGGGACCAGCCAAGCAAGTGTCATCAACAATGGCGACATTGTTTCGCAGCGCGGCAATGTGATGTTGATCGCGCGCGACGTTGCCAGCACGGGGTCCATTGGCGCCCCGGCCGGAACGGCGGCTTTGGTCGCGGCGCAGCAAGTCGTGCTGATGGAATCCCGCCCGGGCAATGCAATCAGCGTCGAGGTGCCCGGCGGCGACGTGACCGCCAACGGCGCTATCAAGGCCGCCTCTGTTAGACTGAACGCGGCCGGCGGCAATATTTATGCGCTCGCGGGCAACAATGGCGGCTTGATCGAGGCTACCGGCACCGCCAATCGCGAGGGCAGGGTTTGGCTGAGCGCAGGTGGCGATGTCACCGTGCAGGGTACGGTCGCCGCGACCGGCAAAGTTGGGGTCCGCGCGGGCGGAACTGCCGCAGTGTCCGGTAAAATCGCCGCCTCCGGCACGAGCGGTGTGGGTGGGCTGATCGATATCAATGCCGGCAAGGTCATCCTATCCGGGGCGACTTTGAACGCTTCGGGTACGACGAAGGGCGGCACGATCGCGCTGGGCGGCGTAAAGGACAGCGCCAAAGCGGCCGGGACAGTGGTGGTCGACGCGGCGTCTACCCTGTTGGCCAACGGTGGCGATGCCGGCAATGGCGGCTCGGTGTCGTTGTGGTCCACCCTATTGACCGATTTCGGGGGCACGATCCAAGCGCGCGGCGGGTCTATCGGCGTTGGCGGTAGTGCCGAGGTTTCCTCGGCCGGCGATCTTGGGTTTGCGGGAACTGTCAAGTTGGACGGGGGCGCTGGGCTGGGGCGGTTGCTGCTCGATCCGGGTTTGGTCTTCATTGAGGCCGGTGGGACAACCACTTACTCGAACACTGCCAGCTTTTTGGACCCGGTGGCGCTGGTCAAAGTGCTGGCCAGTGCCGACCTGACGGTCGCCGCCGGCGGTGGCGGACTGACCGTCTTCGCTCCGGTCAGTTGGAGTACGGCCGGCAAACTGACGCTGAGCTCGAGAGGTAATCTCGTACAGCAAGCTGCGTTGACCCAGTCGGCGCCTATCGGCACCGTCGGCGGCATCACCCTGATTGCCGATGGTGCGATCTACGTTCGCTCGAACATCGTGGGCACCGGCGGCTTGGTCAACGTGGTGGTGAATTCGAGCGCAACCGGGTCAGGCGGCGGCATCGTTGTTAGCGATCTCCGACCCGTTAGCATCGTCACGACCGGCAACGTTGCGCTAGGCGGTGGCACCGCGTTGGATGGCAGCGGTTACGCTTACGGAAACGGTGCCAGTTTCAACGGTATCGGTATCACGCTCAAAAACGCGACGACGATCGCTGCCGGCGGGGCGGTAACACTGCGCGGTAGAGGCGGCAGCAATGCCGCCAATCCCGACTATGGGATATCGGTCTTTAACGGCACGATCGTTGGCGGGAGCGTGACGCTGGACGGTATATCCGGCTCGGCGTCGGCCAGCGCGTTCGGCGTGGTCCTCGGCAATTACGGATTCCTAAACGCCCTATTCGCCGGCGCCACCCACACTGTAACGGTGCGCGCAACGACCGGCGATTTGGTTGTGACCGGGGAAGCGACACCGACGGTGGCGGGAAGCAACTCGAAGCCCGGTATCAGTGTTAACACAAACGCGACGCTGACGGCGGATAACGGATCGATCGCCCTGCGCGGCACCAACAGCAGTTCCGGCAGTGGCGCGGTCGGGGGCATTACTTTCGGGGCTGGCGATACGATCTCCGCCGGTACTTCGATCGAGGTTTGGGGTTCGGCCATCGCCGGGTCGCCGGTCGCGATTGCGTTGGACGGCACACTCCGGACAACAGGCACATTCGGCGGGATCGGCATCTACGGCGATCGGATTTCGCTCGGTGGCACGATCGTAACGCCGGGGTCGGTCGTAATTCAAGCCGTAGATTCCGCGTGGGACATCAACGTCGGTTCCGCAGTGAAGACGACTGCCCGAACGTTGGAGCTTTCGTCGGCCGAAGTGCAGGCGATTTCCGCCGGGGCGTTGACCATTGGGGCGATGGCAGCGGGAACCCTGACCGTATCGGCGCCGGTCGCGCTGACGACAGTGGGCAACCTCGAGCTGATTGCCGGCGGTCAGATTGTACAGTCCGCGCCGCTCAGTCTGACTATTCCGGCGGCAAATACCGGCACGATCGCCATGGTTGCGGGCCGCGATATTTTCATCGGTGCGAACCTGACGGGTGCCGGTGGCACGGTCGATGTACTGGCGAATGCGAACGCGCTCGGGTCTGGCGGCGGTATTACCGTCGGCAGCATGAACGGCACGCCATCTGAAATCGCTGCCGGTACCGCAACGTTGACTGCCGCACCGGTCACGCTTTCCACCACCGGCGACATTGTGCTCGGCGGTGGTACCCTTGCCGATGGGAGCGGCTACGCGGTCGGGTTGAACAGCTTTGCCCAGATCGGCGTCGCGATCTTAACTGGCGCTTCGGTCGTCGCTGGCGGTACGGTCGCGATGCGGGGCTTGGGCGGCCCTGGCCCCTTCAGTTACGGTATCGACCTGTTCGCGGGAACGATCTCCGGCGGCAGCGTAACATTGGCCGGAACCCTCACCGCCGGCGGCGGCAACGGCATCGGCGTTTTTATTGGCGACTACGGCTTTATCGAAGCCATCGGCGCGCCAACATCGACATCCGTGACGGCGACGGCTGGCGATATTACGATTGTGGGCGATGCAAGGGTTGCGTCCAATACCGCAGCATATAATGCTGGGGTTTTCCTATATCAAAATACATCGCTGAATGCGCCCAATGGATCGATTCAGATCCGGGGGACAGTCGGCCCCAGCGGCACAGTCGGCGGTACGGGCATTTGGGAATGGTCTACCGCTAGGATTACCGCCGGTCGGACGATTGGACTTTGGGGGCTGTCGACCGCACCGACGCCGTTATCGATATACCTGACCGGCTCGCAGACGGTGACAAATGCGGGCGGCGAGATCGATCTCGCGGGCGATTTCATCCTTATGAACGGTCCTGTGAGCGCTGCGTCCGGGACAGTATCGATCCAACCCGTCACGCCCGGTCGCGCCATCGCGGTGGGTGCGTCCAGCTATATCAATGCCGGTACCCTGTCGTTGGTTACTGCGGACCTCGGCTTCATTACTGCCGAGACGCTTACCATCGGTTCGCCTTCTGTCGGCGGGTTGACTGTGGCCGGTCCGGTCGCATTTAGCACTGTCGGCAATTTGCATCTGATCGGAGGCAGTACCCTTACGATGGGTGCCCCGCTCAGCCTCGCCATCCCGGCCGGGACGTCGGGCGAGATCGATCTGATAGCCCAAGACGATATATATATTTCCAGCAATATCGTCGGAACCGGCGGTACAGTCAGCTTGCTGGTGAATTCCGACGCGTCGGGCCTAGGCGGCGGTATCACCATGGGCGCGTTCAACAGTGCGCCCAACGCCATCCCAGCGCTGGTGACCGGAAATCCGATTTATACGGGTGGTACGGCGCTCATATCCATGGGCGGCAGTGTGACCCTTGGCGGTGGAGCCGACGGTACTGGCATCGGTTATGCCATCGGCAACAATAGCTTCGCTCAAATGGGCATTGCGCTGATCCGTGGCGCGACGATTGTAGCCGGTGGTGCGGTTTCGATTCGTGGCGCGGCGATAGCAGGACCAGTGCAGTACGGTATCGACATGATTGGCGCCGGTGTCACCGCCTCTAGTGTCACGATGGTCGGCATTGGCGACGCTGCCGGGATCGTGGTCGGCGATCAGGCAACAACGTCGCGCATTCTCGCGACGTCCGGCTACGTATCGATGTTCGGCGCGCCGATGGAAACCGGGAATGTCGGCGTGCTGGTAACCGGTGCCGGTACGATCGCAGCGCCGAACGGGTCGGTTTTTATCCAGGCGAACGGGCCGACTGCGATCGATCTTTTGCCTTCGTCGGTCATTACTGCAAGCGGCGTGATCCTGCTATCCGGAAGCTCGCCCTTTACATCTGGGTTAGCGCTCAATCTATCGGGCACGCTCGGGCAAGCCGGTATCACGAGCAACATCGAGCTATTCGGCGACCGGATCGCCATCGGCGGCCCCATCGCCGCGACCAACCAAGTTCTGATCCGGCCGACGACTGCCGGCTGGGATGTCAACCTAGGTTCGGTCGTCAAGACCACCGGCAATCAGTTGGAACTCTCATCCGCCGAGTTGCAATCCATCGTCACCGGTACGCTGACGATCGCAGCGCCGAGCGGCAATTTATATGAAACCGCACCGATCGCACTGACCCATGCGGGGAATCTAGAACTGGCCGCTGGCGGCTCTATCGTTGTCGGTAAGTCATTGAGCCTGATCGTTCCGGCTGCCAATAGCGGACATATCGATCTGGTCGCCGGTCGGAATATCGATATCCTGGCCAGCGTTATCGGCGGTGGCGGCACGGTGAGTATCTTGGCGAACGCCAACGCCGATTCTTCCAGTGGTGGCGGCGGCATCGTCGTGGGCGGCTTTGCAGGCGGGCCCTTGGAATTAGCTGCGTCCACGATCGGCAATCAGACAGGTGCGTCCGTACTTCTCTCGGCGACGGGCGATATCGCGCTCGGCGGTGGGACATTGGGCGACGGCAGCGGTTTTGCGCTGGGCCTGACAGGCTTTGGCAATATGGGAATCGCGACGCTGGCTGGGGTTACGATCGCCGCAGCCGGCACGGTGACGCTGCGAGGGCAAGGGGCCCCGAACGGTGGATACCCCTTCGGGATCGATATCGCTAACGGCACGATTACCGGCAAGAGCATATTTATCGACGGTTTAGCGGGTACGGGGTCGGGTGCTGGGGCCGGCATTCAAGTGACCGATGCCAATTTCATTCCCGTCGTCGCCGGGGCGGTTGCCAGGACAACGCTGACAGCGACAGGCGGCGATCTGACGATCGTCGGTGCTGCACCGACATCCGGACCGTTTCAGCCGGGTCTTCTTATAGCGAATGGTTCCACTTTGTCCGCACCGAACGGGTCGGTGCGACTGAATGGAACAGGGGGAGCTGGGTCGGCCGGCAACGTGGGTGTTGCCACGGGTGTCGCGACGGCGATTTCCGCCGGACAGACGATCGCTATCACGGGGACGACCGGTGCGCCCGGGACATTGGCCATCAACCTAGGTGGGCCGCTGACGGCGTCGGGCACGGGCGGGGAGATCGATCTAATCGGCGACCGGATCGCGATCGGTGGCCCGATCGTGGCGACGGGCCTCGTTTCGATTCAGCCGTGGACTCCTGGATGGCATGTCGATATCGGTTCCACGGCGAAGAATAGCCAGGCAACGCTGGAGCTTTTACCCGCAGAAATCGGGTCGATCACGGCGGGCACGCTGTCGCTCGGTTCGTCGCTGTCGGGCGATTTAGCCCTGACCTCGCCGATCGTGCTGACCCATGTCGGTAATGTAACATTCGAAACGCGGGGGGACTTGACCCAGTTCGCCGCGCTCGGTTTGGCAATTCCAGTCGGTCATGTCGGCACGATCGGGTTGATCGCGGGCGGCGACATTTTCATCCGCAGCAATATTGTCGGCAGCGGCGGGACTGTCGATCTGTTGGCGAATTCGAACAAAACCGGCGGCGGCGGCGGCATTACGATCGGCGGGTTCACCGGATCCACCACAGCGCAAGCCGATGGCGGGGGGGAGACGTATACTAACATCCCGACCACCATCAATCTGACCGGTAACGCGACGCTCGGTGGTGGCCTAGCCGGGGATGGCAGCGGCTACGCGGTCGGGCGGCATAGCATCTGGAAGATGGGGATTGTGATGACCCCCGCCGTCACCCTGAGCGCGGGCGGCGTTGTCACGCTGCGCGGCGAAGCTTCCGGTGCCGCAACATATGGCTACGGCATCGAGATGCAGCAGAACGACACCATTGTCGGCTCTAGCGTGTCGTTGTTCGGCCGCTCCCCCGCAAGCGCGATAGTCCCGCACGGTCTCAATATCGGCGACGGCGCCGGCATATCCGTTATCAGAGCGACGGCGGGCGATGTATTGCTCGTGGGCGACCAGACCGGTTTGTCGTCGGTCAATCCGGCAAGTATCGGCGCGGTGTTCGGTCCGCAGGCGACCGTCGTAGCAACGAATGGCGCGATTGACCTTTCCGGCACCGGTGCGACCGGCATCTTCACATATAGTGGATCCACTCTGACCGCCGTCGGCGGTGTTGCATTAACCGGTTCGCAAACCGCGAACGGGTCGATGGGGCTGAGTTTGGCCGGATCGATCGTTTCGATTGGCCAAGAGGGAGCGTCGGTCGCCCTGACCGCCGACGCGATGGCGCTGAGCGGCACCATCGTCAGTTCGGGTAAAGTTGCGATCCAGCCGTTGAGCGGGGCTGTCGGCATCGATCTGGGAACAACCGACAAGACTGCGGTCGACACGTTGCAACTGTCTGCGGCCGAACTTGCGCGTATCGCTGCGGCCGGGTTGGCGATCGGGTCGGCGACGTCCGGCGCGATGACAATATCCGCGCCTATCGCTCTGACCGCTGTGGGCAACCTCACGCTAGAAACTGGCTCGGTTTTGCATGTCAACGCGCCGCTCAGCTTGACGATCCCGGCGGGCAGGATCGGCACAATGTCGCTGATTGCTTGGAACGATATTTTTATCGACGGCAACATTTCCGGTGGCGGCGGTACGGTGAACCTAGTGGTGAATGCCAACACCTCGGGCGATGGCGGCGGGATCGAAGTTGCCCGGGCCGGCGCGCCCGTCAATATCGGCGTGACCGGGGGCTTGATGTTCGGCGGCGGTGTAGCCGGCGACGCCAACGGTTTCGCGGTCGGGTTGAACACGACCAATAAGGCGGGAATATACCTCGGTACCGGTGCCACCGTCGTCGCCGACGGGTTCGCCCAATTCTGCGGACAAGGTGGCAGCGGATCTTATGCGCACGGCGTCGATGTCTTCAATGCATCGGTTACCGCCGGGGCGATATCGATCCACGGATTGGTCGATCCAACGATCGCCGTGCCCATCGGCGTGATGATCTCCGACGGCGTCGGCAATGCATCGCTTACTGCCGTGTCGGGCGACATTACGCTGATTGGCGGACCCTCCGTCGTCGGTGGGACACCCCCCTCTTTCGGGGCCGGTGTTTGGTTTAATTCGACCTCTACGGTGACTGCACCGAACGGTTCCGTAATGGTCGCCGGAAATGGTGCCGTCGGGGTGAACATCGTCTCGTCGGCCGCTACGATCTCCGCCGGGGCCACCATTGCGGTGCACGGCACGGCCGCCGCGCCGACAGGGCTCGGGATCGCCATGGGTGGCATGCTCGTCGGCTTGGGTACAGCGACCGAGGTCGATCTCATTGGCGACCGGATCGCTATCGGCGGCACGATCGTCAACCCGGGCCTCGTGGCGATCGAGACGATCGGCTCGTTGACCAGTATCGATCTGGGGTCGACCGGCAAAACGGCCGCGAACAAGCTGGAACTATCGGCGAACGAACTCGCGCGGATACAAGCTGGGACGCTAGGTATCTTGACCGGCGGTACGATCTCCCTCTCGGCGGATCTGAACACGGTCCCGAATATCGGTACGCTCGGTTTGCAGGCCAACGGTGGGATCGTGCAGACGGCCGGATCGATTTCGGCAAATGGCTTGGCGCTGTATGGCGCATCGGTGCAATTGGCCAATCCCAACAATGCAATCGGAACCGTGGCGGCCCTAGCCGGAGCGGCGATCGATATCGCCGTGAGCGGGCCGCTGACGGTCGGGACCGTCCTTTCCTTGAGCGGTGTGAGCACGAATGGCCCGGTGACGTTGGAAGCCAGCGGGGCCGTGACGTTGAACGCCTCGGTGGTCAGTGCGAGTGCCGTCGGCGATGCTGCGATTATTTCGGGCTCCGTGCTCGTCAACCAAATCGGCGGCGCGTCGATATCGACGCCGGCTGGGCGTTGGCTTGTTTTTACGCCAAGCGCCGGCGCGATCGTGGCGAATGGCCTGGTCGGAATCGACTGGCTGGGTACGAGCTTGGCTAGCTATCGTAGCGGAGCGGCGGTGGGGGCCGGCAATCGCTTTGTTATTGCCACCCCCGGCACGCTGACCGTTACGCCGGACCCGATTTTCACGACCTACGGCACCACGGTGACACCGACCTACTCGGTTACGGGACTCATGCCGGGCGACTCGCTTCCCGCCGCGCTCTCTGGCACACCGATCCTCGGTAGTCCCGGGATTGCTGCTGGCGTGTATTCTATAGGCGCGGCTCCGGGATCGCTTGTATCGCTTGAGAATTACGTGCTGGCCTTTGCTCCTGGGACGGCGACGGTAGCGCGGGCGCCGTTGACGGTGACGGCAGGCAATGTCACGACGACATACGGGCAAGCGCAGAATCCGACTGTCGGTTATTCTGGATTTCAATACGCCGACAACGCTGCCTTGCTTGGCGGCGCATTGTCGTTCTCCGGTCAAGGAATCAATGTCGGCACATACGCCGTCACGCCGGGCGGGCTGACATCGAGCAATTACGCGATTTCCTATGTGCCCGGCACGCTGACTGTAAACAGGGCTCCTCTGACGGTGGTCACGAATGCTCTGACCACGACATATGGGCAGGCGCCGAATCCGACCGTTGGGTTTATTGGGCTACAATATTCGGACAGCGCGGCATCGTTCGGCGGCGGGCTGTCGTTCTCCGGCCAAGGCATCGACGTCGGGACCTACAGCGTTCTGCCGAGCGGACTGACGTCTGGCAATTATACGGTTTCCTATGTTCCCGGCACGCTGACGGTAAATAGGGCTCCGTTGACGGTGGTTACGAATGCTCTGACCACGACATACGGACAGGTGCCGAACCTGACCGCCGGTTATATCGGTCTGCAATATCAGGACACCCCTGCATCGCTGGGCGGCGTGCTGGCATTCGTCGGTCAGGGAGCCGGCGCCGGTACTTACAGCGTCATGCCGAACGGACTGACGTCGGGCAATTATGCGATTTCGTTCGCTCCAGGGACGCTGACGGTTAACAAGGCATCCCTGACCGTGGTCACGAATACACTGGCCACGACATACGGGCAGACGCCGAACCTGACAGCTGGCTACACCGGCTTTCAATATTCCGACAGCCCTGCGTCGCTGGGTGGTGCGCTGGCGTTCTCCGGTCAGGGGATCGATGCTGGAACTTACAACGTCCTGCCGAGCGGGCTGACGTCGGGCAATTATGCGATTTCGTTCGCTCCAGGGACGCTGACGGTTAACA
>JBAXFK010000192.1:0-9210 GCA_037139955.1 Rhodospirillales bacterium
TCATGGACGAGATGTCCTCGTTATGCTCGTGGTCGTCGTCGCCGGTCAGGAAATCCGGCTGGAAGGCCAGCACACGGGACAGATCGAACGCACCCTGGTTCAGCACCGTATCGATCGCGACGGCGGAGCGCTGCGTGCGGTGAATGGTGGCAAAGCGGTTAATGGTGCGGATTTGCGCCTCGACGGCGGCCAGTTCCTCCGGCGTTACCAGATCGGTCTTGTTCAGCACGATGACATCGGCGAAGGCGATTTGGTCCTCGGCCTCATTGCTGTCTTTCAGACGGGCCGGCAAATGCTTGGCGTCGACGACGGTGACGATAGCATCCAGTCGCGCTTTCGCCTTCACGCCCTCATCCACGAAGAACGTCTGGGCGACCGGGGCGGGATTCGCGAGGCCTGTGGTCTCGATGATGATGCCGTCGAACTTGTCGCGGCGCTTCATCAGGCCACCGACGATGCGGATCAGATCGCCGCGCACAGTGCAGCAGATACAGCCGTTATTCATCTCGAACACTTCCTCGTCGGTGTCCACGACCAGGTCGTTGTCCACCCCGAGCTCGCCGAACTCGTTAATCACGACAGCGTATTTCTTGCCGTGGTTCTCGGTCAGGATGCGGTTCAGCAGCGTGGTTTTGCCGGCACCGAGGTAGCCGGTCAGCACCGTCACCGGTACGAGGTCTTGGGTGGCTTCGGCCATGGTGGCGCCTCCGATTGTCTGTTCAGGGCGTCCATATAGGGATGTTCGGTCGGATCAACCACCCGCGCCCAACACTCCCCATCGTAATTCCGCCAAGCGTGCCGCAATAACCGGCAGATCGAACTGCTTGGCACGCGCCCGTCCGGCCGCTGCCATCTCGTTCCGTCGCGACTCGTCTCGGCCGAGTAGGCGTAGGGCGGCGGCGATATCCTCCGGGCGATCGGGGTCGGCATACAACGCGGTATCGCCCGCGACCTCCCGCAGACCGCCGCGCGGGGAGCAAATCAGCGCTGCGCCGCTCGCCATCGCCTCCAACGCCACCAGCCCGAAGGGTTCCGGCCAGCGGCTGGGCACCACCACGATGGCGGCACGGGACATGGCGTCCAGTACCTCCGGATGATCCCGATAACCGGCTATCCCGACCGGCGCGTGTTCCGCCGCCGCTCGGACCGATTGGACGAAGGCGGTTTCGGGGCTGTCTACGCGAAAACGGTCGGCGCCGATCATCGTCGCTTTCCAACCCGGCAACAAAGGCAGCGCAGCGGCGCAGGCCATGACAAAGGCGTCGGGCCCTTTTTCCGCGACAACGCGGCCAGCGAACAAAATCAGCCGCTCACGCTGCCGCGGCGGCGGCAATTCGCTCAGATCGAGGCAGTTCGGAAGCACAACAGGCGGACGAGCCGGGTCCGAGACCCCCTCCATCAGCCGGCCCCTCAGGTATTCCGACGACGTCATCGCCAGCGCCAATTTCCGCAACAACGTCGCCCGATCGGCGGGAGACTGCGCACCCCGCATCTCCTGCGGTTCGTTGTTCAGGATCAAGGTCACTGGAATGTCCGGTAACCGAGCAACCAGGGTCAGGGCGATTTCGGGGCGGTTGTGGACCTCGATCAGCGCCGGGCGGATTTGCTTCAGCCGGTGTGCGACGGCGATTGCGAAGCGCACATTGGTGGGCCCGGGCCACCAGATCGTCGGTTTGATCGGCACGAAATCGATGCCGGGGAACACCGGCCCGCCCTGAACGCCGCCGAAAATAGTGGTGCGGAAGCCGGGTGTCGCGACATACCGCCGCGCCAGCAGACCGAGCGCACCGGTCCGCTTGGGACCGAATCCTTCGCGGGGGGGGAGCACGACGGCAACATGGGGGGCGGCGCTTTGTTGCATGATAATGGCTATACAGGCCCCGGTATCGCCGTCCAAGGACTGTAAATGAAACTGCGCCGCTCGATTGTCGTGTGCCTCAGCCTGCTGACGGCTGTCTTGCTTTGGTGGCCCATGCACCGTGCCTTGGCGCCCGGCGGCTGGACGGTGGCAAAGATAACGATCATGGGAAGCTTCGCGCTGGCCACGCTATGGGTAGGGTTTTGCTTCGCGCAGGGTTTGCTGGGATTCGCTGTGTTGCTTTTCCGCACCCAACCGCCCGCATCCTACCCGCCCCCCGCCGGCCGCATCGCCATCGGCGTTACCGTACGGAATGAGGATATGAGTGCGGTCCTGCCCCCTCTCCGGCGGTTGCTGGACGGGCTGGACGCGGCCGGTGCCGGGGCGCAATTCGCGCTGTTCGTGCTGTCCGATAGTACCGGCACGTCCGAGGAATCGGCGATCGCCGCGTTCCGCGCCACCGATCGCGCCCCCGATCGCATTCGGTATCGCCGTCGCACCGACAACGACCGGTTTAAGGCCGGCAACGTCATGGATTTCATGGATCGGCATGCGAACGGATTCGACCTGATGCTGGCACTCGACGCGGACTCGGATATGTCGGCGCACGCGGTGCTGCGGCTGGCGCACGAGATGGACTCGCACCCGCATTTGGCGATCGTGCAGCATCTGACAGTCGGGCTACCCGCGGCGTCGGCGTTCCCCCGGCTATTTCAATTCGGCATGCGCGCAGGCATGCGCACCTGGGCGGCAGCGCTGGCATGGTGGCAAGGGGATGAGGCCTGTTACTGGGGCCACAACGCGATGATCCGCATCGCCCCATTCCGCGAACACGCTCGCCTACCGCTGCTGCCGGACGGCCGCCCCATCCTATCGCACGACCAGATCGAGGCCGCGTTGCTCGCCGGCGCCGGTTGGGGCGTGCGCCTGTTGCCCGAGGAAGACGGGTCCTTCGAGGCCAATCCCCCCGCCTTGCCGGAGTTCATGCGCCGCGAGCACCGCTGGCTCGCCGGCAATTTGGAATACCGATTTCTTCTCCGCATGCCCGGATTGCGTCCCATGGGGCGGTGGCAGTTGGTGCAGGCAATCCTGCTGTTCGGCTGCACGCCGTTTTATCTGGCGATCCTGGTCGCTGCGGCCTGGGCAGCGGCAACAGATACCGCCTCCCCGTTCCCCCCTGCCCCCATCCTGACCGCCATGCTCGGTTGGGCCGGCGCGATATACGCCCCAAAATTGTTCGGTTACGCGCAGGTGCTGTGCGCGCGCGACCTGCGTGCCGGCTATGGCGGGCTAACACTGGTTCTGGGCGGGATTGCGGCCGAGACCGTGTTTACCCTGCTACTGGATGCGATTTCCGTGGTCGGCAAAACCGGCACCACCATTCGCTTGCTACTAGGCATGCCCACGGCGTGGCTGCCACAGAATCGAGGCGATCGCGGCGTGCCCTGGGTCGAGGCTGCGCGTCTGCTATGGCCGCATACCGCAATCGGGCTGCTGGCCTTCACCGGTTTCGCGCAAGCCGGATGGCAGACGGTGCTATGGGCCGCGCCATTGGCCGGAGGGTTGGTACTGTCGATCCCGTTCTGCGTCCTGACAGCCGCTCCGCGCTTCGGCGCATGGCTCCGGCGGCATCGCATCGCGGCGACACCGGAAGAGGCCACAATGCCGCAGATCACTCCTTGACGGTAATATGCGCCAGCGTTGGATCGGTCTCGTGCACCGCGAGAATATTCATGCCGACGAACATGCAACGATATCCATAACCGATCAGCGTTTGCGCCAAAGCCTGTCCATCGCTTTTAATGTGTTCGACAGTTAGGATCGGCCGGCATCGTTGGATGGTAGCCGCCGCACCTGTCAAGACTTCGTTCTCCATACCCTCGACATCGATCTTGATGAAATCGACCCGCGTCAATTCCATCGAATCGACGGTCAGCAAGCGTACCGGCATCATCCGCGCTTCGTCGTAGTCGATGGATTGGCCGATATTCTCATTGGTCGAGCGTTGCCGAAGCTCCAGACTGCCGAACGAGCCCGGGCTACAATAATCCGGTGTCGGAATGCGCAATACTCCATTCTCCGCCCCCACGGCGGCATGCAAGGCTCGAACATTGAAACAATTGGCCAGCGCGATATTCCCCGCGAGGGCATAGAAAACCCGCTCCTGCGCTTCGATCGCGAGGACCGAACCCCAACCGGTCATCGCCTTCGCCCATTCGAGGGTCATGATGCCGATATTGGCACCGCAATCCACCACTGCGACGCCATCGCCGAAATGGCGACGGCGCAACCCCAGCAGAAACCGCGCGAACGAAATGTCCTGACTGTCGTACGACCCTTGGTTGAGCACCATGAAGCCGACGACGATGCCTTGGCCTTCCGCATTTATTTTTCGATCGAACCGGTTTACGATCAGAGTGCCTTGGTCGGACGGCGCCAACACGAAAGCCAAATTGCGCGGCGCATTGACCCAGGAATCACCCTCGACGACGATCATTTCATCTCTCGCTGTTTGCCGACATTGCCTGACGGCATCGTATCATCGGCCGACCCGAGCGCGAAGGCGGCGCCCGAGGCTTTCGGCTACGGTCAGGAAAACCACAGCCAGCCCCACCGAAACCAGCGAGAGACGTGCCGCCGCTTCCGCCCCGCCGGGGCTTTGCAAAGCGCTGTAGATGGCCAAAGGCAGCGTCTGGGTCTGGCCGGGAATATTAGCAGCGAAGGTGATGACCGCCCCGAACTCCCCCAAAGCAGCGGCGAAACCGGTGATCGCGGCGACCAACACGCCCGGCGCGGCCAGTGGCAGGGTAATCGAAAGGAAGCGGTCCCAGGGGCCGGCGCCCAAACTGCGCGCGGCTTGCTCCAGGCCGGGGTCCACCGTCTCCAGCGACAGGCGGATCGCACGCAGCATCAGCGGCAGAATCATGACCGCGCAGGCGAGGATCGCGCCGGTACGAGTGAACACGAGGCGAACGTCGAACCAGACGTACAATAGCGCCCCGACCGGCCCATGTAGCCCGAACAGCAGCAGCAGCAGCCAGCCGACCACGACCGGCGGCAGCACCAGCGGCAGATGTGCCACGGTGTCCAACAGGCCTCGCCCGGCGAAGCGCCCGCGCGAGAGCAGCAACGCCAGCCCCAGCGCCAGCGGCAGATCGACCAGGACCGCGCGCGAGGCGACGACAAGGGTCAGGCGGATGGCCTGCCACTCATCGGCGGTAAAGGAATCGACGAAGGGCAGCAGGGGGGCCTCGGGCTTGAACTTTCCGCGAACCGGTTGGTTCGGTGCGGCGGTTATGCGATGGTGCGGCCCCGGCGCACAACCGCCGGCCAGCGGGAGCATACGGCCATGGGTGTCATCGTCGGTATCGTCGCCGTCGTCGTTCTTGTCATTCTTCTGGTCTCCGTTCGGATTGCTAACGAATGGCAGCGGGCGGTGATCCTGCGCCTCGGACGCTTTCACAAGGCCAAGGGACCGGGCATTTACCTGTTGTTTCCGCTGATCGACCGGGTCGCGCAGGTCGTCGATTTACGCATCCAAACCACCACCATCACCGCCGAACAGGCACTGACTCGCGATACCGTGGCGGTAGGTGTGGATGCGATCGTATTCTGGCAGGTCGAGAACCCCGAGGCCGCCGCCGTTCGCATCGCCAACTACCGCGAGGCGATCGAGCGCGTGGCCCAGACCACGTTGCGCGAGACGATCGGCGCCACCGATCTGTCGCGCTTGCTCTCCGATCGCAAAACCGCCGACGAACAGCTGCGCACTACCATCTCGGCCAAAACCGTGGATTGGGGCGTGACGGCTCGCAGCGTGGAGATCAAGGATGTTTCGATCCCACGCGAACTGCAAGACGCCATGAGCCGCCAAGCCCAAGCCGAACGGGAAAAAGATGCGCGGGTGACTTTGGCCTCTGCGGAGTTGGAGATCGCCAAACAGATCCTGGAAGCCGCCAAGCTTTACGGCAACGATCCGAACGCGCTGAAACTGCGGCAGATGAATTTGCTATACGAAATGAACAAGGAACGTGGCACGACGGTGCTGATCCCAACGGATATGGCGAACAGCCTGGGCTCGGCGGTGGCCCTGACGCAGGCGATGGCCCTGACGCAGACGATGGAGGGAGCGAGGCAAGCCTAGCCTGTCTGCCCCTTCCCGCAGGAGGGGGTTCCATTCCACCGATCAGAATGTGTCGTCGGACCCGCCGCCGCCACCGGAATCCCAGCTTTCGCCGCCGCTATTGTCCGACCAGGACGACGATTGATCCGCCGTCTTCTGGTCCCATGTCCCGTTATCGACATAGTCCTGGTTCGGAAGAGGCACCGCACCGCCGCCACCCCAGGTGCCTTGGTCGACGTAATCCTGTTGCGCCGCTGGCGCTGCCCAGGGACTGTTGCTCGCCGCGCCACCACCGAAGCCGCCGCCGAAGCTCGCGCTGCCATGATGGCCGGAGAACAGGCTGCCGATCGCCTGCGCCGCCAAAATGCCGCCGCCAACCCCGGCCGCAGTCGTCAGCGCCGACGACAGAAACCCGCCGCCCGGGCGCTGCTGGAACATGCCCTGCTGATACCCCGGCGCGTATTGCGGTTGCGGCGGCGGCATCTGCTGATACTGCGGCTGTTGGTATCCCTGCTGCGGCTGCCCGCCCCAGACCGGCGCGGCCTGCGGCGGAGGCGGCGGGGCTTGCGTCCGCCCGCCACCGAACAAGCCGCCGAAAATCCCACCGGAGGCCGGGCGTTGCTGCGCCGCCTGTTGGGCCGCTTGTTGGGCCTGTTGTAACGCCTGTTGAGCCTGCTGCAGTTCCCACTCCAGACGCTGGATGCGGTTTTGCGCCTCCGCCAGCGCGTGTTCCTGCACAAACGCGGTCTGCGTCAGGCGGTAACGCGCGTCCGGATATTGCTGGAACAGGCCACCGATCAGGCCATCTGCCTCCCGATCCACGGGCGGCAGCGGCGGTTGGACCGTCGCCGGCACCGACCCACCGAAAGCCGGTTGCGCCGGGCGTTGTGCGCCACTGACGCGGGTGATGAACTGGGTGATGATGTCGCGTTCTTCGTTGGTCATGATGGGTCCCTCTGGGGTCCTCGGTTTCGACCGTGACTGGACAGCAAAGTGGCTCTTCTAGGCCCCGACTTCAATGGCCGAATAGGCCCAACCGCCGATCCTCGATCACCGGGCATCGATCCATGAACACCGCCACCCCTGCGGCCTCGGCTCGCGCCGCCGCAGCGGCATCGACCACGCCCAATTGCATCCATATGGATTTGGCCCCCAGCGCAATCGCACGGTCCACCAGTTCCCCGACATGGGACGCGTTGCGGAAGACATCCACCATCTCCAACGGCGCCGCATCCGCCAACCGAGCGACGACGGTGCGGCCATGAATGGTTTGGCCGGCAAGCGTAGGGTTGACCGGGATGACGTCGAATCCGCGATCGAGCAGAAATTTCATCACATGGTGCGAATCGCGCCATGGCTTGGCCGACGCGCCCACCAGCGCGATCCGACGCGTCCCAGCAAAAACCGCTCGGATCGCGGTGTCGGTCTTTCCATCTAGAACCTGGTCATCGCCACTCATGGCAGGATTTCCTCGTTCGGCAGCGTGCCCCAAAACTGAGCGCGTTTCAGGTAGCCGCCATGCCCGGCCACGGTAACGTGACACCAGGCCGAATCCTTGGGGCAGGACCGGATACGACCGATCACACCCGGCCTCAGTGTCGCAACCGCCGAAGATTTGTCGTTGGCGTCGTCGCGCAACGTGGCGTCGCCGCCTTTGACGACAAAACTGCGGCGCGAATTCAATGTGGCTTGATTGACCCAGCCTTCGATCCCATCGGCATCGCGAATGGCACGCCAGTGGTCGAACTCGCGCACAACTTCCACCGGAAGATCGGCGCGCTTATAGACCCAATCGATCCGATAACGGGTGCCGGGGCCGGCACGGAGATTGACTTCGTTGGACCGCAAAGACTGGAAGCGCGGCAATTTCGACGGTTCGGCTTTCTCGCCATCGGCCGGTTTTACGGGCGGAGGATGTGCGACGGGCGCGGCGACGGCGGGCACGACGGGCGGTTCGGGCATGGCTGGTGCGGCGACAGGTGCGGGTGCCGGCTTTTGTGCATGGGTCTGGCCCTGCGGCTGAACAACCGGCGGCGGCTTCTTGGGCGGAGGTTGTTGCGCCCGTCCCGGGACCGGCGCGAGCAGGATCGGGGCCAGCAGAAACATCGCTTGTACCGCCACCCGACACAGCCATCGACCGCGCAACATCGGCATGACGATTTCGATCGGCCGGCACGTCATTGGTTCGGACATCCGATATAAAGCCGGCACCAGGACGGGAACACGCATACGGGGACCTCTCGCGGCATCGATATCAGGCGAATCCTCGCCGGGTAAACCCCTGTTACAGCGTGACAATCTGGCCGCGCCCGACAGCATAAAGGAAGGTGGCGACGCCAGCGACCTGGGTTTGCGGCAGCAGGCCTGAGGGATCGATGGATTCGGCGCGCAAGCCGGCCTCGCAGGCGATGGTACGAACACCCAGTTCCACCGCGGCCTCGCGAAGTTCTTCCAGCCCGGCCACGCCTTTTGCCTGCACGCCGGCGTCGCGTTGGGCGTCGTCCAATCCGGACCAATCGCGCAGCAAAGCCCGGCAACCCTTGTTGGTAGCGAATAGCACGACCGAGCGGCCGAGCGCGGCGGCGCCAGCGGCCATGACAAAGGCATAATGGGCGCGTTCGTGCGTGCCGGAGATCAGCAGGATTCCAAGAGCCTCAGACGGCACAGATTGGCCCCGATATTTCGGTGTGAGCCGACAGATCTTCGATCGTCGCGTCGGGACCGCACAGCGCGCATTTCGGGTCGGGGCGCAACTTGACGGTGCGAAATCTCGTTTCCAACGCATCCCACACCAGCAATCGGCCAGATAGCGAGTCGCCGATGCCGAGGACTTCCTTCAGCACCTCGGTCGCCTGAAGCGTCCCCATCACCCCGGTGACGGCGCCGAGCACGCCGGCTTCTCCGCAGGATGGGACAAGACCGTCGGGCGGGGGTTCTGGATAAAGGCAGCGGTAGCACGGCCCACCGGTATGCGGTTTGAACACCGACAACTGCCCATCGAAGCGCAGCACCGCAGCCGAGACCAGTGTACGTTGCGCCAGCGCACAGGCGTCGGCGATCAGAAAGCGGGTCCCGAAATTGTCGGTGCCGTCGCACACGATGTCGTATTGGCGGATCAAATCGATGGCGTTGTCGGGTCCGAGGCGAAATGCGTGCGGGACGACGGTTACCTCGGGGTTGATGGCACGCGCGGCCTCGGCCGCCGAGAGCGCCTTTGGCACACCGATGC
>JBAXFK010000193.1:0-9149 GCA_037139955.1 Rhodospirillales bacterium
CACGCCAGTTTTGAAATGGCTGGACGTCTTGGCTACGGCATCATGGCCATTCCCATGGCCGGCGGCGCCATGAAAGACCTGCTCGACACCTACCGCGAGGCGCGCGCTCGGGCAGGCCACCCAGGACCCGGCACGGTCATGCTCGCCTTCCACATGCTGTGCCATCAAGACCAGCAACAGGCCGATTCCATTGCGCGCGAACCGCTCAACCGATATTTACGCTCGCTGGTCGCGGCTGTCTCGGAATGGACAACCGGTGCCGCATCCGCCGACTACCCCGGCTACGACAAGACGATCGCGGCATTGGCGCGGGAGACGTTCGAAACGCAGGTGGCAAAATGCGCCGCCTGGATCGGAACGCCGGAACGGATTTTGGATACTGTCGCAACCTATCGACGTCAGGTCGACGATTTCGAAATCGCGTCGTTGCAGGTCAATTTCAACGATGTGCCACTGACGGCAGCGATGGATTCGATGCGTCTGTTCGGGGAAAAGGTGCTGCCGCGCCTTTAACTGACCCAGGTATCGCCGGTCCAACCATGCGTGTCGTAGTCGGCCATGCAACGATCCACCATCGCCTCCATTTTTGCGAGTTCGCCGCCTTTTTGTGCCCAGGTCAGGGTTTGCGCGCGAATATCCTCCCACCCGCCGGCATAATTGCGCTCGTAAAGTTCGTGCCGGCCGCCGAATTCGGTGCCGACGGCGTCCCAAAGCAGTTTCATGATTTTAATCCGCTCTTCGGCTGCTATCCCGTGCGAGCCTCGGACATATCGTTCCAAATAGGGTTGGATCGCCGGATTGGCGAGATCTTTCACCGACGACGGGAGATAAATCAGCGCGGAAGTCGCAGTGCGCTCGACGATTTCTTTGATTCGCGGATAAGCATCCGGCGCGAAGACCCGATAGGACTGGCCGGCCTTCAGCTCCGGCAATACGGCGTCGCCGATCCATGGGTCGGGATTGTTCGCCATGGCATTGGACAGCGACCAAAACAAGTTCCGCCACGCAACGACCTCCCCCAGCAGGACTTGGTTGCCGCGTGCCTCATCGCCTCCGGTGCAGCGTAGCGCTTTGGCGAGGAGACCGGCGATGAAATCCAGCTTGACCGCGAAACGGGTGCAGCCTTGAAACTGGAAACCGTTGGTGAAACCGGACCGGGGGTAGAAGCTTAGGACGCGCTGGGGATCGCGGTAGATGAAAATGTCTTCCCAGGGGATGAAAACATTGTCCAAAACGAAAATCGCATCGTTTTCATCGAAACGCGACGATAACGGATAATCGAAGGGGGATCGCGCGGCGCGTTCGTAGGATGTGCGGCAAAATAGTTTCAATCCGGGCGCATCGATCGGGACCATGAACATCAGCGACATGTCCAAATCTTCTGTCGCGGTCTTCGAACTCTGGCCCATAAAATTATAGTGGGTGATCGCGGCAGAGGTCGCAACGACTTTGGCGCCCGACACGACAATGCCGCCGTCGACTTCTTTCTGCACGCACACGAACACATCTTTGGATGCTTCGGCGGGTAAATGCCGATCGACCGGCGGGTTCACGATCGCATGGTTCATGAACGGCACGGCTTCCTGCGCCCGCTTGTACCAGGCTTTGGCATTGTCGGCGAAGGGCCCATAATACTGCGAATTGGCGCCCAATGTGTTGGTATAGGCCGCTTTGTAATCCGGGGTGCGACCCATCCAGCCATACGAAAGGCGCGACCATTCCGCGATCGCGCCTTGGGCGCCGATCAGATCGTCCCGCGATCGTTGCACCCGAAAGAATTTATGCGTGTAGCCCCCGGACCCGGTATCGGTCGGGCATGTCAGCACATCCTTGGTCGCGGGGTCGTGCATCGCGTCGTACAAACGGGCAATAGAGCGCACGGAATTACGAAATGCCGGATGCACGGTCACGTCGGCAACGCGTTCGCCATCGATATAAACCTCCCGCCCATCGCGGAGGCTTCGGATATACTCGGCTCCGGTGAAAGGGCGGGTTTTATCCGCGATCGCGTCTTCCGGGCGCATGGGCGACGACCTCCTAGATTGGGCGTTTCCGCAATAGATAGCGTTGCTTGCCTTCCAGCACCAATTCCCGCCGCTGGTTGTGAATGGTGCTGCGGAATCCTAGCACGCCCGTGGTGCGGCCGGGCGTCAGCTCGTCGATCTCCAGCGCCGGGTAGACGGTGTCGCCGGCAAACACCGGTTTCAGAAATTTGCTGGATTGTTCGATGAAGCCGACGATGGATTCTTCGGTATAATACGGAAACATTCCCGCACCGGGCGCGGTTTGCGCCAGTGTTTGCAACCCGTGCGCCAAAAGGCCGGGCATGCCACGGGCTTTACAGAATTCCACATCGTAATGGATGGGGTGCGCGTCGCCGCTGGCGCCCTGGAAAGCCAGAAAGACCGCCTCCGTCATGGTGCGGCTGGGCAGGACGAAGCGTTCGCCCAGACGAAAATCCTCGAACCAGCGCTGTTCGGGGACCATGCGATGTTCGGCGGGGTCGAAATCGGTCATACTGCACCCGATGCGTGCATTGCCGCGATGTCGGCCGCGTCGTAACCGAGTTCGGCCAGGATAGCATCGGTGTGCTGCCCGATCGCCGGCACCGGTCCCATGCCCATTTCGACATCGGTAAACGTGAACGGCGGCAGCAACCCGCGATACGGGCCGTGTTCGGTCTGTACATCCCGCCAACGATCCCTGGCCGCGAGTTGCGGGTGATCCCAAACGTCTTGTGCATCGTTCAGGCGGCCGTTGGCGATGCCGTTATCGTCCAGCAATTTCACCACTTCCAGCGAGGTGAGCGGCGCGAAACGGTCTTCGATTTGTCGTGTTAGCGCCACGCGGTTCTCTCGACGATTGTTGGTGGAATTGTAGCGCGGATCGGTCAACATCTCCGGCTGACCCATCACCTTATCGCAGAACACGGTCCATTCGCGATCGTTTTGAATCCCGAAAATGACCTGACCGTCTTTGGTCTTATGCGCCCCATACGGTGCAATGGCGGGATGATTGGTGGGGGATCGCGGCACCAGCGAACCGGCATAGGCCTTGCGCAGCATCGGCTGGGTTGTCCACTCGGCCAAAGCGTCGAGCATGGCGATTTTGATATTCGCCCCCTCCCCCGTCCGGCCACGCCGTACCAGCGCGCCCAGAATGCCGGTCAGCGCATACATGCCAGTGCAAATGTCGGCAGCGGAAATGCCCACCCGCGATGGTTCGTCGGGGGATCCGGTGACCGCAATCAGGCCCGATTCGGCTTGGATCAGCAAGTCGTAGGCCTTCTTCTGCAGAAAAGGTCCGCTCTCGCCATAACCGGAGATATCGCAAACGATCAGCTTGGAGTTGACGGGTTTCAGCGCCTCGTAGCTCAGGCCCAAGCGTGCGGCGGCGCCCGGTGCGAGGTTTTGCAGCAGCACGTCGGCACCGCCGATCAGCCGATCCAGCACCGCTCGGGCTGCCGGCTGCTTTACATCGAGGGTGACGCTGCGTTTACCGCGATTGAGCCAGACGAAATGGCTGCTCTGGCCATGGACGAAACTATCGTAATCGCGGGCGAAATCACCGACGCCCGGCCGTTCGATTTTGATGACATCGCAGCCCATGTCCGCGAGATGCCGGCTGCACAACGGCGCTGCGACGGCGTGTTCCAGCGCGATGGCGCGCATGCCCTCCAAGGGGCGACCATGGGCCTGCATTTCGATATTTCCTCCTGGCATCGTCGGCAAGAAAGCGCTCGGCGCGCCGCCTGTCAAAAGAGTGCGTGCATGGCCGGCGCGATACCGGGGGCACAGGCCAGAATCGGGTTGCCCGCGACCGGGCCGTCGCCGGTCATGAAGTCGCTCGTATCGGCGCCGGCCTCGGCCAGGATCGCCAAAGCGCCGGCCACATCCCAAAGGTTGATGTGCATCTCGGCATAGGCGTCCTGCCGCCCGGCGGCGACGTCGGCGAGGCCCAATGAACCCGAACCGCCCATGCGCAGCACCGCACCCGTCGCTTTGACACGGCCGCACAGGGCGATGAAATCGGCGTCCGATCGGCGGGAGGACCACCCGATTTCCACCGTCGCGCGCCGCATGTCGGCGGTATCGGCGGCGCGGATCGGCGATCCGTTCAGCGTCGCGCCGGCGCCTTGCCGGGCGGCGAACATTTCGTCCAGCGCCGGGGCGAAGATGGTGCCCACCAGCGGGGTCCGGTCGTCGAGCAACCCAAGGGACACGCAAAACCGGTTGGCGCCACGCATATAATTCGCGGTGCCATCGATGGGGTCGACGACCCAGCGCAGCGAGCCGGTCCGGCCGATGCCTTCTTCCTCGCCCTGGAACCCGTCCTCGGGGAAGGCGGATAGCAATCGGTCCGACAGGAAGCGTTCGACGGCGCCATCGGCCGCAGTCACCCAATCCTGGATGCCTTTCAGCGTGGCTTGCGGACCGCCGGGCGGTGGGCGCATACGCATGGCCAGGGCGCCGGCTTCCCGCGCAAGGCGAATAGCGATATCCAATCTGCGTTCGAGGGCTTGCATGCCGGCCTCCCTTTCCAAATGCGGGCGCAATGGGCGTCCCCGCGACGTGCATGCCGATATCGGGGACGGCCGACAAGCAGCCAAAAAAGCTGGCAGCCAAGCGGATCGGCACCGACTGAAACGATAAGGACCGACCGATGGCACGGGACACTATCTCGGCCCGCATACCGCTGGCGGCGAAGGCAATCGCCATCGGGCGTTGGCACCGCGAGGCGCAAGCACGGCGCGCGGCGATCATCGGCGAACTCCGCGAGCAACGGGAAATTCCCCGTGCGCAGGAAGCCTTTTGGATCGTGGCCGAAGCCTGCCTGGCACATTTCGAGGGTCGGGTCATGACCCAGAAGGACCTCGCGGCACGGGCAACCGGCACCGTCAGTCCTGCCACCATTTCGCGTGCGATCCAAGACAGCGAAGTCGAAGGCTGGATCGTCGTGAAACCGAGCCTCCTCGACGCTCGGGTCCGCATCGTCGAGGCGACGCCGAAAGCGATGGACTACTATCGATCGAAGATCGAACCGGCATGGCAAGCATTCTGGTCGATCGCCGAGGCGGCTTTGCAGGCGGCAACGCCGGAGGACGACGGCCCTTGATCTCCCTCGCATGGTCCGGCATTTCCCTCCGCCATGCCCATACTCACAGGTCACGCCCGCCTCGCGGGTATCATCGGCTGGCCGGTCAGCCACTCCCGATCCCCGCGGCTGCACGGCTTCTGGCTGGAGCGGCATAAGATCGACGGCGCTTATGTTCCGCTACCCATCAAGCCGGACGATTTTCCCGCCGCCGTGCGCGGACTGATGCTGTCCGGTTTCGCGGGCGCCAACATCACCATTCCCAATAAAATCGCCGCCTTCGAGATGTGCGACACTGTGGACGAAACCGCGCGCAAGGCTGGGGCGGTCAATACGCTGGTATTCAAGGACGGCAAGATCTCCGGCCGCAACACCGATGGCTGGGGCTTTCTGGCCAATCTGCGCGCGCATGGCGTCGATCCCGCCGCCGGGCCGGCTTTGATCCTGGGGGCCGGTGGATCGGCCCGCGCCATCGCACCGGCATTGCAGGACATAGGCGTGCGGGTCACCGTCGCCAACCGCAGCCGCGACCGTGCCGAGGCCCTGGCAGCGGACCTCCCCGGCTTGAACGTCGTGGACTGGGACCGCCGATCGGATGCGTTGGCGGAGCACGCGCTGCTGGTCAATACGACCTCGCTGGGCATGAACGGGCAGAACCCGGTCGAGATCGACTTGTGCCGAGCGCCGAAGGGCGCGGCAGTGGCCGACATCGTTTATGTACCGCTGGAAACGCCGCTGCTGGCCGCTGCCCGCGCCCGTGGGATGCGCACGGTGGAAGGCCTGGGCATGCTGCTGCATCAGGCCGTGCCGGGCTTCGAAGCCTGGTTCGGGGTAGAACCGGTCGTGGACGCCGATTTGCGGCGGTTCGTGGCTTCCGATCTGCTTTAGCGCGCGGGGCCCGACCTGCACTCGAACTTGATCTTCGGGTGGAGCGGGGCGATCCTCGGCCCATGCCATACGCGCCCCGAATCGTTCCCCGCAAACCGTCCGGTCCCCTGAAGGTCATCGGTCTGACCGGCGGCATCGGCATGGGAAAATCCACCTGCGCCGCCGCGTTCAAGCGCGCCCGCATTCCCGTCTTCGACGCCGATGCCTGCGTTCACATGCTGCAATCCCCAGGCGGGCGGGCGCTCAAGCCGATCGAGGCGACCTTCCCCGGCACCGTCGTAAACGGCGCCCTCGATCGCACCGCACTCCGCGCCGCCGTGCTCGGCAATCGAGATGCTTTGACGAAGCTGGAGAAAATCTTGCACCCCATGGTGCGCGACGAAGAACGCGGCTTCCTTGCGCGCGCCCGACGCGCCGGAAAACCGGCGGCGGTGCTGGATATACCGCTGCTGTTCGAAACCGGCGGGCGTAAATTATCGTTCTCGATCGCCGTATCCGCGCCGCAGGCGGTACAGGTCCATCGGGTCCGCTTGCGCGGGAAAATGACTGCCAAGGATATCGAAAACGTCATCGCGCGGCAGATGCCGGACCTGGAGAAGCGACGCCGGGCCGATATCGTGATCCGCACCGGATTGTCCCGGCACGAGACGCAACGCCAACTCAAGCGTATTATCCTGGGCCTGCGCGCATGATCCGCTCCGTGTTGTTCGACACCGAAACCACCGGCCTCGATCCGCTGACGGGCGACCGGGTGATCGAGGTCGCGGCGCTGGAATTGATCAACGACCTGCCGACCTGCAACCATTTTCATGCGCTGATCGACCCAAAGCGCGACATTCAGGCCGATGCGACGCGGATTCATGGGATTTCCAACGCCGATGTCGCCGGCAAGCCGCTCTTTGCGGCAATCGCCGCCGATCTGCTGGCCTTCATGGGCGAGGGCAAGTTGATCGCGCACAACGCCCCCTTCGATTTCGGCTTCCTGAACGCCGAATTCTCCCGCATCGGGATGCCATCCCTTCCCGCAGCGCGAATGGTCGACACGCTGATCCTGGCCAAGCAGCGCTTCCCCGGTATGCCGAACAGCCTCGATGCATTGTGCCGGCGATTCGCGATCGACCTGACCGCGCGCACCACCCATAACGCGCTGCTCGACTGTAAACTGCTCGCCGATGTCTATGTGGAACTGACCGGCGGACGGCAGCGCGGCCTTTCCCTGGCCGCGAATAACGGCCGAGCACCGGTCGCGGTTTACACCCATGCCGGTGCTCGCACCCCGCGGTTATTCCAGCCCGACGCTGCCGATCTGGCGGCGCATGACGCATTCGTCGGGAAGCTGAAAGACTCGGTATGGTCGATGCCGTAGCCGCAGGGGTTGCGGAAGCTTAGCGAAGCGGTTGATATACCAGCCGGTAGATAACGCGACCCATGGGTCCCAAGCAGCGGAATGGAATCGACAGGATGAACGACTCACTCGTGGTCTCCGAGCGCCCGAAGACCGGTCATGCCGGGGATTTCGACGCGACGATTATCGGCGCCGGCATTTCCGGCATGTTCATGTTGTACCGCCTGCGCGAGCTCGGCATGACCGCCAAAGTGTTCGAAACCGGCACCGGCGTCGGCGGCACGTGGTATTGGAACCGTTACCCCGGCGCCCGTTTCGATTCTGAAAGCTGGACCTACGGCTATTCGTTCTCCAAGGAATTGATGCAAGAATGGGACTGGAAGGAGCATTTTTCGCCCCAACCCGACACACTGGAATATTTGAACTACGTCGCCGATAAATTCGATCTGCGCCGCGATATTCAATTCCGCAGCACGGTTAAATCCGCAGTGTGGGACGAATCCACCAATCTATGGACCACGACCCTGGAAGACGGGCAGCAGACGACGTCTCGCTTCCTAATGACCGCGATCGGCATTCTGTCGGCTTACACCCTGCCCGCTATTCCCGGCCGCGACAGTTTCAAAGGCCCCGCTTACCACCCGGCCCGCTGGCCGCACACACCGGTGGATTTCACCGGCAAGCGCGTCGGCATCATCGGCACCGGCGCCACCGCGATCCAGGCTATTCCGGAAATCGCCAAGCAGGCCAAGCAATTGACCGTGTTCCAGCGCCGCCCGAACTGGGCCGCCCCGCTGCACAATGCCAAAATCTCCAAGGAGGAGATGGAATCGATTAAATCCCGTTACGACGAGATTTATGCTCATTGCGCGCAAACACCGAGCTGGTTCATTCACGAAGCGGATCGTCGTAAGGCCGTGGACGTATCGCCCGAGGAACGGCAAGCCTTCTGGGAGAAATTGTACGCCGAACCGGGGTTCGGAATTTGGATGGGCAATTTCCGAGATATTTTGATCGATGAGAAAGCCAATGCGCTGATCAGCGAATTCATCGCAAACAAAATCCGCCAGCGGGTGAAAAACCCGGCCGTTGCGGAAAAATTGATCCCCCGGGATCACGGTTTCGGCGCCCGGCGCGTGCCGCTGGAAAGCGGATATTTCGAGGCTTACAACCGCGACAACGTCGAATTGGTCGATGTGATTAACGACGAACAGATCGAATGCATCACCCCAAACGGCGTGAAAACCAGCGCGAAAGAGCGCGCGTTCGACATTCTGATTTATGCCACCGGCTTCGACGGCGTGACCGGCGCGTTCGATCGCATGGACATCCGCGGCAAAAATGGCCTGCGGCTGCGCGATGCCTGGGCGGACGGGCCGCGCACTTATCTCGGCATGCTCGCCGAGGGCTTCCCCAACATGCTCATGGTGCTCGGTCCCCACACCGCGCGGGGCAACATCCCGCAGGCAATCGAGCACAGCGTGCAGTTTCAAACCGGCATGCTACGCCACATGCTGGACCACGGCCTGACCCACGTCGAAACCCGGCCGGAACAGGTCGATGCCTGGACGGAAACGGTAATCAAAGCGGCGGAACCGCTGCTGTCGTCGAAGGTCGATAGTTGGCAAACCGGCGTGAACCGCAACGTCGAGGGACGGCAGGTCCGCCGCGTATTGGGCTATAACGGCAACGGCGCGCATTTTCGGCGCACCACCGACGATGTGGCGAAGGGCGGGTATAAGGAAGTCGTGTTCCGGTAAGACAACGCAGGCCTAAGCCGCCAGGGACATAGCCTGCGGCTCGGTGCCTGCACCCCTCGCCC
>JBAXFK010000194.1:0-9104 GCA_037139955.1 Rhodospirillales bacterium
CGCCTTCATGTCGTAATTGTCCCGCAGATCGTGCAACACCGCCCGATCCGTGTCCGAAACCGGCCCGCTTGCCTTGCCATGCATGACCGAGAACCGCGCGAACGTCGTTAATCCGCCTTTCACCAGATCGCGGGCCTTGTCCGGGTCCGTGCTGCAGCCGCAGTTCGCATAGGCGCCGAACGCAATCCCGGCGGGGTCCAGCCCAGCTTTCCGGCGTGTTTCCCGTGCGAGTTCGATACCCCAAGCGATGCGGGCCTCGTCCGCACCCAGCGCGAACATGATGCGATCGGCATGCAGCGCGGCGATGGCGATGACGCGGGGGCCGCTGGCGGCGACCTCGATCGGCACCGCGTCGCCTCGGTCGGAAATCCAGCCGATGCGGCTCGCGGGCGGCGCGTCGGCCAGTTCGAGCTCCGACATCGGGGGCGCCACATCCAAGGGAATATCGATATCGGCGAAGGGCACTGCCTGCCCGTGCAAATAGGCCCGCAACTGTTTCAAATACCGTGCGAACGATGCAAGCCGAGCCGGTGCGCGGCCTAAATGCGCAAGGGCGGAGTCGCCACGTCCGATGCCCAGCACCGCGCGGCCGTTCGACAGGCGCTGCACGCTGGTAATGCTGCACGCGGTCACCGCCGCGTGGCGGGTGACGGAATTGGTGACGCCTGTCCCCAGGCCCAAGCGACTGGTGACGGTCGCTGCCATGGCCAATGCGATATAGGGATCGCCGGATAGGTTCTGCGAATCCACCACCAAATGGCCGTCCCAGCCGGCTTCCTCCAACTGAGCGGCAACCCTGGCGGTACCGCGAGGGGAGGCGACGCCTGTGATCCAAAGCTGCATCTTTTTGCCCAATCTTCCGTTCCGCCGCGAATGGGGGGAAGCTTAGGACGGAAACGATGTGGGAGAAAACGCATGACCGACGAAGCCGCGCGCGAGACCTTGCGCCTGATCGGGCGTGCGCCGCCGAATTGGGTGCCGGACCGTCCGGGGATCGACCATAACGTGGTGTTGGTTGGCGGCGGACAATCCGGTTGTGCCTATGCCTGGGCGCTGCGACGGGCGGGGATCGGCAAGGTGTCGGTTATCGACGCCGCGCTGGACGAACGGGCCGCCGGCATTTGGTTGAATGCCGCTCGGATGAATTTGCTGCGCACGCCCAAGGCCCTAACGGGGCCAGAAATCGGTCTGCCGGCATTGAGTTTCCAGGCCTGGTACGAAGCGCGCCACGGGCAGGCGGCCTATGCGGCGATCGATCGCATTCGCCGCACCGATTGGGCCGACTACCTGTCCTGGTATAAGGCTTTCCTCGGGATCGAAGTCCGTTACGACACGCGCCTGAATCGGATCGAACCGGCCGGCGACCATTTTCGTCTGCATCTTTCGACCGGGATAGAAACAACGCGCAAAGTCGTGCTGACCAACGGTGTCGGCGGCAATGGCGGTCCGTACTACCCGCCGGCGTTGGTCGGATTGCCAACGTCGCATCGCGCCCATACCGCCGATGCGATCGATTTTGCCGCGTTGCACGGCAAGACGGTGGCGGTGGTCGGCGCGGCGGCTTCGGCTTTCGATGTGGCTGGCGTGGCGCTTGAGCAGGGCGCCAAGGCGGTGCATTTATTCGCTCGTCGAGACAATATCGCGTCGGTGCCGATTAGCCGATCGCGCGGATTTGCCGGAGCGTACGACAATTACCGATCGTTGCCGGATGCGATCCGCTGGCAGCAGGCGGTTCGGTTCCAACGCTCCGGCTCCACGCCGACGGTGGATGCGATAAGCCGAGCGGTAGCATTTTCAAATTTCCATTTGCATCTGGCGTCGCCTTGGACGGCGGCGCGCCTGGACGGCGACCGAATTGTCGCTCAGGCCGGTGGGACGGAGTTTCGTTGCGATTTCGCCATCGCCGGTACCGGGTATTTCCAAAACCCCAACGCGCGACCGGAACTGGCGGATTTCGCGCGCCACATCCTGTTATGGCAGGATCGTTACACCCCGCCGCTCGGGGAGGAAAACGACGCACTCGGCACCCATCCCTATCTGGGGGAGGGGCACGAGTATCTTGAGAAAACGCCTGGTGCCGCCCCGTTCCTGGGCAATATTCACGTCCATAATCCCGCTGCTTTCGTCAGTTTCGGGGTGCCGATCGGGGATGTTCCCAGTATGAAACGTGACATTCCGGGGGTGACGGCGCGGATAAGCCGCGACTTGTTCCTAGCCGACCTCGATAAACATGCAGTGCGGATGGTGGGCGATGTCGCACCCGATTTCGGGCCGGAGCTGTACGCCCAAGCGATCGGGCGGTAAGGCGCTATAGCTCGCCTTCCGCCTTCAACATGCGCACGGCTTCCCGGAACGCCCCGGCGGTGTGTGCCACATCGTCGGCGGTGTGGGTCGCGGATACGAAGCCACCGATGCGGCCGTTCACGTCCACACCGTTGACCAGCAGCGCCAGCCGCAGTTTGTGCGACAGGCCGGCCGGCTGCGATTTCAGCACCGCCATCGGTTGTGTCTCCGGCGCGAAGGCGCCCGGCGCGACCGTCACCCCCGGCGCACCCATGAAGGTGTGAAAGCCCGAGAACGTACCGTACATCCCCCAACCGACATTCTCGGCGGCGAACACCGCGTTCACTGCATCGCGTAACATGGCGGCGGTGGCGGACGCGCGATCGGACGCATCGGTCTCGGCGATGACTGTCAGCGCGGCGGTGCCGGCGGCGGCCGAAACCGGATTGGCGTTAAACGTCCCCTGGTGCTGGATTTTTTCCTTACCCGTACGCGCGGACACCGCAAAATCGAGCTGATCCAGCACGTCCTTGCGCCCCGCCACGGCCGCGCCCGGCAACCCGCCCGCGAGGATTTTGGCGAAGCTGCACAAATCCGGCCGCACCCCGTACGCTGCCTGAGCGCCGCCATTGCTCGCGCGGAAGCCGGTCACGACCTCGTCCATGATCAGTAGCG
This sequence comes from Rhodospirillales bacterium, assembly GCA_037139955.1. Taxonomy (GTDB): domain Bacteria; phylum Pseudomonadota; class Alphaproteobacteria; order Acetobacterales; family Acetobacteraceae; genus Rhodopila. Next base: position 2,959 of record JBAXFK010000194.1, read on the forward strand.
TGCCGGCTTCCGCGGTCAGGCGGCGGAGTTCGTGCAGAAAATCGGGTCCGATGGGAACCTGCCCGAAGGACGACCCCGTGGGTTCCAGAATCGCCGCCGCGATGTCGCCGCGTGCCAAAGCCGCTTTCAGCGCCGGCAGGTCGTTGGGCGGGATGAGGATGGAGTTCGCCGCGACCTCGGCCAGCACGCCAGGGGTCGCCGATCCGTCGTAATGGCTGGTGTAGCCGGCCGCCATGTGGTCGTGCCAGCCATGGAAATGTCCTTGGAAGCGCAGCAGTACCGGCCGGCCGGTGAAGGCGCGCGACAGGCGCACGGCCATCAGCGTCGCTTCGGTCCCCGACGACGTAAACCGTACCCGTTCGGCTGACGGCACCAGCCGCTGCACCGCGCGTGCCCAGGCGAGTTCGCGGGGGTGGGAAGCGCCGAAATGCGTGCCATCCGCAAGTGCCGCCGCCACTGCCGCTGTGACCGCCGGATGTCCGTGGCCCAGCAACAGCGCGCCGTGGCCACCGTAGAAATCGGTGTATTTGTTGCCGTCGACGTCCCATTTATGCGGCCCGGATGCGCGGGTCACGTAAACGCCGTACGGTTCCAAATGGCGCGAATCGTGGGTGATGCCGCTGGGAAAGAGCGTCGCTGCCTCGCGCGCCAAAGCCTCCGATCCCGGGGTGCGTGCGCGATAGGCGGACAGAATGCCGGAATTGCTCAACAGGTCGTTCATGGGAATCCTCTAAAACGCGGCCGGCTGGGTCATGCGGAGAAAGCTAACCCCGCACGCGACGCCGGAGAAGACCGCCCCCGCCAATAGCGCGAGGCTTACGCCGGTCGCGATGTCGCCATGGGTGAAGCCGAAAACCAGCGCGACCGTCACGCCGCCGATGGTTTGCCCGGTCAGTCGAGCGGTGGACAGCATACCGCTGGCCGCCCCGCTGCGATGACGCGGCGCGGTCGAGATGATGGTGCGGTTGTTCGGCGACTGGAAAAAACCGAAGCCGATGCCGCACACCATCATCCGCCATACGACGTCGGCAAAAGCCGCATCGGGGGCCAAGCCTCGGGCCAGCAAAAGGCCCAGGGTCAGCACCGCCAACCCAAGCCCGCCCAGCAGCCCGGCCGAATATTTGTCCGACAGCCGCCCGGCCAAGGGGGCGACGATTACCACGATCGCCGGCCAGGGTGTGATGAGCAGCCCCACATGCGACTGGGAGAAGCCGCCGGCCACCTGGAAGTAGAAGGGCAATGCCACATAGGCGATGGTTTGCGCCGCGTAGGAGCATACCGACGTTCCCACGGACAGCGCGAAAATCGGCAACCGAAACAGGTCCACCGGCAGCATCGGTTCGGCCCGCGTGCGTTGCAGGCGAACGAACACGATGGCGGAAACCACGCCCACGACAAGTTCCCCCGTTACCAGCATGCGGTCCGCGCCGTGGCCGAGCCCGTCGAGGCCGAGCAGAATAAGGCCGAAAGTAAGGGCGTTGAGTGCGGCGCTGGCGAAATCGAATTTTTGGCCGGATTGGGGCGTTTGCGGCAGCGACCGCAGCGCCAGTCCCATCGCCAGCAACCCGAACGGGGCATTGAACAGGAACAGCCAGTGCCAGGACGAAAACGCCAGGATAAACGCCGCCAGCGAAGGTCCCGACGCCGAGGACACCGCTACGATCAACCCCATCATGGCGATGCCGCGGCCCAACCGGGCGCGCGGAAAGATGAAGCGAATCAGTGCCGTGTTGACGCTCATGATGCCAGCCGCGCCCACACCTTGCGCGACCCGGGCGGCGACCAGCAGCGGCAGCGTGTCGGCCATACCGCAGGCGAAAGATGCCACGGTAAAGATCGCCAGCCCCCAGAGATACACGAACTTGTAGCCCCGAATGTCGCCCAAGGAGGACAAGGGCAACAGGCTAACCGTCACCGCCAATTGATAGGCGTTCACCACCCAGATCGAGGTCGCGGGGCTCGCCTGTAGTTCCAACGCCATGGTCGGCAGCGCGATATTGGCGATCGCCGTGCTCAGGACCGAGATGCTGACGGCGATGACAATGGTGACAATGGCGCGCCGTCGCGCTTCGGGCGGTAGTCCGGCGGCTTCGTCCATAATGCTTCCCAAGCGCTGCGGCCGCTTTCAAGCACGGAACGCGGATTGCTGCCCAGCCCCGACGGGCATAGGAGTCGTCGATCTCGTTAGGGGGCTTTCGCATGCGTCTTGCCGTTATCTCCGACATTCATGCCAATCTGCCGGCGCTCGAAGCGGTGCTCGCCGACATCGCCGGGCGCGGTGTCGATGCCATCGTCAACCTCGGCGATTGTGTCGCCGGCCCGCTCTGGCCGAGCGAAACCTGGGAGCTGCTGCGCGCGCGGGGGATCGCGACGGTGCGGGGCAATCATGACCGCTATCTGCGCAGCCGCCCGGCCGAGCGACTGCCGGCGGCCGATAAGTTTGCTTTGGCTGCGCTGCACCCGGCGCAGGTGCAGGCCTTGTTCGACTTGCCGTTGACGATCGACCTCGGCGATGGGGTGCTGGCGGTGCATGGCACGCCCACCGCCGACGATACCTATTTGACCGAAGAATCCTTGTCCGGTCGCATGGCCCCCGCGTCGCGGGAGGCCGTGGTGCAAAGGTTGGGTGCCGCGATGAACCGAGCGGTCGTGCTATGCGGGCATAGCCACCGCCAGTCGGTGACGCAGGTGTTGGATGGGCCGCTGATCCTCAACCCAGGGACGGTGGGCTGTCCGGTCTTCGCCGATTTAACCGCTGCCGGCGAATTGGAATTCCGATCGCCTCATGCGCGTTACGCGATCCTGACCCGGCGCGGGGCGCGCTGGGGCGCGGAATCGTTCGCCCTGGAATACGACTGGGACCGCGCGGCCGCCCGCGCTCGGGACAATGGATTTCCCCGATGGGCGGAGGCGCTGTCGAGCGGAGCGGTGCGATGAAAGCCACGATGCAAGCGGGGCGGGCGGCGTTGGGCTGCTCGCTGATGTTTCCGTCTCCGCAGTTGGTGGAGATGCTCGGTCATGCCGGGTTCGATTGGGTGCTGCTGGATTGCGAGCACGGGTCCCTGAGCCTGTCCGATGTGGAAATCATGGCTATGGCGGCGGACGCGGTCGGCATAACTGCTATCGCGCGGCCCCGGAGCAATGCGGCGTCCGATATCGCGGCGGTGATGGATCGTGGGGTAGCGGGCGTCCAAATTCCCCATATCGATACGGCCGAGGATGCAAGGCGGGCGGTCGCGGCAGTGAAATTCGGGGCCGGCGACGGCTATCGAGGGCTAGCGGCCGGAACCCGCCCCGACCGCTGGGGACTCGGCGCGAAAATGCCGGATTTCGTGGCACGGGCAAATGCGCGATCGCTGGTATGCGTGCAACTGGAGTCGGCGCGGGCGATTGCCAACGCGGCGGAGATTTTGGCGGTTCCGGATATCGATGTGTTCTTCATCGGGCCGTCGGATTTGTCCCAGTCGATGGGGTTTCCGGGGGACCCGAAAGCACCCCCCGTGGCGGCGGCGATCGCGGACACGCTGGGGGCGATCCGATCGGCCGGGAAGGTGCCGGGGATGCCGGCAACGGCGGAGACCTTGGCGGAAGTTTTGGCTGGCGGGTGCCGGTATATCTACACCCATCTGCCGCGGGTGCTCGGGGCCGGGGCGCGTGGGTTTTTGGCAGGACGGGAAGCATAACCGTTCTACAACAGATGGGATGGCGCGCTCCGATGACGCACCGAATTGCGCTCGTCGACCCCGCCTCGCCAGGGAATGGCGAGCCTATCGTAGGCTGCCGCTGGACCGAATTGAATCCGCTGTCTGCGGTAACGACCGCTTGGGCAGCCTCGGCCGTCGATTGTTGCAAACACGCTGTCCGCATAGCGGTTGGTGCCGCTATCGAAACACTGCCGCGCGATGGTGGAACCATCGCGCCATTCGGCGAGCGCATCGACGATCGGTCGATCGGCATCGGCCGCGAATCATCCCACTTGACAAAAATAACAAATATAGTTAGTAACGCCTCATGCACCCGACGGCACCAACGTCTGAACGGCCCATAAAGGACAGTCCCGTCCCGCCGTGCATCGCTGCCCTTCTTCGCGTCGTGCGTATCCTTCTCGGCTACGCCCGGGACCTCGAAGAAAACATCCAACACCATGCAGCCCACGCCCGTTTTCCCGCGCTGGCCGCCGGTTTCGGGACCCACGACGTCCGCCGTATCTTGTTCCATATCCAACGTGGCATCCTCCGTGCCATGATGCTGGAACGGTTTCTGTCGGCGCGCGCGGCCCAGGGAATAGACATCGACCCCGTGCGGTCGTCCGCCCCCGCCGAACCGGCGGAGATCGAGGCGTTAGAGATAAAACTCCGCTCCCCCACCCAGCCGCGTCGAGAAACTCGGCAAAAGGCCGATCCGCACGATCCGCTGTATTTCTCCATGCCAACCATGAAGGAACTCGAATCGCAGGTGCGCCGCCAACCCGTGGGGCAGACGATTGCCGAGATTTGCCTGGACCTCGGCGTTACCCCCAGCGGCTGCGACGGGGCGACCTGGAGCGAAATTCTCCAAATTTTGATGCAATTCGGCGCCGACCTCGAAGAATTTTTCGACGTTTGCAACCGTCGCCGAAAAATCTTCCAGCAAGAATGCGATAAGCGTCCGAAGAGTTGGATTAGCGACTGGCGCGACGACCCACGCGAAGCCATCCGCCAAATACTCGGATATGTGCTCGGCGAACCCCAGCCGAATCGGCTGTTCGCCGATGCTGGGTAATACGCAGGCGCAATTTATTTCGATATAAAAATAATAATCCGTGCGTCCCCAGATCCTCAAGCTGCCATCGTAAGCTTCTTCACAAACGCCGAAATACGATGTCGCCGCAGTTCCGACCGTGCTTTGGCATCCGAGGTCATGTAGTTTAGCTGCACGGCGTAACGTTTACCGATAAATTGCCGATGGCCGTGCCAAGTAGCCGGGCCGTTCGGGAAAACCAGCAGCGTGCCGTTGACCGGTGGCACCTCGACGGCGAAATCGTCCAGATCGGACGGGCCGCGCAGCAAGCGAAGGCAGCCGTCGCGGCGGGCCCAGGCCTCGGTCTCGGGGTTGAGATATAGCAGGATCGTCACCCGCTTGGCGGTGGAGTCGGTGTGGATGCGCCCGTCTTTCGCCTCGGTACGGCCGCGCAAGGTGACCATCGTGGGGGCGTCGTGCAGGTCCAGCCCGAATTTCGCGGCGATGGCCTCGCGTAGCCGAGGCCCCTCCATCTCATGCATCAATTCGCGCGCGGCGGCGCCCATGCGGACGGAGTCCGGCGGAAACGATCCGCGCTTTTCCAGCGCCGGCAGCGCGGCGACGACCGCGGCCAGTCGGTCGGGCGGCACGAAGTCGGGCACCACCGTATGGGGAAACGGGTCGGTGGCGACCGGGGTGGCGGTCAGGCGGGCATAATCGAGTTCGGTCATGGCTCGTTCTATGTGAGTGTTCGCCGGCCCGACAGCAAGGCTTCCGCGAGATCGCACAGGTCGTCGGCCCAAAATTCGTCGGGGCGATCGGCTGGACGATGTGTCAGCACCCGCATCGCATCCTGGACCGACACATCCGCCCGTCCTCCCGAACTGCACGCCGTTGCTCGGGCGATCGCGGCGCAGGCGTTTTGGGTGGTGTCGTCGGCCTGGGTCAGGGCGGCGTCCATCCGCGCAACGGCGGCGGCCTCGTCCGGATTGGCGGCCCAGATGCCGATCGATATCGCGCGGGTGCGGGGATCGTTCACCGGGTCGATCGCCTGCCAGCGCGCATAGGCAGCTTGTGCGGCGGCGGGGTCGTAGGCGGTGCGCCCGACCAGGGTGCGCGCAAGGGCGATCGCCGGCCCGCTCTCGTTTTCGGAGGCCATGCGCAGTAGGCTGCCCACGGCGCGGTCGACCGCAGCCTCGGGCAACGATCGGGGCCATGCCAGAGTAACGCGGGGTTCTCTCCGGTCTTCGGTGCTGCCGCGCCATTGGCGCGCGCGCAAGGCGTTCACCACGCGCGGGGCGCCGCCGAAACAGGCGGAGGGTCGGCTGAAACCCTGGTCGTCGTAGGTGACGGAAACCCCGTCCTCGGCCGTTAGCACGCCGCCCGCTGCCAGCAGCAGCGCATGGCCGGCGGCGACATCGTGGGCG
>JBAXFK010000195.1:0-9076 GCA_037139955.1 Rhodospirillales bacterium
TCAGTGGATCATGGGCCAGGGCGCGAAACAATGTGGGGTTAACGATACGCTTACGTCGCATGTTCAGAGCGCCATCATAGGTCGAAATCTAGCTAAAGGGCCTCCCTGGTTTATGGCCCGACGCTCATTACGCGACAATGTGGAAAACCGAGCGCTCGCGACGAAAATGGACGCACTACCGGCAGATGAGGCGATCGAAGACGACCCGGCCGAAGTCATCGCAATCGACCGAGAATGTGGAAAGACCCGGGATTGACCCGGTTCCGCCGCTCATTGCTTGACGCAGAGCCCCTCGGCCGGCGGGCGTGCGACCAGCTTAACGCCCAACAGCGACCCGTATTCGATACACACTGGCGCGATCAGTCGCTCGGCGCGCGTGCGGTGACCAGCCGCAGCTTCACCCACCGCAATCATCGCTTGCAATTGCGCCAACGCCACAGAATCCGAACCATAGGCGCGGGAGAACCGTAGGCCGGCAAGTGCTTCGGTCTGCGCTTCCTCGAATTTTCCGCCGTTGTACAAGGCAACCGAGAGCACCAACCGCGATTGCGGGTCGCCTGGATATTTCGCCACCAGCTCCCGGCCTTTTTCCTCGGTATAATCGCGCAATTGTTGCGAAAATTTATCTTTCAGCAGCCGCGCATCCGGATCGAACGCTGCCGGTCCCAACACAATACTGGCCACCCCCAACAGAATACCGCCTACAAATAGGGCCACAGCGCAAAGACAGGCGATGTCACGGCGAAGGTTCCGCCGTTCGAGCCAGTCGCAAATCGCCAACAACGCCGCAACCGCACCACCGGCGGCGGCACCGCCGAAATGCGCGGCGTAGTCCACACCGCCATGGGTCGGGATAAGCGACGGCACGAGAATCCGGACGATCCAGTTGCGACCGCTCAGCACGTCCGCATCTTCGGGCAGGGTATAACAAAGCAGCAATGCACCTGCCAGCAGGCCCATGATTCCGCCGGACGCGCCGACAGACACCAAGGCGCCGCTGCCAGTCGCATAGGATGCTAGGGAGCCACCGATGGCCCCCAATACCAAGAAACCAGCCACTGCGGCGCCACCCAGATGCCGCTCGATAAAGACGCCGCCGAAATAGAGCGCGACGCAGTTCAGAACGATGTGCAGCCAGCCGCCATGCAGCAGCGGTGCGGTTGCAAGCCGCCACCACTCCCCGCCGTAGTGCACGAGGTCGGGGTTCAATGCCCCGAGGTAGAGCAGATCGGGGACCTTAAGATCGGTGCCGCCGCCGGAGCCGAAGCGAGCGGCCCCCAACTGAACGACGAAGACCGCCGCCAGCAGCATGACGATGCCGATCGTCGTGTTCGGGTCCGGAGGATCGCCCGCTGGTGCAGCAATGTCCCCGGCCTGGGCCATTACCGGAAGAGAACGTGCGCCGCGATGTTCGCTGCATCCACCACGGGGGACGGGTAGAGGAAGAACAGCAGCGTGAACAACCCGGTCGCTACTGCCACGAAGGACAGCGAGGGCGCACGGCGATCGAAGGCCACAGCGGGAGGATCGAAGTACATCACCTTGATGATGCGGATATAGTAAAACGCACCGACCACGCTACTGAGCACACCGACCACGGCCAAGGTCCACAAACCGCCCTGCACAGCGGCGAGGAAGACGTAGAGCTTACCAAAGAACCCAGCCAAGAGCGGGATGCCCGCCATGCTGAACATGAAGATCGCCAGCAGCGCCGCCAGTCCGGAGTCGTTCGTGGCTAGACCGGCTAAGTCGGAAATCTGCTCCACCGAACGACCTTGGCGGCGCATGGCGACGATGCAAGCGAAGGTACCGGCGGTCATGAACACGTAGATGGTCATATAGACCAGTACGCCGCGCACACCGTCGGGGGTACCGACCGCGAGACCCGCCAGCGCGTAACCCATATTGGCGATAGAGGAATATGCCATCAGCCGCTTGATGTTGGTCTGACCGATCGCGGCGAAGGCGCCGAGCACCATGGAGGCAATGGCGACGATAACGATCAAGCTCTGCCATGCCGCGACCAAATGACCGAAGGGAGTGGACATCACGCGCAGTAGCAACGCCATCGCAGCCACTTTCGGGGCGGTAGCAAAAAAGGCGGTAACCGAGGTTGGGGCGCCCTCGTACACATCCGGGGTCCACATATGGAACGGCACGGCGGACACTTTGAACGCGAGACCGACCAGCACAAATACCACACCGACAATCAAACCGGGGGAAGCTTTTGTCGGGTCGTTGAGCAGCGAGGCAAGTTGGCCGAAATCCATGGTCCCGGAGAAGCCGTAGACCAGCGACATGCCATACAGCAACAGCCCGGACGCGAGACCGCCGAGGACGAAGTATTTCAAGCCGGCTTCGGACGACCGCAAATCGTCGCGAGCAAAGGCGGCAAGGACATAGAGCGACAGCGATTGCAGTTCGAGTCCTAGATAGAGCGTCATCATATTCGACGCCGAAACCATCATCATCATGCCGACGGTGGCGAGCAGCATGAGAACAGGATATTCGAACCGCTCGATCCCCTGCTTGCGGTTAAAGTCCAGGGCTAGGATGGCAGCGAGGGAAGCCCCGATCAAAATCAGAATCTTGTTGAAGGTGCTGAACGAATCAGCAACGAACTGCCCGTTGAAGCCGACACCGCGTGTGCCGGTCAGCACCATGAGGCCGGCGACAAGGAACCCGCCAATTGCAAGCATGGTGCAAAGCAACACCGCGTCCTGCTTGCGCAGAACCCCGATAATCAGGATCGCGAGGCCGATAACGGCCAACACGATCTCAGGTAGCGCGATGGTCCAGTTCATCAGTGCAGCACCCCGGCGAGCTTCGTGGATTCGAGCAGCGCGGCGGTGTGTTGTTTCACCATCGCGGCCACGCTCGCGTCCCAGAAGCCGGTAAAGCTGGACGGGTAGATCCCCATCCACAATGTCAGAACGATCAGCGGCGCGAAGACCGCCCATTCCCGCGGGCTAAGGTCCGCGATATGGCGGAGATCGTCGCGGGTTATCTTGCCGAACACGACCCGGCGATAGAGGTACAGCGTGTACGCTGCGCCGAGAATCATGCCAGCGCCGCCGAGCATGGCGAGCCAAAAATTGACTTGGAGGGCGCCGAGGATGACGTAGAATTCCCCCACGAAGCCGGCGGTGCCGGGCAATCCGACCGAGGCCATGGCGAACAGCATGAACGCCAGCGCATAGCCCGGCATGCGGTCGGCGAGGCCGCCGTACCGCGCGATTTCCCGAGAATGAATGCGGTCGTAGACCACGCCGACGATCAAGAACAAAGCGGCCGACACGACACCGTGCGACAGCATCATAAACAAGCCGCCCTGGATGCCCTGCTCGTTGAAGGTGAACAGCCCGATCGTTACGACGCCCATGTGAGCCACCGACGAATAGGCGATGAGCTTCTTCATGTCCTCTTGTGCGAGCGCGACGAGAGACGTGTAAATCACCGCCACGACGGACAGCGTGAAGACGAACGGCGCGAAGTAGTGGGATGCCAAAGGCAGCATGGGGATGGAGAACCGGATGAAACCGTAGGCACCCATCTTCAACAACACCCCAGCCAGAATGACCGATCCTGCGGTCGGCGCTTCGACGTGCGCATCCGGCAACCAAGTATGCACCGGCCACATCGGCACCTTCACAGCGAACGAGGCGAAGAAGGCCAGGAACAGCCAAGTCTGCATCGCAGCCGGAAATTGTGTGTGCATCAGCGTCGGAATGTCGGTCGTGCCGGCTTGCAGCCACATGGCCAGCAGCGCCAACAGCATGAGCACCGACCCGGTCAGCGTGAACAGGAAGAATTTGACCGCAGCGTAAACCCGGCGCGGACCGCCCCAGACGCCGATGATCAGATACATCGGTATCAGGACGGCTTCGAAGAACATGTAGAAGACAATGAAATCCAGGGCACAGAACATGCCCACCATCATCGTTTCCAGAATAAGGAACGCGATCATGTATTCGCGGACTTTGGTCTGAATGCTCTCCCAGCTCGCGAGGATACAGATCGGAGTCAGGACGGTGGACAGGAGGACGAACAGCACGGAGATGCCATCGACGCCCATTTTGTAGCCGACCTTATATTCCGGCAGCCACGCCACACTCTCCACGAATTGAAAACCCGCATCCGCTCGGTCGAACTTCACCCAGATCACGAGCGAAATCGCCAGCACGATCAGGCTGGTCCAAAGCGCGGTCCAGCGTGCGTTGGACGCGACGGTTTCCTCGTCCCCGCGCACGGACGCGATGATGGCGACGCCGACAATCGGCAGCCAAGTAATCAGCGAAAGGAGCGGGAAGCCCAGGATGTTGCCTGCATTCATGGCGCTCACCGGCAAATCATAAAGAGGCCGACCAGCACAACGACGCCGATCAGCATGGAGAAGGCATAAACCGCAAGGGACCCCGTCTGGAGCTTCACGATCTGACGGGACGATCCGCCGGTCAGCCAAGCAAGCCCGTTCGGCACCCCGTCGATCAGCGTCGCATCGCCGGTCTTCCATAGAACGCGGGACAGACAGACAAGCGGGCGCACGATAACGGTGTCGTACAGCTCGTCGAAATACCATTTGTTCAACAGGAACCGGTAAAGGCCGCCGAAGCGCTCCGCGAGGCGGATCGGTGTCAACGGACTCATGATGTACATGTAATAGGACAGCGCGATACCGGCCAGCCCGACGACCAGGGGAATGTGCTCGACCCAGGCCGGTACATGCTCAAGATGCTCGATAATCTCGTTATGCGGGCCGTTGACGATACTACCGTGCCAAAAGTGTTTCCACTCTTCCCCGATGAACCAACCGTGCAAGGCCCAGCCCGAAAACACCGCACCCACGGCCAGCACCAACAGCGGCACGACCATGACCATCGGACTTTCGTGCACATGCGACAGCACATGGTGGTCGGCGCGCGAGCGACCGTGGAAGCAAAGGAAAAGCAAACGCCAAGAATAGAACGCGGTCAGGAACGCAGCCAACACCGTGCAAGCAAACGCATAGTTGCCGACGGCCGAGTGCGCGGCGAAAGCAGCGGAGATAATCGCGTCCTTCGAATACGATCCAGCCAGCGGCGGGATGCCGGCAAGCGCCAGATTGCCGATCCACATGACGGTGCACGTCCAGGGGATCAGCTTTGCCAACCCACCCATTTTACGCAGGTCCTGCTCGTCCGACATCGCGTGGATGACCGAACCTGCCGACAAAAACAGCAGTGCCTTGAAGAAGGCGTGGGTGATCAGATGGAACACCGATGCCTGATAGGCACCCACGCCCGCAGCCACGAACATGTAACCGAGTTGCGAGCAAGTGGAGTAGGCAATCACGCGCTTGATGTCGTTCTGGGTGCAACCGATCGTCGCGGCGAACAGCGCGGTAGAGGCGCCGACGACAGTGACGAAACCTAGTGCATAGGGCGCGAATTCCATCAGCGGCGACATGCGCGCCATCAAAAATACGCCAGCGGTGACCATGGTCGCGGCGTGAATAAGCGCCGACACCGGGGTCGGGCCTTCCATCGCATCGGGCAGCCACACGTGCAGGCCAAGCTGCGCGGATTTGCCCATAGCGCCAACGAACAGCAAGAACCCTATGACCTCGATAGCCGGGTAGCTGTGACCGAACACCGTGTAGGCGTCGGCGGTGTGCTGCGCGACCATCGGAAAGATGGTGCCGAACTCGATCGAGCCGAACATGAAGAAGATCAGCGCCAAGCCGACGGCGAAGGGCAGATCGGCCACGCGGTTGACGATGAACGCCTTCATCGCAGCGGCGCAGGCGGACGGACGATCATACCAGTAGCCGATCAGCAAGTAGGAGCAGAGGCCCACGCCCTCCCACCCGAAGAACAGCTGCGCCAGATTGTCGGCCGTCACCAGCATCAACATGGCAAACGTGAACAACGACAAATAGGCGAAGAACCGGTAACGCGGGCGAGCATCGTGCCCCATGTAGCCGATCGAATAGACGTGGATGAGCATGGCGATAAACGACACCATCCCGACCATCGCGGCGGCCAACGGATCGTAGCGCAGTGCCCAGGCGACATGGAACTTGCCAGCTTCCATCCATGTACCGAGGTCGAAGACCTCGGGGTGGGCGACACCGCTGGTCAGCTGGAAAAATGCCAGCGGCCCGCAGATAGCGGCGACGATCATGCCGCCGACGGACGCGGCCATGGCGGCCTTGTCGCCGATCGACCGGCCCAGCAGGCCGGAGACCATGGCGCCGACGAGCGGCGCGAAAATGGCGAGAGCGTAGATCATGTCAGCCCTTCATCAGGTTGACGTCTTCAACCTGGATCGATCCGCGGTTGCGGAAATAGATCACGACGATGGCCAGCCCAATGGCTGCCTCGGCCGCCGCGACGGTCAACACCAGCATGGCCATCACCTGCCCCGCGAGATCGCCCAACGCCGCCGAGAAGGCGACGAAGTTGAGATTGACCGCGAGTAGAATCAATTCGATCGCCATCAGAATGACGATGACATTTTTCCGGTTCAGAAAGATCCCGAAAATGCCCAGCACCAGCAGAATGGCTGAGACAGTCAAATAGTGGCCGAGGCCGACGGTCATCATGGCGCGACGCCCCTTATCTCAATGCCCATGCCCATGATCCTCATGAACGTGGGTTTCCGCGACTTCTTCCACCTTCGGGCGGTAGAATTCGGTGCCGGTGCCAGTCCCGAGGCCCATGGTCACCATCTCCAACGTATCGGCGACCTTGCGTTCGGTTTGCTGGCGGATGTTCTGATGACGGGACGTCTTGCGGTCGCGCAGGGTCAACACAATGGCCCCGATCATTGCGACTAACAGCACCAAACCCGCTGCCTGGAACAAAAATACATAGTCGGTGTAGAGGATTTTACCGATCGCTTCGGTATTCGAAATCTTCGTGTCGATCGGAGCGAAGCGCATCTGCCCGGCCTGTGGGGCCAATTTCCAACCGCCGATGACACTGAGAAGTTCGACGAACAACACCGCACCGACCAAACCGCCGACCGGCAGGTATTTCTGGAACCCGCTGCGGAGCTGGACGAAATCCACGTCCAACATCATCACCACGAACAAAAACAGCACCGCCACCGCACCGACGTAGACGATGACCAGGATCATCGCCAGGAACTCGGCGCCCGCAATCAGGAACAGAGCCGCAGCGTTGAAGAACGCCAAGATCAGGAACAACACCGAATGGACGGGGTTGCGTGCGCTCACAACCGTTGCGGCGGAAACCACCAACACGGTCGCGAATAGATAAAAAAGGATATCGACAATCATCTGTAGGGCGCGTCCAGCTCGAGGCGGCGGGCAAGCTCAGGCTCCCACCGGTCCCCGTTCGAAAGCAGCTTTTCCTTATTATAGAATAGCTCTTCGCGAGTTTCGGTGGCGAATTCGAAGTTCGGGCCTTCGACGATAGCATCGACCGGGCAGGCTTCCTCGCACAGACCGCAGTAGATGCATTTCGTCATATCGATGTCGTAGCGCGTGGTCCGGCGTGAGCCGTCGGCACGCGGTTCGGCTTCGATCGTGATCGCCTGCGCCGGGCAAACAGCCTCGCACAGCTTGCACGCAATGCAGCGTTCCTCGCCGTTCGGGTAGCGACGCAATGCGTGCTCGCCCTTGAAGCGCGGGCTGATCGGTCCCTTTTCATAGGGGTAATTGATGGTGACCTTGGGCTTGAAGAAATAGCTCAAGGTCAGGCTCAGGCCGGAAACAAGCTCGCTCAGCATCATGCTGCGGGCAGTGCGGTCCAGGAATGCCATGGTCAATTTTTCCCCTGGATATCAAGCATTTGGCAGCCATCCGAAAGCGACCAGGACACCGGCGGTTAGGACAAGCCAGAACAGCGAGAATGGCAGAAATACTTTCCAACCCAAGCGCATCAATTGGTCGTACCGATAGCGCGGGAAGGTGGCGCGCACCCAGATAAACACGAACAGGCAAAGCACCACTTTGCCAACGAACCAGAACACGCCGGGAACCCAGGTGAACGGCTCGAGATTGAAGGGGGCCAGCCAGCCGCCGAGAAACAGGATCGTGGTCATCGCGCTCATGAGGATCATGTTCGCGTATTCGCCGAGAAAGAACAGGCCGAAGCTCATGGAGCTGTATTCAACGAAGAAGCCGGCAACGATTTCCGACTCCCCCTCAGGGATGTCGAACGGCGATCGGTTGGTTTCCGCCAACGCCGAGATGAAGAAGATCACGAACATCGGAAACAATGGTAGACAAAACCACACATGAGTCTGCGCCCGCACAATGTCGGTCAAATTCAAACTGCCGGTGCATAGCATGACGGTGACAAGAACGAAGCCCATCGAGACTTCGTAGCTGACCATCTGCGCCGCCGAACGCATCGCGCCAAAGAACGGGTATTTCGAATTGGACGCCCAGCCGGCAATAATGATCCCGTAGACGCCCAACGAGCTGATCGCAAACAAATACAGCACGCCGACATTGATGTCGGCGATCGCCCAACCATCGTTCAGCGGAATCACTGCCCAAGCCAAGATGGCCAGGATGAAGGTGATCATCGGCGCCATGATGAACAGCACGCGATTGGCGCCGGACGGGATGATGGTCTCTTTCATCACCATCTTCAGCGCATCTGCGAACGGCTGCAACAAGCCGAACGGTCCGACCACGTTGGGTCCGCGTCGCAGCTGCATCGCCGCCATGACCTTACGCTCGGCCAGTGTCAGGAACGCGACGCAAATCAGTAGCGGCACGATCAGCGCGAGCGCCTGGATCACGGTCAGGATCACCCGACCGATATCGGTGTGCAGCAGGAAATTGACGACTGGATCGATCATCGCCCTACTCCGCCGCTGCCGCGAGCGCGGGCTTGGTCGCCGAACATTCCGCCATAGTCGGACTGTTCCGGCTGATGACATCGGTTTGGTAATAATTTTCTACCGCCGCCGCAAAGGGCGCATCGCTAAGCGCCGCCGGATCGCCCGAAGGCGCCGTCAGGTCGGAGCAGCCGAAGCGGGGCAAGAAACCGATGCGGGAGAACACGACGTTCGCCTGCTCCAGCCGCGCCCGTAGCGCATCTATATTATCGTAAGGCAG
>JBAXFK010000196.1:0-9051 GCA_037139955.1 Rhodospirillales bacterium
GTTTTACACTCTTCGCTGTCTCGGTGCTGCTCTCTTTGCTGAGTATTGCCCCGACCTATGCAATCGTTGTCACCGGCACTTATGCCGGCACAGTGACCGGCGCCACCGGCGATTTCAATGGATTGTTCGGTACGACCGGCGCTGCCGCAGGCAACGCGATCACCGGAACGTTCCGCTACGATACAGCATTCTTCAATGCGCCGTCTGCAACCTGCACTGGCGGGTGCGCTGCTTGGGGCTCCACCGACGGGTCGATGGCAGGCGGTGTGTTGATAATGACACAAACCATCAACGGCGTCACTCTTTCCTGGAACGGAGTTTACTACAACGGTGTGACTTTGGGTTACAGCACCTCCGGCGGACCTTGGCCGTACAACTACCTGCATCAAGCGTTCGAGTTGGTGTCGGAGGAAACCACGCCGCTTGGAAACGGCACCAACACCGTCCAAATCAACCTCGGCACGCTCGACAATACGGTGTCGATCGTGAACCCCAGTCTCGATCCGGCCGGGCCGTTCAATCTCCAAGCAGCACAATTCGGCGTCAACGCATCGTCCTGGAATACGTCGACATCGTTAGTACAATGGGATTTCCAGATCGGGACGATCGATGCGCCGGAACCGGATTCCGTAGCGCTGCTTGCGATGGGCGCGATCCTTCTGCACACCGCACGCCGTCGCGCGGGCAGGCCGGATGCCGACGGACAATCAGGAATGAGTGCGGGATAAGGGCACAGCGGGAGAATGCCCCGGCAGCAAATCCACGAGCACCACTTTGCCGCCCCAACTGTGCAGCAGCTCGGCGCCCAAAACGTCATCCATTGTATAATCGGCACCTGCAATCAGCACGTCGGGGCGGAGCGCTTCGATCAGCGCTTCCGGCGTGTCCTCATCGAACACGCTCACCAGATCGACACAGCCCAGACCGGCCAGCATCGCCGCTCGGGCAGCTTCCGGTTGGGTTGGGCTAGCGGCCTCCTTCAGTCGGCCCATGCTCGTATCCGCGTTAACACCGACGATCAATCGATCGCATTTGGCCCGTGCTTGCTGCAATAGATGCACATGACCGGGATGCAGTAGGTCGAAGCATCCGTTCGTGAACCCCACCCGCCAGCCTCGCCGACGCCACCGCTCCGCCAGTTCTGTCGCCTCGGTGCGGTCTACGATCTTGCGCAGCACACTGGCCTGGGGGGACAAGGCGTGCAGCAAATCGGCTTCCCGCACCACGGCATTGCCAATTTTGCCGACCGAAATGCCGGCCGCCAGATTAGCCAGCCGCACCGCCACCCGCAGCGGTAGTTTCATTGCGATCGCGGTCGCCAGCGTTGCCAATGCGGTGTCGCCGGCGCCGGAGGTATCGTGTACGACCGGAGCCTCGGCCGGGAAGTGTTGCACGCCATCGTCGTCGACCAAAGTCATGCCATCGTTCGCACGGGTCACGATTACGGCACCGAAGCGAAAGCGGGTGCGCAAGGCCGTGGCCGCCGCGACGATCGCCGCTTCGTTGTGTACCGGCAGACCGGTGGCCTCCGCCAATTCCGGGCGATTGGGCATGACGATGTCGGCGCCGGCATAGCGCGCGAAATCGGCGCCACGGGGATCGACGATGACCGGGCGGTTCATTTTTTTGGCATTCGCTACCAGCGCAGCAGGTACATCCCCGGCCAACACGCCCTTGCCGTAGTCCGATAGTACCGTAACCGACGTCGCCGCCATCGCGTCCGACGCGATGCGCACCAGCCGCTCGGCTAGCTTTGGGTGAATGGGGTCGGTCTGCTCCCGATCTGTGCGCAGCAATTGCTGACCGGACGCGATCAGGCGGGTTTTCAGCGTGGTGGTACGGCCACCCTGCACTAGCAGCCACGGCTCGACCCCTTGTTGGCCGCCGACCAGACCGGTCAGTTCCGATCCCGCCGCATCGTCGCCAACCACGGAAATCAGCGCTGCGGCGGCCCCGAGCGCGGTGAGGTTGCGAACGACGTTGCCGGCACCGCCGGGTTGCTCGACCTCTCGTTCGATGCTGAGGATCGGTACGGGCGCTTCGACGCTGATGCGGTTGACCGCACCGTAGGTGTAGCGATCGAGCATCACGTCGCCAATTACCAGCACGCTGGCGTGGGCCAGGGATCGGATATGGTCGGAGGTTATCGTGTCCATCGGGTTAGGCGTAACGCGGGCGCCATCCGGTTGCAAGAAAGGATGCACCAACACCGACGATGCCGCCGTTTCCCTATACGTCGAAGAACACGGTTTCTTGCTGACCTTGCAGGAAGATATCGAACACGTAAACCACGGCCCCGTCGCGGATCGTGCGATGTGCCATCAATGTCTCCCGTCGGGTGGCGGGGTCTACGATATTGAGCACGGGGTCGGCGGCGTTCGCTTTCTCCTCGTCGTCGAAATAGAGACGGGTAGACAGGCCGATATTCAATCCGCGCGCGGCAAGCCAGACGTTGATGTGCGGCGCCATGTTGCCCCGACCTCTTCGTCCCTGGACGGCGCCGGGTTTGACGGTTTCGAACGACCAGATACCGGTGTCGAAATCCGTACCGGTCCGACCCCAACCACGGAATGACGGATCGATCGCTTTGCCGATCTGCAAATCGGCGGGATGCGCATAGCGGCCGGCGGCGTTGGCCTGCCAAATCTCGACCAACATGTCGCGCACCAGGGCGCCGGCCCCGTCGAAGATACGGCCTTCGACACGGATATGCTCGCCCTTCGTCGATGGTGTCGCCATCGTATTGGAAAAATTGTTGGCGAAAATATCGAATCCCGCTTGCTGCGGAATCAGCCCGATATGGACGTAGGGGCCGGCGGTCTGCGACGGGGTTTCGGGGTAACTGAGCGGTGCTTGCACGACCTTATGCTCCTTGCAGCTTGTTTTCGAACATGGTTTGGCGTCGGCCGCGCAGTGCCATATCGAAACGGTATGCGAGACTATCTAGCGGCACCCCGGCAGCTCGATCGAGCCGAGCGATCAAACGATCGATCGCGGCTTTATCGGGTATGGTGGCGATTATTTGGTCGTGCGGGATCAGCGGGTCGCCCTCGAAATACATCTGGGTAATCAACCGCTGCGCGAAGGCGGTGCCGGATAAGGAGAAATGAATATGGGCGGGACGCCAAGAATCCACCCGATTGCGAAATGGATAGGCACCCGGCTTCACCGTGCGGAATGCGTAATATCCAGTGTCATCGGTCAGCATCCGGCCGCATCCGCCGAAATTCGGGTCGATCGGCGCTAGATATGTGTCGTTTTTGTGCCGGTACCGGCCACCGGCATTGGCTTGCCAGACCTCGATCAAGGCATTCGGCACCGGTCGCCCGTTGCCATCGACGACGAAGCCGTGGACGATGATACGTTCCCCGATCGGATCGCCCGATTTGGCGTAATTGCGGATCAAATCGTTATCCAACGGCCCGAGTTCCCCGGCATCGAAGATCGGCCCGGTGATTTCCGACAGGGAGTTTTGCAACGACCAAAGCGGAATGCGCGGGGAGCGCAAGGCACTGGTTTTGTAGTCCGGCGTGAAGGCCGGCGGCTGCATGTCGCGGTCGCGCGGGATCAACTCGTCGATCGAATGATTGCGGTTGCTGTACATGGTGGGGCCTCCCTGAGGGGTCGATACTATTCTGTGGCGAGTGCTTTGTCGCAAAATACTCGGCGTGCAAGGCCCCGTATTCGTTAGGTTCGAGAGGTTAGGCATTCGGTTTGCCCAGTGCTGAACGTGGCGCCGGCTACGATAGCGGAAATACCGCGTTTTCCAGGGCGGACCCGATCCAACTGCGGACAACGGCTTTCGAGATCTGTCGGCCCGGATTGCCAACGAGAATACCCGCGAGGCACGGCACAGCGCGGACCGAGCAGGCTTCAGTCGGCGCAATGTGTTCATACTCATCGCGCTCGGCATGGATATCGGCACCCGGATAACGCCGCCACCCAACGCCGCATTACGAGTGAGGCGGTGTTACCTTACCTTACGCCAGATAAACTGTCATTTCTGCAATCCGATACCGGTTGCTCAACGCCTTCTCAACCCCGACAGCCGTAAAATCACTGCCCCTTCCCCCGTCCGGCTCGGTATCCGTGTCACATCCATGTCCCAGACCCGCCGAGCGGCGGCGATCTCGGTCTCGAAGCCGGCGCCTTTGTGGAATAGGCAGCAGCCGTCCTCGGCCAGTTTCGGCACGGCGGAGGCCAGCAGCAGCGGCAGCGCAGAGACGCCGCGCGCAGTGATCAGCGCGGCGGGGGGCAGACGGGAGTCCTCGATCCGCATCGCATGCACGGTGGCGTTGGCGGCGGTGACGCGGATTGCTTCCCGCAGGAAAGCGGCTTTTTGCTTGTTGGATTCGAACAGATCGACATGAATGCCGGCGGCGATGGCAACCACGAGGCCGGGGAAGCCGGCGCCGGAGCCGATGTCGATCGCGCGTCTCGCTTCCGGCCCGATCAACGGTACCATTTGAAGGGAATCCTCGACGTGGCGGGGCCAGAGCGCGCCGAAGTCGTGCCGGCTGACGAAGCCCTTCAGGCCGTTCCAATTCTCCAAAAGTGCATGCAGCGCGTTCAGTTTTTCCGCGACCTCGGCGCCATTCATCCCTCGACCCCCAAATGCCGGTGCATTGTCGCGGGGTCGGCGAGCAACCCCGCCGGTGCGCCGCTGTAAACGACCGAGCCCTTCACCAGCACAGCGACGCGATCCGCCAGCGACAGCACGGCAGACACCGTCTTGTCCACCACTAGAATCGCCACCCCAGCGTCGCGCACCAATCTAATGGTGTGCCAGATTTCGTCGCGGATGAGCGGCGCGAGGCCTTCGGTCGCCTCGTCTAAAATCAGTAAACGCGGGTTGGTCATCAGGGCGCGGCCGATGGCCAGCATTTGCTGTTCGCCCCCGGACAAATGATTGCCGCGATGGGCGATCCGTTCGGCGAGGCGGGGGAAGACCGACAGCACCCGATCTTCGGTCCAGGTACTGCCGGGGCGTGCAGCGAAGCGGAGGTTTTCGCGCACGGAGAGGCTGGCGAAGATGCCTCGGCCCTCCGGCACGGTAGCGATGCCGGCGCGAGCGCGCTCGAACGGGCGCAGGCGGGCGGCGTCGGTGCCGTCTAGGTAAACCGTCCCTGCACGCGGAGGCAGTAAGCCGAGCAGAGAGCGTATCAGGGTGGTTTTTCCCATGCCGTTGCGGCCCATGAGGCCGACGACTTCTCCGGGATGGATGGCTATCTGGATCTCCTGGAGTACCAAGCTAGTACCATAGCTAGCCGATAGTCTCTTGGCTTCTAGGATGGGGGTCACGCCCGTCATGCCACCAAATGCCCCAAATATGCGTCGCGCACGGTGGCCGAGGCTCTGATCTCCGCCGGGGTTCCATTTGCCAGTACGCGCCCGTCGACCATGACGGTGACAATGTCGGCGACGGCGAAGACGACGTCCATGTCGTGTTCGACCAGCAGCACGGCATGGTCCCGACTGAGATCGCGCATCAGGGCGACCAGAGGCGCCGCGTCCTCGGCCCCCGAACCCGCCAACGGCTCGTCTAGCAGCAGCACGCTCGGTTGCCCTGCCAGGGCGACGGCGATTTCCAGTTGGCGCAGTTGGCCGTGGCTCAACACCCGAGCAATCGCGTGTTCGGAATTTGCGAGCCTCACCTTGCGTAGGGCTGCCAACGCCGCATCGATCGGCGCTTGGTCTCGATCCGCTCGGCGCAGCAGGCCTCGGCTGCCGGCCTGCGCGGCCAGCCGGACGTTCTCCAAAACCGGCAAATCCAGCATCAGATTGGTGCGTTGGAACGTCCGACCGATCCCCGCTCGGGCACGACGCCCGGCGTCCAGCCGGGTGATATCGGCGCCGTTCAGCCAGATCGAGCCTTCGGTCGGTGGCAACTCCCCGGCTAGCAAATTCACAAGTGGGCTCGTGCCGGCGCCGTTGGGCCCGATCACGGCATGCAGTTCGCCGACGCGCAAGGTTAGCGATACGCCGGACACGGCGAGCAGGCCCCCAAACCGACGGGACAGGTCTCGTACTTCCATCATCGGCCGATCCCCGCGAGGCCCCGGCGCAACAGCAGCACTGCCGCGAGGATGACCGTGCCTTCCACCAATCGCTGGCGTTCGGTGATGAGTGGGCCGAACTCCTCCAATAGCGTGAGCGCGAAAGCGCCTAGGATGGGGCCGTGCAGGAAGCCGATGCCACCCAGCAATACCATCAACAGGGCTTCCGCCGATCGGTGCCAGCCGAGGAGGTCGGGAGACACGAAGGCGTCGGTGAGCGCAGCCATGTGGCCGGCAATCCCCGCCAACATGCCGGCCAGCACGAAGGCTGCCAGTTTGAGGCGTTGGACGTCGTGGCCCATGGCGCGCATGCGGTGCTCGTTGGCTTTGATGCCTAGCAGCGCGCGGCCGAACAGGGTGCGCATCAGCACCCAGAGGCCGGCATACATGGCACTCAGGACGGACAGGTTCAGCAGCACGAAGACTGTCGGTCGCTGGGCTTTGGTCACGGCCCAGAACAAAGAGGGCCGCTGGATGAAAACCCCGTCCAGGCTCCCACCCAAGGGGGTGTCGTGGAACAGGAAAAACAGCATTTGCCCGAACGCGAGGGTGGTCATCAGAAAAAAGAAGCCGGTCGTTCGCAGTGCCAGTGCGCCGATGCCTAGCGCCGCCCCCCCCGCCGTTAGGGCTGCCACCGGAAGCGAAAACAGCGCGGGCACCGGCCCCAGCAGGTAAACAGTGTAAGCCCCCAGCCCGAAGAATCCGGCATGCGCAAGGCTAACCAGCCCTACGCCGCCGACCAGCAATTGCAGGCTGAGCGCGAACATCGATGCGATCAGGGCGGTGGAGGCCAACTGCATATGGTATGCGCTCGCCCAGAACGGCATCGAAGCCACCGCCAAACCGGCGAGCGCCAGCAGGGTGTTCCCGGTTTTCGTCGCGGCCTTCATCCTCGAGCGAACAATCCGGATGGACGGACCAGCAGCACCAGCGCCATCAGGCCGCACACGGCGATACCGGCGAGTTGCGGGATATAGGCTTTGCCCAGCGTGTCGATAAGGCCGACCAACAAAGCCGCCCAGAACGCTCCACCGATGGAGCCGAGGCCACCGATGACCACCACGATGAACGACAGGATCAAGAACCCGTCGCCCATGTTGGGATAGACCGACTGCAACGGCGCGGCGAGCGCCCCGGCCAGCATTGCCAGCGCGGTTCCGGCGGCGAAGACCAGCATGTGGATGCGGCGCGCGTCGAGACCCAGCAGCCCGACCATTTCGGGATTCTCGGCGGCGGCGCGGATCGAGGCGCCGATATGCGTGCGCTCGACGAACAGCACCATCGTGCCGGCCACTGCGAGGCACACCGCTAGCACCGCCAGCCGGTAGGCGGAGTAAGCGAAGCCGCCGACGATCGGCACCGAGAAGTCCAGCAGCGCCGGCACCGCGACGCTGTGGAACTGGTTATCGATCAGGATCGAGCGGGCTTCCTCGAAGATCAGGATCAGCGCGAAGGTCAGCAGCACTTGGTCTAGATGCTCTCGGTCGCGAAAGCGGCGGAACAGTGCGGCTTCCAAAAAGGTACCAAACAGAAGCCCGCCGGCTATCGCGGCGGGCAAGGCCAGCCAGAAGCTACCGGTGAACCCCGCGACGATATAGGCGAGGTAGGCACCGATCATGAACAAGCTGCCATGGGCGAGGTTGATCACCCCCATAACCCCGAAAATCAGCGTCAGCCCGCTGCCGATGAGAAATAGCAGCAGGCCGTACTGGAGGCCGTTGAGCAGTTGCGCGAGGAGGGTGGTCACGTTCCCCGCTACACCGCCATCTTGCATCCGGTGCCCGGGTCCGCCAGCGCCTCTGCGGCCGGACCGATCACCTTGTTCTCGCCGTTGCGGGCTTCTCGCAGCCAGATCGTCTGAATCGGATTATGGGCCGCCGAGATCGTGAACGCCCCCCGGGGGCTGTCGATCTTCGCTGCCCTGATACCCGCCGCCAGCGCCTTCACCGCCGCCGCATCGCCTTTGGTCGCTGCCAAACCCGCCGCCAGCATCTGCCCGGCGTCGTAGCCCTGTACCGCGTAGACGTCGGCCGAGCGGGTGGTGGCCTTGGCGAAAGCCTCGCGGAACCATTTGTTTTTGGCGTTGTCCAACCCGTCGCCATAGTGCAGCGCGGTCTGGATGCCCTCGGCCGCTGCGCCTTGAGGTTTCAGCACGCCTTCCGTCAAAAAGCCGGACCCGCACAGGGGGATTTTGTCCCGTAGCCCCGCCGCCGCGTAGTCCTTCACGAACTGGATCGCCCCGCCACCGGCGAAGAACGACCCGACCGCGTCGACGCCGAGGCTGGCGATCTGCGCCAGAATGGGTTGAAAATTGGTCTCGGGGAACGGCAGCGTGAGTACATGCGTCAGCTCGGCGCCGCCGGATTTCAAGCCGTCGCGGAACCCCTCGCCGGATTCTTTGCCCGCCGCGTAGTCCCAGGTGACCCAGGCTGCTTTCTTCACGCCCTTCGCCGCCAAAACTTTGCCCATGCCGTACGCCGGCTGCCAGTTGCTGAACGAAGACCGGAACACAGACGGGGAGCACAGTTCCCGCGTCGCCGCCACGTTCCCCGCGTTGGGGATAATCAGCGGAACTTCTTTTTCCTTCGCCGCTTGCACCAATGCCATTACCACGCCGGAGTGGACGGTGCCGATCAGCGCATCCACATTGTCGCGGCCCAGCAGCCGGTTAACGTTGGCGGGCGCCTTCGACGGGTCGGACTCATCGTCCAGCCGCACGACCGTCACCGAACGGCCGCCGAACTTGCCGCCGTTCTCGGCCAAGCAAAGCTCGAACGCCGCCGCGATGTTTTCCCCCAGTGCGGCGAAGGTGCCGGAGAACGGCAGCATCAGCCCCACTTTCAAGGGCGCCCCCTGCGCGATAGCCGGGCGACCGAGTGCTCCGGCCGCTAAAGCGCCACCCAGCACGGTGCGTCGCGATAATTGGGTCATTGTCCAGTACTCCCCGCCATTCGTTGTCACCCGCTTTGTCGCATGTTAGCCGAAGTACCAGCAA
>JBAXFK010000197.1:0-9030 GCA_037139955.1 Rhodospirillales bacterium
CGAGTATGCGGCGGATGTCGTGCGTGCCGAACCCAGCCGCCAGCGTCGGAAATCGCGGATGCGCCGCTTGCTCGGCGAGCGTTCGGTTCAGATGCTTGCCGTAGCCGAGAAGACTCCGGACCGCGCTTAAGATCGTGGCGATGCATGCTGGCACGGCTTTGCCGGCCCGCCCCTTGGGAGGGTGCGGGGGTTCGGTGCGTGCGGAATGCGGCGCCGTTCTGTCCATGGTTGATGGACTAACAGAAATCTGTTAAAATTGTCAAGGTAAATGTTAGATATATTTCCATACAACCGGCCAAGACGATCTTTCATCGGCCCGGCGGACAATCCGCCGCTCAAAAATCCAGATCGTCGTAATGCTTCGGCGGGGTCATCCCCGCCACGCGGTCCATCAACAGCCCACGGAAGCTGGGCCGACATTTGACGCGCGCGTACCATTCCTTCGCGGAGGGGCTGAGCGACCAATCGACGTCGCCGATGAAATCCAACGACGATAAATGGGCGGCAGCGGCGAAATCCGCCAGCGACAGCACCGAACCGGCCAGCCATTTACGGGTTTCCGCTAGCCAACCGATGTAATCCAGGTGGTAGCGCAGCGCGGTATAGCCGGTGCGCATCGCGCCGGGATCGGGGTTGCCGCGTCCGGCCATGCGCCGCATGTGCTTCTCGCCCAGCAGATTCTGCGTCACCTCGTGACCGAACTTACCGTCGAACCACACGGTCAGGCGCCTGATCTCCACCCGCTCGGCCAAAGTGTGACCCATTAGGGCGATATCTGGGTAGGCTTCGTCCAGGTATTCGCAAATCACGCCGGAATCGGGAATGGCAAGAAGGTTGTCTTCCTCCAGCGTCGGCACGGTGCCGGCGGGATTCATGGCCAGGTACGGCTCCCGCCGTTCCCACGGCTTTTCCAGCCGCAACTCGAACGGCAGGCGCTTTTCCGCCAACACAAGGCGCACCTTGCGAGAGTACGGACAGAGCGGAAGGTGATAAAGGACGCGCATCGGCGCCTTATCGCACCGCCTCCCGTGTCGCGCCAACCCGCCATCGTGCGGAATCGCGCGCCACGCGCCAAACCCTGCGACTAATGCGCGGCAGGGGCGTTCGGGGCCGGGATCGGCTTGCCGCCCGGACGAAAGCGCCGCAGGTAGGTCGGCACGATAAGCTCCATCGGCGTCGGGACGATCCCCAACGCCGCCAGACCCGGCATGCCGGACGCGACGACATTGTCGCGCGTCAGCATCGCCAACTGGTCGCGGGTCAGCAGCTTGCCTGGCAGTTTTTCCAGCACTACCGCTTGCAGCCGAGCGATACAGGATGGCAAGGCGATGGTCGGTCGGCGGTGGCCGGTTTCGGTCATGACGGTTTCCATCAGCGCCCGCATGGTCAGAACGCGCGGCCCGCCGAGTTCGAACACGCCGCCCTGCGCGTCCGGTCGGGTCAGGGCTGCGATAATCGCATCGGCGACGTCGCCGACATACACCGGCTGCAATTTCGTTCCGCTTGCGATGACCGGCAGTACGGGGAACGCTCGGACCATGCCGGCAAATCGATTGAAGAAGCGATCCTCGGGTCCGAACACGACCGAAGGGCGCAGAATGGTCGCACCTGGGAAACCCTGCCGCACCGCCTGTTCGCCAGCGGCTTTGCTGGTGCCGTATTGGCTGGGGCTCGCGGGGTCGGCGCCGATCGCGGACACATGCACCAGCCGCAATACACCGGCCTCGGCGGACAGACGGGCGATTCGACCGGCGCCCTCGGCATGGGTCGCTTGGAATGTGGCGCCGCCGCTTTCTGCCAGAATTCCCGTCAGATTGACCACCCATTCGGCGCCTTGGACGGCGCGAGCGACCGCGGTTTCGTCGGTCGTGGGGGCTGCCAGAGCGACGATCTGCCCCACATTACCCATGGTTTTGAGGAACATCGCTGCCTCGGGATCGCGCACCGCTACGCGGACCACATAGCCGCATTGCGCTAGACGCTTAACGACATAGCGTCCGATAAAGCCAGACCCGCCGAAAACCGTCGCAATTCCTATGTTCGCCATACCGGTATCTCCCACGATGCATTCGCGGCGATCTTTTGGCACGGGAAATCTTACGTCAAAAGCCCTTAAGGCGGTTGACGCTCCCCCCGGCGGCGGTTACATCGCGGCCCCTACCCGACGCGGCGCGCCGCGGATGCTCCTGTTGCCCAGGTGGCGGAATTGGTAGACGCGCAGGTTTCAGGTACCTGTGGCCGCAAGGTCGTGGAAGTTCGAGTCTTCTCCTGGGCACCAACTTAATGAGCACAACACAATTCATGGCAAATGCAACCATCCATCTGCATCGGCACGACCTGCCGGACGGGCTCTCCCTCGGCCCCATCGTGGCGGTCGACACGGAAACCATGGGGCTACGCCCGCATCGCGACCGGCTTTGCCTGGTGCAGATGTCGTCCGGCGACGGGCACGCGCATCTGGTGCAGTTGATCCCGCCGGCTCTCGGCGGGCGCGGCTTCAATTGCCCCAATATGGCGCGGCTGATGGCCGACCCTGCGGTGATCAAACTGTTCCATTTTGCCCGCTTCGACGTGGCGGTGTTGCAGCACAGCCTTGGGATAACGGTCGCACCGTCCTATTGCACCAAGATCGCTGCCAAGCTGGTGCGGACCTTCACCGACAGGCACGGTCTGAAGGACCTCTGTAAGGAATTGTTGGGCGTCGATTTGTCGAAGCAGCAGCAGACCTCCGACTGGGGCGCAACCGAGCTGACCTCCGAGCAGTTGGCGTATGCGGCGTCGGATGTGCTGTATTTGCATCGGCTTTGGGAAAAATTGGACGCGCTACTGGTGCGCGAAGGCCGCCGCCAACTGGCGCAGGAATGCTTCGATTTCCTCCCTACGCGCGGTCGCCTCGACTTGCTGGGCTACGAGGAACCCGACGTCTTCCATCATTAGAGTGGCGGCGCCGTGTAACATTTCGATATGCGTTACGCGTTGACCCCCTGTAGAGCGGGGACCATAGAAGACACGAACGCCGAAGCGGACACGCATTGCCCCACGATTCAATTCTTGCCGATCGTCCGACGACCGACGCCATCTCCGATCTGGACGTGGCGCGTCGGGTCTTGGCGACCGAGGCTGCGGGCCTATTGGCCCTCGCCGACAGTCTCGACAGCAGCTTTGCGAAGGCCGTAGACCGCCTAAGCGCGGCGACCGGCCGGATCGTCGTCACGGGAATGGGCAAATCCGGCCATGTGGCGCGCAAGATCGCCGCCACCCTAGCATCCACTGGCGCACCGTCGCTGTTCGTGCATCCGGCGGAAGCGTCGCATGGCGACCTCGGTATGATCGTCGAGAGCGATGCGGTCTTGGCGCTGTCCAACTCGGGGGAGACGGCGGAACTCGCCGACCTCGTGGAACATTGCCACCGCTTCGGATTGCCTTTGGTGGCGATCACCGCAAAGGCCGAGTCGGCTTTGGCCATCGCGGCCGATGTGGCGTTGCTGCTCCCCCCGGCCGCCGAGGCCTGCCCCATGGGGCTGGCGCCCACCACATCCACATCGATGCAAATGGCACTCGGCGATGCGTTGGCGGTGGCGCTGCTGACGCGGCGCGGCTTCACGGCACAGGATTTCCGCCGCTTTCACCCCGGCGGGCGGCTGGGCCAACGACTGCGGCGGGTCAAAGACACGATGCACACGGGCGATGCGGTGCCGCTGGTCTCCCCGGACACGCTGATGGATCGGGCCTTGGTCACGATGACCGAGAAGCGCTTCGGCTGCTTGGGCGTCACCGATGCGAACGGGTGCCTGATCGGGATTCTGACCGACGGCGACTTGCGACGCGCAATGGCACCGGATCTGTTGACCCGGCCGGTGGGCAAGATCATGACCCGCGACCCGCGCACCATCGGCCCCGACGCCCTAGCGGATGAGGCATTGCGCGCCATGAATGCGTCCGAACGGCGGGTGACCGCGTTGTTCGTCGTCGATACCGCAGGCAAGCCGGTGGGTATTCTGCATCTGCACGATCTGTTGCGCGTGGGGCAGGCATGATCCCGCCCCGCCCGCAAATCGCCGGCCATCCGCCGACCGCCCACACCCCGAGGGACCGCGCGACGCCGCAGCCGGGCCGCCTCGCGCGTCGTCGCATTCTCATCACACTCACCAAATACTTGCTGCCGCTCGGCGCAATCGCGCTGCTGACGACGGTGGCGCTTTGGCCCGACCTCAAAGGACGTAAGGATAACACCCGGTTTTCGCTGGCCAATGTCAGCGGCGAGATCGAGGGCGCCAAGCTGAAACGCGCCCGTTACCACGGCATCGATGCCAACGGGCAGCCTTACACCATGACCGCCGACACCGCTCGGCAGATGGACCCCGAACGGGTCGAACTGACCAAGCCGCAAGGCGACATCTCCCAGACCAACGGCGTGTGGCTGAACCTGAAGGCCGAACATGGGATTTTCGTCCAGAAGGCAAACACCCTGGATTTGTGGGAGAATGTGGTGCTGTACCGCGACGATGGCACGACGCTGACCACGTCCAGCGCCACCCTGGATATCGCGAACAATACCGCGACAGGCGGGGAGCCAGTGCATGCCGAGGGCCCGTTCGGCGTGCTGGACGCACAAGGTTTCACCTTGACGGAAAAGGGTACGGCCATTCAATTCTCCGGCCCCGCTCATGTCGTGCTGAACGCCGCGTCGCCATGACCCGCACGATTTTCATTCTGGCCGCCGCGCTGCTTCTGCCTGCCGGCGCGATGGCGCAGCAACTCGATATGGCGCATGGCGGCTCGATCGATATCACCGCCCGCGATGGCATCGACTGGCGCCAGGACGAGCAAACCGTCATCGCGCGCGGCGATGCGAAAGCGGTGCGCGGCGATGTCACCGTGTTGGCCGATACATTGACCGCATGGTACCGGCCGAAAGCCGGGGCGCAACCCGCTTCGGCCCCCGCGTCCAGTACGACTGCGTCCAGCACGACCGCGACCGGCACGACCGCGACCGGCGATACCGGCGGCAGCGAGATTTATAAGGTGCAGGCCCTCGGCAATGTGCGGATTTACACTGCGACCGATATCGTAGTCGGCGACCGCGCCGTCTACGACATGGACCAAGCCGTCCTGACGATGACCGGCCGCGCGATGAAATTGACCACACCCACCCAGGTCCTGACGGCGCGGGATACACTGGAATACTGGTCGCAGAAACACATGGCGGTGGCGCGCGGCGACGCCGTGGCGGTAACCAACGATGCCCGCCGCATCGCCGCCGATACGCTGGTTGCCTACACCGCTGCGGGGGAAACACCGCCCGGCGCGAAACCCGCCGCTGCCGGCACCCCGCCGGCCGACCCGGTCGGCACTTCCGGCAAGCTGGAGAAGATGGAGGCGTTCGGCAACGTGTCGCTGCGCACCCAGACCGACACCGTGACCGGCGACCGAGGCGTCTACATGCCCGATACCGGCATGGCGCGCATCGGTGGCCGGATCCGCATCACCCGTGGGCAAAACCAGCTCAACGGCTCCGAAGCGATCGTCAACATGAAGACCGGCGTCGCGCGGCTGATCTCCGGCGAGGGCGGGCGGGTGCAGGGCTTGGTAATTCCGAACGACGAAACCAACCAGACCCTGACAAATGGCGCGACCAAGCCGCCAACCGCGAAAGCCAAACCATGATTCAAACCGCCGTCGCGCCGATCGTGTCGGGTCCGCGCGTGCAGGCCACGGGCGGTTTGGTCGCGACCGGGGTCGGGAAGACCTACAAAAAACGCCCAGTGGTGCGAAACGTGTCCATCAACCTCCGCCGGGGGGAGGCTGTCGGCCTCCTCGGCCCCAATGGCGCAGGCAAGACCACCACCTTTTATATGATTGTCGGGCTGGTGAAGCCGGACACCGGCATCATCCAACTGGACGGCGCCGATATCACCACGCTGCCGATGTATCGCCGCGCTCGGCTCGGCATCGGCTATTTGCCACAGGAGGCCAGCGTCTTTCGCGGCCTGACGGTCGAGCAGAATATCATGGCGGTGCTGGAAGTCGTGGAGCCCGACGCCGCGACGCGCGATCTGATGCTGGACGAATTGCTGGCCGAGTTCGGGATCGGCCATCTCCGCCGCACGCCGTCGTTGGCGCTGTCGGGCGGGGAACGCCGTCGGGTCGAAATCGCCCGCGCGCTGGCCAGCCAGCCATCTTATATCCTGTTGGACGAACCTCTCGCCGGCATCGATCCGATCGCCGTGGGGGAAATCCGCGACCTTGTGGGACATTTGAAAAACCGCGGCATCGGCGTGCTGATCACCGACCACAATGTGCGGGAAACGCTGGAGATTATCGACCGAGCCTACATCATGCACGACGGTCAGGTGCTGATGGAGGGCCGCCCGGATGAGGTTGTCGCGAACGAAGACGTCCGCCGCGTGTATCTGGGCGAGCGCTTCACACGCTAAATTGTATGTAACCCAAGCAAGCTTAGCACGGGATTTGCATTCGAAATTGCGATAGCGGTTGACCTGACTGCGCCGAGGCCGATAATCGCGCCCGATGGCATTGATTCCTCGTCTCGATTTACGGCAGAGCCAAACGCTGGTCATGACGCCCCAGCTGCGTCAGGCCATTCAGCTTTTGCAATTCAACAACCTCGAGGCCACCACCTTCGTCGAAGCGGAGCTGGAGCGGAATCCGCTGCTCGAACGCGACGAATCGAACGACAATCCCGACATCGAACGCGCCGCCCTCGATCAAGTCGTGCCGCGCAACGACGCCGCGACCGATTCCTCCGTCGCCGTTCAGGCCGACACGCTGCCGGCCGAAGGGGCCGCGCCGCTGGATACCGACTACAGCGAAAACTTCGACGCAGGCGGTGTCAGCGACGGCGCCCCCGGCATGAATCGCATCGAAGGCAGCGGCGGCAGCCAGAATTTCGACGGCGACGATCGCGGGATCGACGATCTCGAAGGCGCTCGGATGCCGCTGCGGGAATACCTCGGCGAGCAGTTGCGTCTCAGTTTCAACGACCCGGTCGACCGCATGGTCGGCGCGCATTTGATCGCCCTGATTTGCCCGGCCGGACGACTGACGGCGGCACCGATCGATATCGCCACCGCGATGAACCTGCCGCTGGAACGGGTCGAGGACGTACGCCATCGCATGATGGGTTTCGATCCGCCCGGCCTGTTCGCCCGCGATCTGGCCGAATGCTTGGCGGCGCAGTTGCGGGAGAAAAACCGCCTCGATCCGGCGATGCAAACGCTGCTGGACAATCTGCCGCTGCTGGCCGCACGCGAAACCCGCAAGCTGATGGGCCTGTGCGGCGTCGACGCCGAGGACATGGCGGAGATGATCGCCGAGATCAAGGCGCTCGATCCCAAGCCCGCCGCTACCTACGATAGCGTTCCGGCACCGCCGGTGGTGCCGGATATTCTGAT
The DNA here is from genome assembly GCA_037139955.1 of Rhodospirillales bacterium. GTDB lineage: Bacteria > Pseudomonadota > Alphaproteobacteria > Acetobacterales > Acetobacteraceae > Rhodopila. The sequence continues at coordinate 7,416 of JBAXFK010000197.1, forward strand.
GCGGCCCAACCCGGACGATAGCTGGACGATCGAGCTCAATCCCGACACGATGCCGCGGGTGCTGGTCAACGAGCGTTTTTATGCCCGCATCGCACCGAAAGCGAAGAAGGACGAAAAGGTGTTTCTATCGGAACGCCTGGCCAGCGCGAACTGGTTGGTCCGCTCGCTTCAGCAACGGGCGCAAACCATTCTGAAAGTGGCGGCCGAAATCGTGCGCCAGCAGGACGCGTTCTTGCGCCACGGCGTGGCGTATCTACGGCCGTTGATCCTGCGCGACATTGCCGCCGCCGTCGAACTGCACGAAAGCACCGTCAGCCGGGTTACATCGAATAAATATATCGCCACACCGCGCGGCCTTTACGAATTGAAATATTTCTTTACCGCCGCGATCCACTCCTCGACCGGCGGAGAAAGCCACAGCGCGGAGGCGGTGCGCCACCGTATTCGTGCCCTGATCGACGCGGAACCGGCAAACGACATCGTTTCGGATGACACTTTGGTAACCCTGCTACGCAAAGAAGGTGTAGACATAGCTCGGCGAACAGTGGCCAAATACCGGGAGGCGCTGCGCATCCCCAGTTCGGTTCAGCGCCGGCGGGAAAAGGCGATGCACGCCTAGTCGCAGGTATCGCCGAAACCGCTCCTTCCACCGGGGGAGAGGCTGATATGCAAATCGTGGTTTCTGGAAAACAAGTCGAATTGTCCGATGCACTGCGCACGCGGGTCGGCACAAGTCTGGACCTAATGGCCAGCAAGTATTTCGAACACGCGATAGAAGCCCACGTCACCTTCAGCCGTAGCCGAAGTAACTTTACCTGCGACATAAACCTGCATGCCGGTCGCGGACTGCAATTGCGCGGGGAAGGCGAAGCCGCCGAAGCCAATGCTGCCTTCGATCATGCCGCCGAACACGTGGCCAAACGCCTGCGCCGCTATCGCCGCCGGGTAAACGAGCATCACCGCGACCTCGCACATCGCGAACGCCCGTCGGCGGCCCGTCAATTCGTGCTGCAACAGGAAGAAGAAGCAACCGAGGAACCGGCGACTCACCCCGCCGTAATCGCCGAAACATCCATGGAAATCAATGTCTTGACCGTAGGAGAAGCGGCGATGCGGATGGACCTTGCGCATCAATCGGTGCTGATGTTCCGCAACAGCAAATCGGGCGAATACAACGTGATCTTCCGCCGCGAGGACGGCAACCTCGGCTGGATCGACCCTGGTCGATAGACTAGGATCGGGGGCACGCCGGCAAATCGGCGTGCCCTTTTTCCGAGGCCCGCCGCTGGATGATTCTATCCCACGCCCATCGGTTCGCAATTCTCGTCCCCTGGAAAACCGCCAGTTCCACACTGCATGCTCGGTTTGAGGCGCTGAACGACAGTCCATATAGCCGGTTCTACTATTTTTCACCGCATTTGAACCGCGTCACGCACCAGCATATCGGCTGCGCGGAATTCTCGGCCTATCCGGAGTCGCGGCTGGGCTACACGACCGCAGCATTCGTACGTAACCCGTACGATAGGGTTTATTCCGGCTTTATTCAAGTACAGCGCGATCTGTGTTAGCGCTCAATAGGAATGTCCCCTCCGTGCCCAATTAGAATGTCCCCTTT
>JBAXFK010000198.1:0-9007 GCA_037139955.1 Rhodospirillales bacterium
CTATATGATTCGGCTTCGACTGGCGGATCTATTCCTCGATACCGCACCTTACAATGCGGGCACGACCGCTAGCGACGCGTTATGGATGGGCCTGCCGGTACTAACGTTGCTGGGCACGACTTTCGCTGGCCGCATGGCGGCGAGTTTGCTGACCGCGATCGACATGTGCGAGCTCATCGCACCGACGGCGGAACAATACGAAGCGATGGCGATCGCGCTGGCTAAGGATCCTGCCCACCTATCGGCAATAGCCCGCAAACTCGCCGCGCATCGCTCGACAACGCGGCTGTTCGATACACGCCGTTTCGCCCGCACCATCGAAGCAGCCTATGCTGCGATGGTCGAGCGGCACGCGGCGGGCTTGTCACCGGACCATATCGACGTATCGGCGGGATGACCCCGCATGTATTGGTCCAACGGACCGCGCGCTCGGCGGTCCAGCGTGCTGGGCTGCGGGTCTGGCATTCATAGACATTATCCCAGCGGAGTGAAGCCGGTGCAGACCATCCGAACCGTATGCGCGCACGATTGTCCCGATATGTGCTCGCTCGTCGTGCAGGTGGATCGGGGGCGGGTCGTCCGCATTCAGGGCGACCCCGATCATCCGCTGACGGCCGGTTTTGCTTGCGGCAAGGTGAACCGCGACATGGAACTGGTTTACTCGCCGGAGCGTCTTGCTACCCCGCTGCGCCGCACCGGCCCTAAGGGCAGCGGCAGCTTCGCGCCGATTTCCTGGGAGGAGGCGCTGGACGAAATCGTCTCCCGCTGGAAGGCGACGATTGCGGCACACGGCCCGATGGGCATCCTCGGCTACGCCTACAGCGCACATCAGGGGCTGATGAACCGGGGGCTGCTGAATGGGTTGTTCCATGCGCTGGGCACCAGCCGGCTGTGGGGCGGGACGGTCTGCGACTCCTGTGCCGAGGCGGCATGGGATTCGGTTGTCGGACCTGTCGGTGGGGCCGATCCGGAATCGGCTTCGGAATCGGATTTGTTGGTCTGCTGGGGCTCCGACCTGCACGCCACCAACGTGCATCTCTGGGCTAAGTTCGAGCAGGCTCGGGCCAAGGGTGCCAAGCTGATCGTCATCGATCCCAGGCGCACCCGTGCGGCGAAGGCGGCGGATTGGTATCTGCCGATACGGATTGGGACGGATTCGGCGTTGGCGCTGGGTGCGATGCACATCCTGGTGCGCGATGGCAAAACCGATCTTGCCTATCTTGCCGCACATACAACCGGCTTCGACAAAGTGCGAGCTGAAGTTCTGCCTCGCTTCACCCCGGCCTACACGGCGGAGATTACCGGCCTGAGCGTAGCCGATGTCGAGCGGTTCGCGGCAACGTACGGCGCGGCGAAGAAGTCGTTCATCCGCATCGGTTTCGGTATGAGCCGTTTCACGTACGGCGGTAACAATCTTCGGACGGTCGCGATGCTACCCGGTGTGACCGGCGCTTACGGGCGTTACGGTGGCGGCGCGTTGGTGGCGACCGCTGCCTCGTTCGATTTGAATTACAACGCGGTTCGCAAACCCTCGGGTCCCGATTCGACGCGGACCATCAACCATTTGAAACTGGGCGAGGACCTACTGACCCTGAACGACCCGCCGGTTCAGGCCTTGTTCATCGCCGCCAACAACCCTGCCGTGACGAACCCGGATACCGCCAAGATGCGTCAAGCCTTGGCACGCGAGGATTTATTCACCGTCGTGCACGATCCTTTTCTGTCGGACACAGCGAAATACGCCGACATCGTGCTGCCCGCGACGACATATCTGGAAACCGAGGATTTCTTCCGTTCCTACGGCACCTACTATATGCAGTACGGCAACAAAGCGATCGAGCCGCAAGGGCAGGCGCGGTCGAACATTTGGCTCGCGCAGGAACTCGCGCGGCGGATGGGGCTGACCGATCCCGTGTTTTCCATGTCGCAGCCGGATATCCTCAAAGAAATGTTCCGGGGTGCCAAAGGGGCCGCTGCGGTGTTCGATCCCGCGCAATTGCCCGGTCAGGGGCCGGTGTCGATCGCGCACAAGGGCGGGCAGGAATTCCGCACCGCATCCGGCAAGTTGGAATTCGCCGCCGGGGGCCTGCCGGATTGGCAGCCGGACCCAGCCGATACGAAACAATTCGGGCTGCAATTATTGACGACACCGGGCTATTTCCAGAGTCACACGGCATTTTCCGGGGTCGAGTTCCTCCGCCGGCGGGAAGGTGTGCCATGTGCCGTGTTGCACCCGGACGATGCAGCCGAGCGCGGTCTGACCGATGGACAGAAAGTGCGCTTGCATAACGATAAAGGCGCGATCGGCCTGATCTTGCATGTCCGAGACGAGGTCCAGCCGGGGGTTATCCTCGTCCCCGGCCAGCGACCGGATGGCGAGGCGGTGGACGGCACCGTCAATATACTCTGCGCCGATACCTATACGGACATGGGGGATGGCGCGACGTATCAGAGCACTTGGTTGGAAGTCGCGGCCTGGTAATTCAGCCGCGCCGACCGGTTAAATTCAGCACGCAAAACGAGGTCAGGGTCGAGCCCAGCAGGATCGCCGCGACGGGGAACACCGAACCGGGGTTCCAACTGGCGATAGCGATCGTGCAGAGCATGCCGTAGCCCATCTGGAAGAAGCCATACAAACCGGAGGCCGCGCCGATCGCCTGCGGGTTGGCGCTGACCGATCCGGCGATTGCGAAAGGGCTGGCCATGCCGCTGCCGGCGGTGAACAGCGTTATAGAACCCACGACTGTCATCACCGATAGGTGCTCGGTTAGGTAGGCCGTCAAGAAGCAACAGGCCCCGGCGATCGCCAGACCGTTGGCGACTCGCAGGCCGGTCTTCAGGGATACGTGTTTCGACAATCGGTTGGCGAAGGTCCCGCCGACGGCCACGCCGATCATTAGGATGAGGTAGTAAACACCCACATCCTCGGTCGGCCGATGCAGGTGGTTCTCGAAGATGAACGGCGCGGCGGCCATGAAGGCGTAGAACGACGTTGTGGTGAATGCCCCGGCAACGGCGAAGCCCATGAACACCGGGGACAGCAACAAGCGGCTGTAGCCGCGCCCGAACGACAAAGGCGCGCGGCGGGATGGGCCGTTATTGGTCTCGGGCAACCATAGCACCGTCGCGAGCAGCGTGGCCGTGCCGATAGCGACCAGTAGGAAATAGCTGGCACGCCAATGCACGAACGCGGTGATGTAACCGCCGATGGCCGGGGCGATCGCCGGCATGATCGACATTGTGATGGTCAGCAGCGCCAACTGGCTCGCCGCTTTGTCCGGTGCTGCGCCATCCCGCACCGCCGCGCGTCCCAGCACCAACCCGGCGCATCCGCCGATCGATTGTAGCACCCTAGCACCGATCAGGATGGTGGGATTGGGGGCGAGGGCGGTGGCGGCGCTCGCGAGGGTGAACAACGTCATGCCGCCCAGCAGTACCGGCCGCCGGCCGAAGCGATCGGACAGCGGCCCGTACAGCAACTGCCCCGCTGCCAGCCCGATCAGATACAGCGTGATCGTCATCTGCACGGTGCCGATGGAGATTCCCATGGCCCGAGCGGTGGCGGGCAGCGCGGGGATGATGACGTGCATACCTAGCGTGCCGCATGTGGTCAGCGCAACCAGCAGCGAAAAAGGTGCGCGGTCGGAGACTTGCAGCAGCGGGGTGGTCAACAGGCGCATCGGATGTCTCAATGTTCGCCAATACTGTGCCCTACAGGAGGAAACATGGACACCATGCGTTTGCAGGACCGGCAGGCAATCCAGGACTGCCTGTTCCGCTATGTTCGCGGGGTCGATCGCAAGAACTGGAATTTGGTGCGATCCGCCTACCACGTCGATGCCCACGACAATCACGGTAACTACAAGGGCGATATCGATGGGTTCATCGAATCGTTGGTGAAGCGCCACGCCACCATCGAGCAATCGATGCATGTCGTGGGCAACATCGTCATCGAGTTCGACGGCCCGGACGGCGCGTTGGTCGAGGCTTATTTCGTCACTTACCAACGCCTGTCGCCCGGGGCAGGAGACGCCCGTTTGGCGTATTTGCGCGGCGCCCCCATCGCCCCGGACCAAGCCGTGGAAACCGAGGTCGTCGGCCGTTACGTCGATCGCATGACCCGCAGGGACGGTGTCTGGCGTATCGCCGACCGCACCGTCGTGTTCGAGGTTCTGCGCGGCCAACCGGCTCCGGCCGGCGGCGGCTTGTCCAGCCGCTGGGCCTTGTCCCGCCGCGATGGCAACGACCCGATCGAGGTGGCGCGCCGGGACCTTGGCTTGCCGGCGCAGTAGACCGTCAGGCCTCGTGCTGGCGCAGGCAACTGCCCATGTAACGAGGGTTCGCGGCGCGGGCGAGGTCGGCATTCAGGTGTGCGGCGCAGGCCTCGCGGGTGTCGAATGCCCGGACGGATGCCGCATCGTCGGGGTGGCAGTCGCTGGGATTTCCGGCTTCGGCGCAGGTGGCGCCGACATAGACCCAGATCATGCCGCGATCCTCGTTTTTCGGGACGTGGATAGACGCAGCGTTCGCCAGCCATGCCGCCATGGACACGGCGAATACCAATGGCAGTGCCAGGGGGGAACGCAGGAAAGTCAGAAGGCGCATGGCTAGCTCCGTTCGATCGCGGATTGCTTGTCTCGGCGGCTGTACTACCGACCGGCGATCCCCACGACTGTGAACGGTTTCACCAAAAACGAAACTTTCGGCGCCAAGGTCAGCGTCGGGCGACCGCTGAGGCCCGCCGAGCGAGAGCGAGGACGGTGTTGCGGCATAGTGCGTCGTCGGGCCAGCCGGTCCGTTTGCAGCCGCGCTCGGCGTCCGCGATGCCGGCCAGCGCGGCGGTCAAGGCTGGCAGCGGCCACAACGAGAGCGAGCGGGTAAAGGCGCCGATCTTACGGAAGAAAATCGGCGGGCGGACGGTTTTGACAGCGTCGGCGGCGGTCAGGCCTTGTTCCTCCATCGCCAGTCGAGCGCGATGGAGTTTTTGGATATGGCCCAGCGCGACCCGCAGGACTTGCACCGGGGCCGCCCCCTCCGCCATCGCCACCTCCAGCGCGCGATCGGCCGTCGCGACATCCCCGGTGGTAGCCGCGTATAGCGCGTCGTCGAGAGAGAGGCCCGCAAGGTCGCCGACACAGGCCATCGCCGCATCCATATCCACCCGTCCGTTCGGCCCGGCATACAGCGCCAGCTTCTCCAGCTCGGAGCGGGTCGAAGCCCGATCGGCGCCGAGTTGCGCTGTCAGCCACGACAATGCGTCGGGATCGGTGCGCACGCCGGCTTCGGATAGGGTACTGCGGATGGTTGCCTCTAGCGCGCGGCCTTCCTCGGGGTAGCAGCCGATGGCGGCGCCGTCGGGGGAATCTTCGAGCGTCGTGCGCAAGCGGGAGCGGGCAGCGATGGTCGGCGATTCCAGAATAACCAGCGCCGGGGCGCGGCCTTTCAGGATTGTCCGAACGGCGTCGGTGGCGGCGTCTGTGGCATCGCGTACCCGCACCACGCGGCGGCCGCCGGTCAGTGGCAGCGACGCCGCCTCATCGGGCAGGGACGCCATTTCGTCGCGCGATAACTCGGCCACCAAAAACGGATCGTCCAGCGAGCCGGCGATTTTACGGACCAACATTTCGGCGCGATCGCGGATCATGCCGGCGTCGTCGCCGTAGAGCAGAACGACGCGGCAGTTGCCGGGATCGCGCAGGAACCCGGCCACCTGCGTCGCGGCGATCTTCATGCGCTCAGCCGGCCGCCGCTTCGGCGCGGCGGTTGAACCACGTCGCGAGTTGCAGGGCGATCTGATCGGCCAGCGCCTCGGCCATGCGTCGCTGCGCTGCCTCGTTCTCCAAGGTGGCGCCGAAATATTGTTCGGAGAACAGGTTGAACCCGTCGAGGGTGCGCGCGCTGCCCGAGGTCAGCACGGCCCGACCGGTGTCGCGGGCCCGCAGCACCCAGTTGACGCTGCCGATGAGGCGCACGCGGCTCGCGCTGTTGTCGATCAGGATCCCTACACCTTCCCCGGCGATCGCGAAATCGGCCGACAGGATGTAGCGATGCGACGGGCCGGCGTCGCTGGCGAAGCGGTTTTGCAGCGCCTGCCGCAGCAATTGGCCGGGGCGCTCGGCGATAATCGCCACTTCGGTGGCTGCGAGTTCCCGTTGCGCGACGCCCGGCTTGCCGGACGCGGTCGGCATGTAAACCGGCCGGAAGCCGCACCCCGCGAGGGATACGGCCGTCGGCAGCAAAGCTAGGAGCGCGCGGCGTTTCATCCCGCGATCACGAAGTTGACGATGCGGTTGGGGACATGGATGCGCTTGACGATGCGCTTGCCCTCCAGCGATCGAGCGACATTCGGTTCGGCCTCGGCAGCGGCGATGACGCTGTCGGCGGGAGCGTTGGGCAGGACCTCGATGGAGCCGCGTAGCTTGCCCATGACTTGCACCGCGATCGTGACGCTTTCGGCAACCAGTAGCGCCGGTTCGGCTTCCGGCCAGGACAGGTCGGCCACCAAAGTTCCCGCATCCGGGTTCAGCAGCGCGAAAATTTCCTCGGCCAGATGCGGCATCGCCGGGCTGGCGAGCCGCGCCATGGTTTCGATCGCTTCCCGACGTGCCCAGCCGAGGCCGGGTTCGTCCTTCGCCCGCTCGGCGTCGGTGATGGCATTGGCCAGCTCGTACATGCGGGCAACGGCGACGTTGAACGCGAAACCTTCCCAGGATTCAGTGACCGCCGCGATCGCCTTGTGCGTCGCGCGGCGCAACGTGCGGCCGGCCGCGCCGAATTCCGCAGGTTTCGCTTCGGCGGCGGGCAGGTTTTCCGCCAAACGGTAGATGCGCTGGGTGAAGCGGAAAGCCCCGGCGGCGCCGGATTCCGTCCACTCCATGTCGCGTTCGGGCGGATTGTCGGACAGGATGAACCAGCGCGCGGTATCGGCGCCGTAGCGCGCGATGATTTCGCCGGGGTCGATGGTGTTGCGCTTCGATTTGCTCATCGCCTCGATGCGGCCGACCGTGACAGGCAGGCCGGTCACGCGATGCACGGCGGTGCCGTCGGGACGCTTTTCGATCTCCTCCGGGTAGAGCCAAGCACCATCTGCCGATTTGTAGGATTCGTGATTCACCATGCCCTGGGTGAACAACCCGGCAAACGGCTCATCCACCCCGACATGGCCGGTTTCCTTCATCGCTCGGGTGAAGAAGCGGGAGTAGAGTAAGTGCAGAATCGCGTGTTCTATCCCACCGATATACTGATCGACCGGCATCCAGCGATCGACGGCGGCGCGATCCAGCGGTTGCGTGGTATCGGAGGCGCAGGCGTAGCGCGCAAAATACCAAGAGCTATCGACGAATGTGTCGAATGTGTCGGTTTCCCGCCGCGCCGCTTTCCCGCAGCTAGGGCAGTTCACGTGTTTCCAAGTGGGGTGATGGTCCAGCGGGTTGCCGGGGCGATCGAAAGTCACGTCCTCCGGCAGTTTCACCGGTAGGTCGGATGCCGGCACGCCGACGACGCCGCAGGAGTCGCAATGGATGACCGGGATCGGACAGCCCCAGTAGCGCTGGCGGGACACGCCCCAGTCGCGCAGGCGCCAGTTGGTGACGCCCTCCCCCCGATTTTGCGCGGCGAGCTTGGCGATGGCGGCGGATTTCGCGGCGTCCACCTCCAACCCGTCGAGGAATTCCGAGTTATATGCGGCGCCCGGACCCGTATAAGCTTCTTTCCCGACGGCGAAGGTCGCGGGATCGGCGCCCGGCGGTAGTACGACCGGGGTGACATTCAGGCCGTATTTGCGGGCGAAATCCAAATCGCGCTGGTCGTGCGCGGGGCAGCCGAAAATCGCGCCGGTGCCGTATTCCATAAGGACAAAATTGGCGATCCAGATCGGGTAGGTAGCGCCCTCGATGAACGGGTGTTTCACGCGTAAGCCGGTGTCGTAGCCCAGCTTTTCGCCGGTTTCGATGGTGGCTTCGGATGTGCCTTTCGACTTGCATTCGGCGATGAAGGCAGCGGCTTGCGGATCGGATGCCGCGACTCTATTGGCCAGCGGATGCTCCGGCGCGATGGCCATGAAGGACATGCCGTACAGCGTGTCGGGGCGGGTGGTGTAGACTTCCACGCTATCGGTGCCGTCGGCCAGATCGAAGCGCAAGCGCGCGCCCTCGGACCGGCCGATCCAGTTGGCCTGCATCAAGCGGACGCGTTCCGGCCAGCGGTCGAGCGTATCCAGTGCGGCCAGCAAATCGGGCGCGAATTTGGTGATGCTGAAGAACCACTGGCTGAGCTGCTTCTTTTCCACCAGCGCGCCCGATCGCCAGCCACGGCCGTCGATCACTTGCTCGTTCGCTAACACCGTGCCATCGACCGGGTCCCAATTGACCCAGCTTTCCTTACGTTCGACGAGGCCGCCCTTGAGAAAATCCAGAAAAAGCTTCTGCTGGTGCTGGTAGTATTCGACGTCGCAGGTCGCGAATTCCCGCGCCCAGTCGATGGATAGCCCCATTCGTTTCAACTCGGCGCGCATTGCGTCGATATTGTCGTGAGTCCATTTCGACGGGTGGACGCCGCGTTCCCGCGCCGCGTTTTCTGCCGGAAGGCCGAAGGCGTCCCAACCCATGGGATGCAGGACCGAGTGCCCGCGTGCCCGCTTGTAGCGCGCTACCACATCGCCGAGCGTGTAGTTCCGGACGTGCCCCATGTGGATTTTGCCACTGGGGTAGGGGAACATTTCCAGCACGTAGTATTTGGGTTTGCCGTCCGTTGGGACGTCTTCCACGTGGAAGCAACCGCGTGCGTCCCAGGCTTGTTGCCATTTGGGTTCGGCGGTGCGGAAATCGTAGCGCGGTCCTTCGACCGCCTGTGTCGTGGTATCGCTCATGGGGGCGATGTATCGGGCGGGCGCGGGCTTTAGGCAAGAGTGGGTGGTTCGTTAGAGCACGATCGGATACGGTTGACCCGATCGTGCGCTAACCCCCCTCTGCGAGGTCGCCAACGCATAGGCGCGCGCAAGCGGCGGCTC
>JBAXFK010000199.1:0-8953 GCA_037139955.1 Rhodospirillales bacterium
CGTTCCATATATGCCCATAACTCGTTGCGCTTGGAAAAATGCTCCGTCCAATCGTGATTCGGTTCGAACGACAGCGAATAAAAATGGTTGGGCGTATCGACGCCGCAGCCAGGATATCCGTTCTCCAGCCAAGTGCCGCCGACGGTGCGGTTTTTCTCGACGATGACGAAAGGAATGCCTGCCTCTTGCATCTTGATCGCCATGCACAAGCCCGACACCCCGGCACCGACGATGACCGCCGAGAATGTGTCGAGCCCCCGGGGTTCGGTCCGCCAGGGCACGGTCTTCGGATCGCGATCGTCCAGCATCGTCTCTTCGCGGATCATCGGCATGTATTCTTCCGGGATCGGCCCACCGACGCCCGCCGCGAGCATCTTGTGCAGCAGATGCGCCGGCGGTTCGGCCGGTAGTGCCCGCCCGGTCGCGGCATAATCGAGCAGGATTTCCTTTAGCCGCGCCCGCATCCGATGCTTGAGTGCGTCCGGGGCATTCTCATGGAAGTTCCAGGGGCCGACGATGTAGGGCGAAACCTCGTCGAGCCAATGTTCCTCCCCCGACAGATGCACCATCGCCATCAGCATCGGAGCCACATCGGCGCCCGATAGCGCGAGATCGAGCAGCGCTTCGTCGTTCGTCACCATCGTTTTATCTTCCGCCGAATACCGGTTTGCGTTTTTCCACGAATGCTTTAGCAGCCTCGGCATGGTCCGCCGTTTCGCGGGTGCGCAGCATGCCGTATGCCTCGGAGTCCAGCGTATCGGACAGGGTGCCCTCCTCGGCCGCTTTCATGTTGCGCTTGATATACCGCCAGGCCATCCGGGGCCCCTGCGCGAACGTCGCCGCAAGCGCCATCGTTTCGGCCTCCAGCGTATCGTCGGCGACGACCCGACTGGCGAGGCCGAGCGAGAGCAACCGAGCGCTGTCCAGCATTTCGGAGGTGAAATACAACTCCCGCGCTTTCGCCGGCCCAACGATCCGGGTCAGGAAATAACTGCCGCCGTAATCGCCGGATAGACCGACTTTGGGAAAGGCCACGGTCATGCGACCGCTGTCCCCCACGATGCGCATATCGCAGGCCAGCGCGAGCGACATCCCCGCCCCCGCCGCAACACCGTTGACCATGGCGATGGTCGGTTTCGGCATGTCGTGCAATAATTGCGAGGCCACCATGCCAGCGCGCAATCCATCGGCGCGTTGTTCCGGCGACAGCGTGGACTTGCCGGCGGTCGCTGCCTGCATCGCGACATCGCCACCGGAACAAAACCCCTTGCCGGCCCCGGTAAGCACGACGCAACCGATGTCGGGATCGGTGGCATAGCCGGCCAACAACCCTGTCAGGCCTTGGATCATGCCCGCCGTTAAGGCATTGAAGCGCGCCGGCCGGTTGAGGACGACAACAGCGATACCGTTATCGACCCGCGCCAGAATTTCATCGCTCATCAGTGATCTGCCCGCCCGCCACGATGCGAAAAAGCAGTCTCCGCCGAGGTCATGAATTCCAACAGGCACGCATGGCCTTCCTCGGTCGCGCGTTTGGCACGCAAAATGGCATTGCCGACATCGTTGGGGTCGGAAACGCGCTCGGACCATCCACCCAAAGTCTTTGCCAGATCGGCGTAGTTACCGCCCAGGTCGCGTGCGTTATGCACATCGTGCGACAGTTTCATGTGCGGGATTTCGATCGCCATCGTGTTGTTGTTCAGCACGATGGTCAGGATCGGAATGCCGGCTCGGACGGCGGTTTCGAAATCGAGGCCGACCATGCCGAAGGCCGCGTCGCCCATGAAATTGACGCAGAATTTATCCGGTGCGGCGACTTTCGCCCCGATCGCCAATCCGAGACCGGTGCCCAATTGATGCGACTTGCCCCAGCCAAGGTAACCCCGCGGCGTCGTCGCCTTGTAGAACGGCAATAACTGGTCGCGCGGGCTTCCGGAATCGTGCGTCACGATGGCGGTGGCGGGATCGATCACCCGCATGAACTCGTTCATGACACGATACGGTGTCATCGGGGTTTCCGCCGAATTCAGCTTGGCGTGCCAGCGCGCCTCCCACGCTGCGCGTTCCGTTGCCAGTTCGACGGCGGGGTTGCGGTTCAACAATTTGCCGGACAGGCGTTCTTTTACCGCCGTAATCAAATGCGACAGCGTCAGCCGAGCATCGCCGAGCAAGGCGATTTCGGTTTCGTTGGTTTTGTGCAGGTCGCGGGTGTCGTTGGTGGCGTGGATAATGGGCACACCCTTTGGCAGCGGCGGCGTCGTCAACGGATGGTTGTTCAAGCCGGTTCCGATGGCAAAAATCGCATCCGCTCGGCTATAGAAATACATCTGGCCGGGGCCATTGAACGTGTTGCCGCCGGAGCCCAACGCCAAGGCATGATTTTCCGGGAAGGCGCTCTTGCCGTCGACCGTGGTCATGACCGGAGCTTGCAGCAATTCCGCCAACGCGACCAGTTCCGCCGAGGCTTCGGCATAGAGAACCCCCTGCCCCGCGAGGATGACCGGGTTGCTCGCCGCGAGCAGGCGCTTCGCCGCGTCATCCACATCGGACGGGTTCGGGGCGGAAACGGTGGGCTTGATCGGGGTATAATTCAGCACGTCGGTGCCGATTTCCATGTCCACGAGGTCGCGCGGCACCTCCACCATCGCCGGTCCCATGCGGCCGTTTTTCAGCGCATTGAAAGCCCGCCGCATCACCGCCGGCACGGACCCGGGCATGCGGATTTCCTCCACCTGCTTGGTGACCGAGGCGTAGGTGACGTTAGACCGAAAGGTCGGGAAGATTTGCGACTGGTCGCGCGCCTGCGCCAGCGGTAGGAACATCACCGGGGACGAATCGGAAAAAGCCGAGGCAATACCGGCGAAGGCGTTTTCCGCCCCCGGGCCGTACTGCATGGCGAAGATGCCGGGCGGTTTGCCGTTGGTGACGCGCGCATAGCCGTCGGCCATGTGAACGCCCACCCGTTCCTGTCGGCAAATCACCGGACGAATCCCGCCCGCGACGGCATTTTCGATGATTGAGGTAGTGGGGAAGCAGAACAGGGTGTCGGTTCCCTCCCGCTTTAGGATTTCGACGATGGCATCGGCGACGCGCATGGGTTTCCCCTCCGGTGGGTTATGTTGGGCCGGAGGGTAGGCTTGGGGTCGGATGGGGGCAAGGCAAGGTTCGACCTTGCTACTCGCCCGCCCCCAGCGCTCGGTAAATTGCCACATATTTCTCGGCCATCGCCCGAGCGGAGAAATTGCGATCGACGTGCTCGTGGGTCCGGCGGCGATCGATTTCGCCGATGCGGGGGATGTAGGCGACCATCTGCTCGACCGTATCGACCAGAAACCCGGTTTCGCCGTGTACGATTAATTCCGGCACAACGCCGCGCGCGAAGCCGATCACCGGACAACCCAGCGCCATGGCTTCCAGCACCACCGTTGCGCCCGGTTCTTCCCATGTAATGGGATTCAGGAAGCCGCGCGCACCGCTTAGCAATTCGACCTTTTGTTCCATGTTCGCCGGGCCGATATAACGTATCTGGCGATTGTCGATATGCGGTTCAATCTCCTGCTTGAAATAATCGACCGACCGTTGAAAATTATGCTCGACAATGCCGGCCAGGACCAATTTGACCCCGGCCTGTTTCGCCGCTTGGATCGCGAGATGCGGGCCTTTTTCCTCGGTGAAGCGCCCGAGCCAGGCGAAGTAGTCGCCGGGCTTTCGGTCGGCATAGAGATAGTGCTTCATCGGCACGCCGAGATGGACCACGCCGGCAACATTGACCTTGTAAGGAATGTTCTCGCGCGCTTTGCGGCTGACGGTAACCAACGGGGTGGGCGCGATCCATTCCTGGAAGTAGTCGTCTGCGTCCCCGCGCCAATCGTTCACACGATCGAACGGAAAATTGGAATGCATGGTCGTCACGTGCGGCGTGGAAAGTCCTGCCATCAGCGGGAACAGGTACATATCGGACGTCGACGACAAATGCGTGTGGACGACGTCGAAGTCTCCGGCCTTCTCGATCGACTTAGCGAGGTGAAAATAAGCCTTCAAATGCGCTTGCCAAGGCACGCCCTCGGACAGGAGCGAGCGCGGGTAAAACGACACGAGCTTTGCTGCGGTAACGGAATCGCCCGATGCGAACAGGGTGACATCGTGACCTTGGGCGACCAACTCCTCGACGATGAAAGCGACGATTGTCTCGGTCCCGCCATAATTTTGCGGAGGAATGCTAATCCAGGGCGGCGCTATTTGGGCGATTTTCATCCGTACATCCGTAAAGTCGTCGTGACGCCAAGTTTGCCCGCGATTTTGCTGCTTAGCAATCGAATCGAGCCATTCATTGACGAACCGCTGCTCGGCGCCGAACCTCGGCTCCCAACTCGCCGAGGCCCCGTCCATGCCGCTGATTTTCCATCGTGTTACCGGTCATAACAGCCCACCGGTTGTGTTCGTCCACGGTTTCGCGTGCGGCCACACCGACTGGGACGCCCAGGTCGCGTACCTCTCGCCCAGGCATCAATGCGTCGCCGTCGATCTGCGCGGTCATGGTGCCAGCCCCGGATCGGCAGCGGACTGCTCGATCGAGCGTTACGGTGCCGACGTGGCCGAGGCGATGCGCGCCCTCAATTTGCCCCCCGCAATCGTTGTCGGGCACAGCCTGGGCTGCCGGGTCGTTGTCGAAGCCGCGTTGCAGGCCCCGGAACATACCAAGGGGTTGATCCTGGTGGACGGTAGCCAATTCGCCGCCGCCATGGGGCCCGCCTTGCGCGTAGCCTTCGCGCAGCCGAATGGGTTCGCGACCATGGCGCAGGGCCTGTTCAAGGACATGTTCACCGACAAAAGCGACCCGGCCACGGCACAAGCGGTCATCGACCGAGCCTTGCGGCTGCCCCGCCAAGTCGGGGAGAAAATGCTGACGGACCTACAACGTTACGACGAGCACCGACTGACCGCCTCGCTGCGATCGATCCGGGTCCCGACGATGGCAATCCAGACCACGTTCAGCAACGAAAAACGCCAGCGCACGACGATGCAGCCGGGCCAAACGACGCCCTATCTCGATATGTTGCGCGACGCGATTCCGTCGGTGCAGATCGAGATTATCGAGGCAACCGGCCACTTCCCGCAGTTGGACGAACCGGCGCGGACCAACGCGGCGATCGCCGGTTTCTTGGCCACGCTCTGACCGATGCGCATGCCGATCTGGCCCCTATTGGCGACGCTGGCGGTGCAAACGCTGGCGACGATGTCGCTCTATTCTCTACCGGCTCTTGCACCCGCCGTGGCACACGATCTCGGGGTCAATGGCGCTTTGGTCGGCGGCTTCGTCGCGACGGCTTACGGGGTCGGCATCGTTTCGGCCCTGTTGTCGCCGGCCTTGATCCGCCGCTACGGCGGCGTGCGAGCGACACAGGCCGTGCTGCTGGCAGCGTTGGGGATGCAGACGATCGCGGGAACCGCGCACGGGGTGGCGGCGTTGGCGATTTCGGCGGTGGTGCTGGGCCTCGCTTACGGGGCGGCGGCGCCGGCATCGACACATCTACTGGCACCGAAAACCCCGGCGGCGATTTTCAATACGATCATGTCGTTCCGGCAGATCGGGGTGCCGCTGGGTGGGGTCCTCGCCGCACTCGTCCTGCCGCCGCTGGTCGGGCATCTAGGCGGGCGGGGCGCGCTGCTGGCGGAAACCGTGCCGGTAGCAGTGCTGATCGGACTGATGGAAATCCCGCGCAAGCAATGGGACGCGGAGTTGGATCGGACGCGCTACCGGCTGGCGCAAACGTTGGTGCGACCCTTCGCGCTGCTAGCCGACAAGCGCATCCGGCGGTTGTCGCTGGGGACGTTCATCTTCTCCGGCCTGCAATTGTGCTTCGTCAGCTTCATGACGGTGCAGTTAACGACCGTCGCGCGGATGGATCTGGTCTCGGCCGGTCGGATTTTGGCGCTGTATCAGATTGCCGGTTCGGTCAGCCGACCGATCTGGGGCTGGATCGCCGACCGGTTCATGACCCCGTCGCAGACACTGGCGCTTCACGGTGCCGGGATGGCTGCCGCTGCCGCGCTGACCGGCCAATTCGGGGCCGCATGGCCGCTATGGGGGGTGATCGCGGTCGCGCTGCTCGCGGGTTGCACTGCCGGCGGCTACACCGGAGTCGCCTATGCCGAATATGCCCATCTCGGCGGATCGCGCCGAACCGAGGCCACCGGGCTCGGCACCGCGCTCATGTTTTCCGGCGGCATGTTGATGCCCACGGCCTTCGCTGCCACGATCGCGGCGAACGGCGAATACGGGATGGCCTACGGCGCGGCGGCAATCCTCGCGTTGATCGGCGCCGTCTCCTTGGGAATCCGCGCTAAATCCCAGCCCTGAATAGAGTTTTCCGAATCTGCCTTCCGCTGCAATCGCGACGGGCACGGAATGCACGAACATGTCATCGATTGGGAGAACTGGCGGAGAGGCAGTCCGCCATTTTCGAACCCATACTGATCTACAGTGGCATCAAAAACCTACGGAAACTGCGCCTTTCTATCTATGATAAATCTAACCACGTCTATCCGAACCCTATTGCGTCCAGAACCTCCTTGGGGGTAGAAATGGGGGTAGGAACCTTGGGGGTAGGACGTGGGCAAGCTCTCTGCGTTGGCGGTGAAGGCGATACGCTTCCCTGGCGGTAAGGATGATCGCCCGGTGCGTTTCGGCGATGGTGACGGGCTGTATCTCCAGGTCGCCTATGGTGACAACAAATCGTGGTTGCTCCGCTACACCCTCGCCCACAAGGCACGGGAAATGGGCTTGGGGCCGGCTGGTGACGCGTCCGGTGCCGTGCCCCTCGCAAAAGCCCGCATCCTGGCCGGTGAAGCCCGCGCCAAGCTGCGCCATGGCATTGACCCTATCGAACATCGCAAGGCCGAACGGGAGTCCAAGGCGCGGGCCGAGGTGGACGCGAAGGAACACACCTTCAAAGCCGCGACCGCCGCTTTGCTGGAAAGCCGGAAGGCCGGCTGGCGCAACGCCAAGCATGGCGCGCAATGGCTGGCGACCCTGGAAGCCTACGCCTTCCCCATTATCGGCAACCTGCCGGTTGCTGCCATCGGCACGCCCGAGGTGTTGAAGGTGCTGCGCCCGATTTGGGAACGGGTGCCGGAAACCGCATCCCGCGTGCGCCAACGCATGGAAGCGGTGTTGGACGCCGCCCGCGTGAAGGGCTGGCGCACCGGGGACAATCCCGCCCGCTGGAAGGGGCACCTTGCTGGGGAACTGCCGCCGCCCGGCAAGGTAAAGCGCGTCCGCCACCGTTCGGCGCTTGCCTGGGACCAAGCCGGCGCATTCATGGCCGCGCTATCGGAGCGCGAGGGCATCGCGTCCCTCGCACTGCGGTTCGCGATCCTGACCGCCTCCCGCACCGGGGAGGTGCGCGGCATGCGCTGGCGGGAGGTAGACCTGGACGGCAAGACCTGGGTGGTGCCCAGCGACCGCATGAAAGCGGGCAAAACCCACCGTGTGCCCCTCTCCCCCGCCACGTTGTCCGTGTTGCATGAGGTGCGCCCGCTGATGAACAAGCCCGACGATCTGGTGTTCCCAAGCCTGCGCAAGAATATGGCGCTGTCCGATATGGCGTTGTCGGAGGTGGTGCGCCGCATGAACGAAGGCACCGCGAAGGATGCCCCGCCTCGGTGGCACGATGCCGAGGGCCGGGCAATTGTCCCGCACGGGTTCCGCAGCACCTTCCGCGATTGGGCGGGCGAAACCCGGCCGGAAGGGCGGGAGGTGGTGGAACAGGCGCTGGCGCACTCAATCAAGGACAAGGCGGAGGCGGCGTATGCGCGCTCCGACCTGTTGGAGAAGCGCCGGCCGCTGATGGACGCCTGGGGAGCGCACTGCAACCGTGCCCCGGCCGTCATGCTAAAGGTTGCGTGAATCGGACGACTGGCCGACCATCGTCTGCCGAACCGGCGCGCCGCCTGAGAAAATGAGCATAAAAAGCGATGAGCCAAGCGTCCCTGTCGTCCCTGATTTGGTCCGTCGCCGACCTGCTGCGCGGCGACTACAAGCCCGCCGACTACGGCAAGGTTATCCTGCCCTTCACCGTGCTGCGCCGGCTGGATTGCGTGCTGGCCCCGTCCAAGGCCGCCGTGCTGGCGGAGAAGACCGCCAAAGAAGGCATGGGCCTGAACCCTGAACCCTTCCTGACCCGACTGACCGGGGTGCCCTTCGCCAATACCTCCCCCTTGACCATGAAGACACTGATGGGGGATCAGGACCACCTGGCCGCCAACCTGACCGCCTATATCCAAGGGTTCAGCCCGGCGGTGCGGGACGTGTTCGAACGGTTTCGCTTCGCCGAAACGGTGGACCGGCTGCAAAAATCCAACCTGCTGTATCAGGTAACCGAGAAATTCGCGGCTTTCGATCTAAGCCCCGCCATCGTTAGCAACCACGACATGGGGTCGGTGTTCGAAGAACTGATCCGCAAATTCGCCGAAATCTCCAATGAGACGGCCGGGGAGCATTTCACCCCGCGCGAGGTGATCCGCCTCTTGGTCAACCTGCTGTTCATTGAGGACAGCGATATCCTGACCCCCGGCAATGCCGTGGTGCGCACGATCTACGATCCCACGGCGGGGACCGGCGGCATGCTGTCTGTGGCCGGGGAGCACTTGCTGGAACACAACTCCGCCGCGTCCCTGACCATGTTCGGGCAGGAGCTGAACGACGAAAGCTATGCCATCTGCAAAGCGGACATGCTGATTAAGGGCCAAGACGTGCGCAACATCGTGGCCGGCAATACGCTGTCGGACGATGGGCACGCGGGAAGGAAATTCGACTACATGTTGTCCAATCCGCCGTTCGGGGTGGAGTGGAAAAAAGTAGAAAAGGAAGTCCGGCGGGAAGCCGAGCAAATGGGGCATCGGAACGTGTCAACGACTTTGATACACCGGGTTCGGCAATTTAAGCTCGCTC
>JBAXFK010000200.1:0-8918 GCA_037139955.1 Rhodospirillales bacterium
GTCGGGCTCCGATCCGCAGGTGACCGGCTTCGTCAATTCGTCGTTCGCCAATACCCAGTCGGCGGTGGCGATGGCGTACGCATTTTTGCTCGATCCCGAAATCAACAAGAACGATGGCGCGTTCCGGCCGCTGAATGTCGTTCTAAAAGAAGGCACGATCGTCTGGGCGCGCGATGGTGCACCGGTTACGATGTGCACGAGCCATTGCTCCAACGAGATTATCGAAGCGATTGTCGTTGCTCTTTCGCAGGCCTGTCCCGAACGGTCGATGGGCGGGTGGGGACGGCGTTTGCGGATCGCGCTGAACGGTCAGGACCCACGCACCGGACGGCGTTTCATCTGGCACATGTTTCAGGCCCGCCCCGGCGGCGGCGGATCGGCGGCCGGCGACGGGTTTTCCACGATCGGGGAATGGCACTCGGCCGGCGGAATCAAATTCGGGTCCATCGAGGTGGCGGAAAGCCGCTTTCCGCTGGTTTTCGAAACGCACGAATACCGGCCGGATTCGGCGGGGGACGGCATGTTCCGCGGGGGATACGGCGGCGATATGCGACTGCGGATCGAAGCAACCGGCAACACCGTCGCCAACATGGCTGGCGAAGGCATCGTACACGGCGCACGCGGCATGCTCGGCGGCCAAGACGGTGCCCCGCACGACTATACCTTGTTCGCACCGAGCGCAGGTCCCAGAAAACTGAAAACCAAGGAAGTCGGCGTGCAGATTCCTACCGGCAGCATCATTCACGTGTTATCCGGCGGCGGCGGCGGCTGGGGCAGTCCTGCCAATCGCGACCCAGCCGCTCGGGAGGCGGATGCAGCCGAGGGTTTGACGACCGCCGTCTAAGCGACGCTCACTCCTCCGCCACCACGTTCCGAACCCCGATCGTCTGCCGCAAATTGCCGGCGACCAGATGCACCATCGCCTGCGGCATGGCGTCCATCCGGATTCCGACCCGCATCGACCCGTCGATCGTCTCGGCATACAGGTGGTCGGGAATCAAATCCCGTCGGGCGAAGGGTTGCAGCAAGCGAGGCAACAAACCGGGCGACGCGTCGGCGTCGACATGGAAACAAACGGCGGCGAACATAGGCCGGCACTCCGAACACGAGAACAAATAAGCGGGAAATCCCCGGCTGCTCAGGCAGCCGGGTCGCTAATTCGCGTCGTGCGAAGGTATAGGCTCATGGATCTATCGTAATGCCGCTTCGACCGGAGGTCCAGCAAGAAGGGCTTGCGCAATCCGTGTCTCCGGCGTTCATCTGCCCAGCCTTCGCCACCGGGAGTCCCGACGATGATCCGCCTTTCCGTGCTCGACCAATCCACCGTGGTGACCGGACGATCGCCCGATGCGTCCATCCGCGAGAGCATCCGTTTGGCGCAGCATGCCGAGGCTCTGGGCTACGACCGCTACTGGTGCGCGGAACACCATAATTCCGACAGCCAGGCCGGCACCGCCCCGGAAATCCTGATCGCTGCCATCGCCGCCACCACAAAATCCATTCGGGTGGGATCGGCGGGCGTCATGCTGCCGCATTATTCGGCCCTGAAAGTGGCGGAACAGTTCCGCGTGCTGGACGCGATCGCACCGGGGCGGATCGACCTGGGCCTCGGCCGAGCACCGGGATCGGATGGGCGCACCGCCTATGCGCTGAACCCGCAGGCGGAAACGGCAGCGGACAATTTCCCCGCGCAAGTGCGCGACCTTCGCAGCTGGATTGCAGGGGAACGTCTGGTGGAGAACCACCCGTTCCGCGAGATTCGCGCGCAACCGCAGGGTCCGACACGACCGGCGATCTGGATCCTAGGAAGTTCCGATTACGGGGCGCAAGTCGCGGCCTATTTCGGGCTACCGTTCTGCTACGCACATTTCATCGGCGACGGTCAGGGTGCGACGCAGGCTTTCGGCGCCTATCGCGAAACCTTTCGCCCGAGCACGGAATTGCCGCATCCGCATGCCGCTGTTTGCGTTTGGGGCATGGCGGCCGACACCGAGGCAGAGGCGGCACGCCTGTTTTCTTCCCGCGCGTTGCAGCGCTTGCGACGGGATCGCGGCGAATTTTCCGCCCTCCCCTCGCCGGAGGAAGCGACGTCCTATCCGTATTCGGCTGGAGAGATGGCGCGCGTCGAACGCATCCGAGCACGGGCATTTTATGGCACGCCGACCGGCGTAGGGGCGCAACTGCGAGCATTGGCCACAGAATACGGGGTGGAGGAGGTCGCAATTCTTACGACACTGCACGACCCTGAGGCGCGACGCCATTCATATACGCTGTTGGCGCAGGAGTTCGGGTTAACGCCGCCGCACGTAACGGATGGTGCCGCTGCGGATTGAACCGCCGGCGCGCCACATCTGGTAGCGGAATACCGCGTAGGCGACGAGCGCGGCGACCAACGCCACCGGCAATAAAAAAGCCAGCAGCCAGAGCGCGAACACCGCGACAGCGCAAGACACCGCGATCGCCGCGATCGACATGACCCAAATCAGCACGCGAGCGCCGAGAGGCGGTTTCACGCCGGACGAAGGACCGATAAAATCCCCGTCGACGGTCATTTCCAAAACAGGCGGTTCTTCTTTCATACCTGCAAAGGTGGACCCAGGCGGCATCGTATTCAAGAGGCCGCCTTATCGCGTTCCCGTCGGCACCCGATTGAACGGCATACCCTTATCTGCCCGAATATCCGGTGGCAAACCGAGCACGCGTTCGGCGATGATATTGCGGAGAATTTCGTCCGATCCACCGGCAATACGCAGGCTGGGCGACGTCAACAATCCCGCTTGGAACATCCCGTATGCTGCGACCAGATCGTCGTCGAGCGCCAAACCGGCATTGCCCATCAAATCCAGCCCGAAGCTGGCAATGTCCTGCTGCTTCGACGCGTTCACCAGCTTCGCGATGGAGTTCTCCGGCCCTGGCGTTTCCCCACGCGAAAGGGCTGTCATGGTGCGGAAGCGGGTGAATTTCAGGCCTTGCGACCGCGCATACCAATCGGCGATGCGCTCGCGCACAGCGGCATTGCGGATCGCGGGTTCGCCGTCGATATTCAAAGAACGGCTGAGCGCCAGCAGATCCTCGACGTCGGGGCGCGGCGTTTCTCCCACTGCCAAACGCTCGTTCATCAGGGTGGTCAGCGACACCTTCCAGCCCTGCCCTACCCCGCCCAAGCGCTGCGCATCGGGCACGCGCACATCGGTGAAGAAGACTTCGTTGAAATGCCTAGCACCGGAAGCCTGATGAATGGGGCGGATTTCGATGCCGGGGGATTTCATATCGAGGAAGAAAAACGTCAAGCCCTCGTGCTTCGGCAAATTGGGATCGGTGCGCACGACGACGATGCCGAAATCGGACAGATGCGCGCCCGACGTCCATATCTTCTGCCCGTCGATAACCCAGCCATCCCCATCGCGCACCGCTCGGGTGCGTAGCGCCGCAAGGTCGGACCCACCGGCAGGTTCGCTGAACAACTGGCACCAGACTTCTTCCCCGCGCAAAGCGGGACCGACGTAACGATCCAGTTGTTCCGGATTAGCATAGGCCATCATGGTGGGGATGCACATGCCCAGACCGATTTCGAATAGGCCGCGCGGCACGGTGAAGTTTTCTTCCTCCTGATTATAGATGACCTGGAGAATAGGGGATGCCTCTCGCCCGCCGAATTTCTTTGGCCATGTCAGGCCGGCCATGTTCGCGGCAGCTTTCTTCGCTTGCCATGCTTTGCAACGCTGCACGCCCTCGGCGTCGAGGCCGCCCATGCGCAACGCCGGACGGGTGCCGGCCTTCGGTTCGGCATTGGCGCTTAGGAAAGCGCGCGCCTCAGCGCGGAACGCGGCTTCATCCGGTGTATCGTCGAAGTCCATAAATACCTCCCTCAGGCCGCATTTTTCGTTTCGAGTAAGTCGATTAGGCGATTCTTCCAGAAGGGCGCACTGCCCAACGCCAGCGCGAGGTTCTTCGACCGACGGTAGAACAAATGGCAATCCACGGCCCAGGTAAACCCGATGCCGCCGTGAGTCTGGATATTTTCTTTCGACGCGAGATGGAACGCCTCGGTGGCGGAAATCCGCGCAGTGGCGGCGGCGATCGGAATGTCGGCGGAACCGGCGGACAGCGCCCAGGCGCCGAAGTACGCATTGGATCGAGCCAATTCAAGCGCCACATACATGTCGGCGAGTTTGTGTTTGATCGCTTGGAACGAGCCGATCGGGCGACCGAACGCGAAACGCTCCTGCGCGTAGTTGCGCGCCATCTGCAACGACGCATCGGCGCCACCGACTTGTTCGAAGGCGAGCAAGATCGCTGCGCGATCCAGCAGATCCTGCACGCCGGACCAGCCTAGCGCGTTGCCCAATTTCTCCGCCGGCACGCCGTCCAAATCGAGGCTGGCATATTCGCGCGAAGGGTCCAGCGTTTTCAGCGTGCGTTTCGGCACGTTCGCGAGATCGGCGAGGAAGAATGCGATGTCCCCCGCTTCGTCGCGCGCAACGACAACGGCGAGATCGGCTATGCCGCCATCCGCGACCGGCCACTTGGTGCCCGAGAACCGCCCGCCCGCCACGCGGACCCGAACGGCGTTCGGGGCGGGATTGCCGATCCCCTCGGCCAATGCGAGGCAGCCGATTGTCGAACCGTCGGCAAGTCGTGGCAGCCAAGCCTTCTTTTGTGCTTCGGTTCCGGCAAGCAGAATTGCCTCGCTTGCCAGATAGGCCGAGGACGAAAATGGCACTGGGGCAACCGCGCGGCCAACCTCTTCGGCCAACACGCACAAGCCCTCGTAGCCCAAGCCGGCACCGCCGTATTCTTCCGGAATAGCGGCACCGATCCAGCCCATATCGGCCATCTCCCGCCACAAATCGGCGGCAAACGCCTCCTGCCCGTCCAGCGAACGCCGCACCGTCGCCGGTGTGCATTGTTCGGACAAAAACCGCCGCGCTTGATCGCGGAGCTGCTTGAGGTCGTCGGAAAAATCGAAATTCATCGGCGTGTTCCCCGTTTATGACGCTAGCTATTACTCCCGGGAAAGCCGCGCGGGAACAGATTGGCCGCGAGTTGCCCGCCATCGACGTCCAAGGTGGTGCCGTTCACGTAGCTCGCGAGATCGGAGATAAGAAAAAGCGCCGCCTTGCCGATATCCTCGGTCGTGCCACGCCGGCCTACGGGCAGCAGGCTACCGGCGTAGCCTTCCTGGCGTTGCGGCGTGTCGTATAGCCGCGGCGTCACAATATGCCCGGGCGCACTGGCGTTGACCCGAATTCCGTGCGGTGCCCACTCCACCGCCATGGTCTGCACCAATGAGATCAGGCCAGCTTTCGCCGCCCCGTACGCGCCGCGCATCGGGCTGGCGCGCTGCCCGTCGACGGACGCGATACCGACAATCCGCCCGCCCGTCCCGCGCGCGATCATCGATTGCGCCACCGCCTGACACGTCAGAAAGAAATAACGCAGGTTCAGATGCATCTGCTGGTCCCAGACCGCTGCGGTGGTGTCCAACAAACTACCCCAAGCCGCCGCGCCGACAATCGACACCATGGCGTCGATGCCACCGAGTTTTTCGTCCGCTTCGGCGACGATGCGCGGGATTGCGGCATCGTCCAACACGTCGCCGACGATGGGAATGCCGCGCCGCCCATGACTCGCGACCATCGCCGCCACGGCTTCGGCCCGTTCGGCGACGATATCGACCAGCGCGACATCCGCCCCGGCACGTGCGGCAAAGGATGCTGTCGCCTCCCCCATGCCTTGCCCACCGCCGATAATCAGCAGTTTACGGCCGGCGAGGCCGAACAAGGATGTGTCTTCGGGCATAATTATTCCTCCGGTTTGGTTGGAACGGAGGATAGGCGAAAATGCGCGCCGCGTTAACGCTACGCCGCTCCGACGCCGCTCAACGGTTTGAATAACAGCATCCCATCGGCGATGTGGCCGGCGTTTGCGAGGCCGCCCGCGACATCCCCCGTTGCATGGTGCACAATGCTGCGCACCGCCGAACATCCCAGCCGGGAACCGAGCCGATCGAGTTCCGCGACCAATGCCGACAAAACAACGGCAGGTTCCAGCAAATCGACCGCGACGAAATGCTCGGCGATCAGAACTCGCCCCTGCTCGACATCGAGATCGACCCGGTAGCAAAATAGCTCGCACGGGTAAGGACGGCTCGTGCGCCTTGCGGCAATAATGCCCGCTTTAGCGGCTCGCCGCACCGACACCGTCTGCTTGGCGAAGCGAATCCATCCCGCTAGGTCGAGACTTGGCAACGCTTCCCGGATTAGGGGAAATGCTGAACGTATTTGCTCCGGCGCGAGCGGTTCGATCGTAAAATTCGACATATAAAGCGGACCCATCGACACAACCGATTATGCAACCATCGCCACCGATGAGCCTTGATCCAGATCAATGCCGTCGCTACCGAACCGATCTACCGAGAATACGGTCCGGCGCACTCACCAAAAACGGGGACAAATCCTGGAGCGCTGGAGGAGTCGATGAAAGAAAGGGACCGACAATGTACGCGCCTTCCACCCGTCCGGTGGTGATCGACCCGCACGGGGCGGCCAATACCTGCGCCAATTGCGACGCTCGGCCGCACAGTGTTTGCAACGCCGTGCCGGACGGCGATGTTGCTCGGCTCGCCGCGATCGCGGTTGTCACCCACGCCGAACCGGGCACGACATTTATCCAGGAAGGCGACCCGGCAACCCATTTCTTCAATATTTCGGCCGGTACCGTACGGATGTACAAACTGCTACCGGATGGCCGGCGGCAGATCACCGGATTCGCGGGGGTTGGGCATTTCCTCGGTCTCGCAGTGTCCGACACATATGCCTTCAGTGCGGAGGCGATCGATAATGTCCGCTTCTGCAAATTCTCCCGCGCCAGGGTACGGACATTGCTAGACGACTATCCGGCGATGGAAAAGCGACTGCTCGCCGTCGCGTCCACCGAATTGGTCGCCGCACAGGATCAAATGCTGCTCCTGGGCCGCAAAACGGCGCGGGAACGGCTAGCGTCCTTCCTGATGTTGCAAAGCAGGCAGGGGGTGCTGTGCCAGTCGTCGCACAACCGCTTTGCGCTGCCGATGTCGCGCGGCGATATCGCGGACTATCTGGGCCTGACGATCGAGACCGTCAGCCGCACCCTGACCAAGCTGCGTTCGGACGGTTTCATCGAGATCCCGTCGTCCACCGAAATCGCCATCCGCGCACCGGGGGCGCTGGAAAGCTTGGCGACCGGAATGGCATGAATCCCGCCTATTTATCGTTGATCGAGAAATTATAAGTCTTGATCACATATTTCAACGTCGCCCCGTACAACGGGTCGGTCGCGTAGACACCGGTCAGCGCGTCCGAGAACGCTTCGGGATCGTTCTTTTTCTCCATCGCCGGTGCGTAAACCGGGTTGGTCGCCAGCAGTTTGCCGTGCAGGTCGAACGCCTCGCTCATGGATGCAAACTTACGGAATTTGGCGGCGATGACGATGTCTTTGCCAGACACGACTTCCCGTGTTTGTGCCTCGACAGCCGGATCGTTCGGGCCGGCTTTAATGCCGAAGGGGTTGTTACTGTCGGGCGGCATCGCCGCCCCCCAAGCGCTTTCCACAGCCCACTGTGCCAACGTGACCGAGGCCGGCACGCTCCATTTCTGCCGGGACGCGACAGCGGCATCCACCACCTCGGGCGGGACCACGCCATAGTGTCCCGCACCGCGCATCGAGGCCTCATCGATCATCGGCCGAGCGGCGAGGGCATAGTAGGTGGAACTGGCGGGGTCTACGCGTCCGGTGGGCGGATACATGCGCTGGACCACCGCTTGATAGGCCTCGATCGCCAGCACGGTGCCGAAATCGGCCTGACCGGTGACGGGCACTTCGGCGTGCGGTTTCGGCAACCGGTCGTTGAGCAACGACTGGATCACGAAAACGTCACCCGGTCGGTTCACCCCGCCACGTCCCACGCTTTGAACGATCGGCGGCGCGATTCGGCCCATTTCGTCCAGGCTCAGAACCGTTGGGGATGGAACCAATGCCATGCGTCGCGACCTCTGCCCTGGATTTGCATCCCGTACCGTCGTTGAACGGTCCCGAGACGAATGCTAGCACTCCAATCTGGGAGCGCCCGAATGACCGACAACCCACACGACGATGCCGGCGACAGCGACCGCACCGTCATTCGACCGGCACCCGGTGGCGCCCGACGGGCGGCGCGACCGCTAGCGGCCACGCCCGTCCCGGCGGCAGCCGAAACGGCTGATGCAATCCCGGCCAACACCGAGCCGCTCGCCGCCGCAGCCGAACCGCTGCTACATCTCCTGGCACACCTGCGCAACACCGCCACCGCCCCCAACCCCGGCGACATCCGCGAGCGCACATGGCGGGAGTTACGCGGGTTCGAGCGCCGTGCGCGGGTGCTGGGCGCGTCGCCGATCCACATCCGAATGGCACACTACGCGCTGTGCGCGACCCTTGACGATGTCGTTCTGAACATGCCCTGGGGTGCGTCTGGGCGGTGGCACGACGAACCCTTGGCGAAGGCGCTGCACCAGGACGATACTGCCGGTCAGGGCTTTTTCGAGCAATTGCGCAACTTGCGCGAATCCCTACCCGAATCGCTCCCGGTCGTCGAATTGATGTTCGTCTGCCTGTCGCTAGGCATGGTGGGCCCGTATCGCGACATGCCGGATGGGCGCGCGCAGGTCGAGCGGGTGCGGCACCACGTGTACGAATTGATCGCGAAGTCCGGACCGCCGCCCGAAGCCACATTAGCACCCAACGCGACGGGCATCGACGCGCATTTCGAGCCCGAACGCAGCGGCGTACCGCTTTGGGTCGGGGCGAGTGCGGCGATCGGATCGATCGCCGCACTCTATGTCTGGTTTCTGACCGGGTTGAACGGTGCTTCCGACTCAGCCTACCAGGCCGCATTGGCA
>JBAXFK010000201.1:0-8882 GCA_037139955.1 Rhodospirillales bacterium
GGACAGCACGGTTTGGCCTTGCACCGGAGCAGGATGCAGCCGCAGCGCCTGCACCGAAGGGGCGGAGGGTCCTTCGTAGGTATACTCGCTGACATGCGAGATCGAGATGCGCATCGGACCCTGCCTGTCAGTTGAAGTGGTAGTCGGTGGCGGCGGTATTGGCGATATCGGCCGTCCGTTGCAACGATTCCGATAGGAAACCGTGCAGCCCGTATTTGAAAATCGCCGGGATATCCGTGTCCCGCAGCTTGTCGTTGGCGTCGCGTGCGAGCAATAGGCTCGCTTCGCCGCCGCCGGTGCGGCCGGATAGGCCGGCGAGCGCGCGCATGACGTGGTTGGCGCTGTAGCGCAGGCTGCGCGGCATTTCTCGGCTCAGGATCAGGAACTCGGCCACTTTCGGCGGCCGGTAGCGGTCTTTGTAGACATGCCGGTACGACCGGTGCGCCGCGACCGAGCGGAGGATGGTTTCCCATTGATACATGCCGCGTTCGCCGGCTGCGGCCTCGGTCGTTGGCAGGAGAGCGCTGTAGCGCGTGTCCAAGATGCGGGCGGTGTTGTCGGATCGCTCGATGAAATTGCCCAGTTGCAGGAAGCGGTAACCCTCGTCGTGCAGAAGCGTGCCCTGCACCGCGCCGCGGAATAAGGCGGTCTTTTCCCGCACCCAATCCAGCATCTCCGGCAGTTTGTCGGGGCGCAGGTCGTCGGGCTTGAAATTCGCGAACTCGATCCAGGCGGTGTTCAACGCTTCCCACACCTCGCGCGTGAGCGCGGTGCGAACAGATCGCCCGTTAGTGCGCGCGGCTTCGAGGCAGGACGCGATCGACGACAAATTGGCCCGGTCGAATAGTAGATAGCGTTGCACCGCTTCGGATGTCAGCTTGGTGAGTCCGGCAGCGGCGGGATCGGGGCAACCGGCAGTGGCGAGTGTGGTTTTCCAATCCTCTCGGTACCCCGACCCGACGTCGGGGGTGAGCGACAGGCGATGACCGACTTCTGTCATGCGGGCAACGTTCTCGGCCCGCTCCATATAGCGGCCCATCCAGAACAAATTGGAGGCGGTGCGTCCGAGCATGATTAGTCCTCCAGCACCCAGGTGTCTTTGGTTCCGCCGCCTTGACTGGAATTGACCACCAAGGAGCCTTTCTTCAGTGCCACGCGGGTCAAGCCGCCGGGGGTAATGCGGACGCGGTCGCCGACCAAAACGAAGGGGCGAAGGTCGACGTGGCGCGGATCGATTCCGTCTGGGCAGAAAGCCGGGCACGTCGATAGCGACAGCGTCGGTTGTGCAATATAATTGCTCGGCCGTGCCTTAATGCGATCGGCGAAGTCGGCGCGCTCCTTCTTGCTGGCGTGCGGCCCGATCAGCATGCCGTAGCCGCCGGAGCCATGCACTTCCTTGACCACCAACTCGTGCAGATTATCCAATACATAGGCCCGCTCGTCGTCGATGGAGCAGCGGAAGGTCTGTACGTTCTCCAGGATCGGTTTTTCGCCCGTATAAAAGGAAACGATTTCCGGCACATAGGCGTAGACGGCCTTGTCGTCGGCGATGCCGGTGCCGGGCGCGTTGACGATCGTCACCTTGCCGGCGCGATACAAGTCGAACAGGCCGGGCACACCGAGCATGGAATCCGGTCGGAAATTCAGTGGATCGAGGAAGGCGTCGTCCACGCGCCTGTAGATGACGTGCAACGGTTCTTTGCCGCGGATGGTGCGCATGAACAGCGCCCCGTTTTCGACAATCAGATCGCTGCCTTGCACCAGTTCGACGCCCATTTGGTCGGCCAGAAACGCGTGCTCGAAATAGGCGGAGTTGTAGATGCCGGGTGTGAGTACCGCGAGCGCGGGTTCCCCGTCGCAATGTCTGGGGCGAACGCTAGCGAGGGTTTGCCGCAGCAGGTCGGGATAGCGTTCGACCGGCGCGACCCGGTGGGCGGCGAACAATTCCGGGAACAGATGCATCATCGCCTCCCGGTTTTCCAGCATGTAGGACACGCCGGAGGGGGTGCGAAGGTTGTCTTCCAGCACGTAAAAGCCACGGTCGCCCGTGCGCACGATATCGATGCCGATGATGTGGGCGTAGACATTGGCCGGCGGATCGAAGCCCATCATCTCCGGCAAGAACGCTTCGTTCCGATTGACCATATCGGACGGAATTTTGCCGGCGCGGACGATTTCCTGGCGGTGGTAGATGTCGTGAAGAAAGGCGTTCAAGGCGCGCACCCGCTGCTCGATTCCGCGTTCCAAGAAGCGCCATTCGGCGGCCGAGATAATGCGCGGAATCAGGTCGAACGGGATGATCTTCTCGTTCGCCTCGGACGAGCCATACACGGCGAAGGTGATTCCGAGCCGGCTGAAAATTGCCAGCGCTTCTTCTTGTTTGTGCTGCAACGAGGCTTCGGACTGGTTTCCGAACCAGGAAACCAGTTCCCGATAAGCGGGCCGCGGCGCGCCGTCGGGTCGCAGCATCTCGTCGAAAATCGTCGTTTCGCCGTTCGACGTGTAGGCTTGGGTTTTCAGCACAGAACGGCAACTCCTTCGGCACGTATTCCGGGACCGCATTCGGTCCGCCAGCATTACCCCGTTCGCACCGCAAGAAATATGCCCAAAATGCCGGCTGGCGCGGAAATTGCGATGATAGGGTTGAAAAGCAGGCAGGCGCCTTCCGGCATACGTGCTAGGGAAGCGTCATCTATGAAGGTGTTCCATGTCGATTCACGCCGCGCTGACCCATCGTACGTCTTACCGCTACGACCGATCGGTCTCCCTTGGCCCGCAAACTATCCGCCTCCGGCCGGCGCCGCACGCCCGCACGTCGATTCTGGCGTATTCCCTCAAAATCGAGCCGCAGCCCCACTTCCTCAATTGGCTGCAAGACCCTCAAGGCAATTTCATGGCTCGGGTCGTGTTCCCCGAGCAGGTGTCGGAGTTCGATATCACGGTCGACTTAGTGGCAGATATGGCCACGGTTAACCCGTTCGACTTCTTTCTGGAACCGGATGCCGAGAACTGGCCCTTCGCGTACGATCCCGTATTGTCGGAGGAATTGGCGCCGTTCCGCCGCCTAGACCCGCCGGGCCCGCTTTTGCAGGCGCTGATCGACGGCGTGCCGCGCTCGGAAATGCGCAACGTTGACAAACTGGTAGCCTTAAACCGCTCTATCGGCGAACGCATTGCCTACATTGTACGCATGGAGCCGGGCGTGTGGTCGCCCGAGAAGACATTGGAAGAAGGCCGAGGGTCTTGTCGTGATTCGGCTTGGCTGTTGGTGCACCTGCTGCGTCATCTCGGCTACGCTGCCCGCTTCGTGTCGGGCTATCTGATCCAGTTGGTCGCCGATGTGAAACCGTTGGACGGGCCGGAAGGGCCGACCGCCGATTTCACCGATTTGCACGCCTGGGCCGAGGTTTATTTACCCGGTGCCGGTTGGGTCGGCCTGGACGCGACCTCCGGATTGATGGCCGGGGAGGGACATATCCCTCTCGCTGCTAGCCCCGATCCGGGATCGGCATCCCCCATTTCGGGCACCGTGGACGATTGCGAGACCGAATTCGCCTTCGAGATGAAAGTCGTTCGCATCAGCGAGACGCCGCGCGTCACCAAGCCTTACACCGACCGTCAGTGGCAGGATATTCTGGCAACCGGCCATCGGGTGGACCGCGCGCTGACAGGTGGCGATGTCCGTCTAACGATGGGCGGGGAGCCGACCTTCGTATCCGCTACCGATCAAGACGCGGCGGAGTGGAACACCGATGCCCTCGGTCCGACCAAGCGCGCCTATGCCGGCCGCCTGATCCGGCGTCTGGCCAAGCTCTGGACCCCCGGTTCGGCGCTGCAATACGCCATGGGTAAGCAATATCCTGGCGAACCGCTGCCGCGCTGGGCGTTGTATTCGCATTTCCGTACGGATAACGAGCCGGTGTGGATGGATCCAGGTCTGCTCGCTTCCGACGACGACACCGGTACCGCCAATGCCAAGGACGCCGCCGCGTTCTGCGCGTCGCTCGCCGAACGGTTGCAGGTCGATCCGGCCTTCGTGCTGCCGGCATACGAGGACATTCACTATTATCTCTGGAAGGAACACCGTCTTCCGGCAAACGTCGTGCTCGAAGACAGCAAGCTCCGCGATCCCTTAGAGCGTGCTCGCATGGCGCGGGTGTTCCAGCAGGGCTTGGCCTCGTCGGTTGGCAGCGTGTTGCCACTGCGCCGAACGATCGACGGTGGCACCCGGCGCTGGCAGTCCGGCCAATGGGTGTTCCGCGACGGCACCATGTTCTTGATCCCCGGCGACAGCCCGATCGGGTTCCGGCTGCCGCTGGAATCTTTGCCTTGGGGCGATCCGGACCACCTGTTTCAAGATTTTGAGGCCGACCTGTTCGCACCCCGCGATGCGCTGCCTACGCCGCAAGCTTTCCGCCGCAACGAAAGGGCGCCCGAACCCGGCCCAGGGGTGGAACGATTCCGTCCCGTGCCGCAAATCGTGCCGATCGTCGGGCCGAACAACAAGCGCGGCGAGCCGGACATGATTCGCACCGCCTTGACTGTCGAGGCGCGCAACGGCCTCGTGCATGTCTTCTTCCCTCCGCTTTATGCTGCCGAAGATTGGCTGTCTTTGACCGCCGCAGTCGAACAGACCGCCGCCGAGTTGGGCTGCCAAGTCGTGCTGGAAGGCTACCTCCCCCCGGCCGATCCGCGCTTGTCGCAATTCTCCGTCACGCCCGACCCCGGCGTCATCGAGGTCAATATCCACCCCACGACTCATTGGGCCGAGCAAGTGGATCGTACGACGCAGCTATACGAGGAAGCGCGTCAGGTCGGATTGGCGTCGGAGAAATTCCTGATCGACGGAAAGCATGTCGGCACCGGCGGCGGCAACCACGTGGTGATGGGGGCGAGCGATCCCGTGGACTCGCCGTTCCTTCGTCGTCCCGACCTGCTGAAGTCGATGCTGGGATTCTGGCATAACCATCCCAGCCTGTCGTACTTGTTCTCCGGCTTGTTTATAGGCCCCACCAGCCAGCATCCTCGTATCGACGAGGCGCGGCAGGATGTGGTGAACGAGTTGGAAATCGCGTTCGGCCAAATCCAGCCCTTTCAGGACGTGCCTCCCTGGCGCACCGATCGGATGTTTCGCAACATCCTGGCCGACATGACCGGCAACACGCATCGGACCGAGTTCTGCATCGACAAAATGTACTCTCCCGATTCGTCCGGCGGCCGGCGTGGGCTGGTGGAATTCCGAGCCTTTGAGATGCCGCCGCATGCGGAGATGTCGCTGGCCCAGATGCTGCTCGTGCGATCGGCGGTCGCCGCGTTCTGGAACAAGCCTTACGAGCGCCGACTGGTCCGATGGGGCACGCGGTTGCACGATCGGTTCATGCTGCCGCACTATGCCGAACAGGATTTCAACGACGTGCTGGAAGAGCTGAGCCAGTGCGGTTTCAAGTTAGATCCAGCGTGGTTCGCGCCGCACATCGAATTCCGCTTCCCGCAAATCGGTCAAGTCGCGGTTCGCGATACCCAACTGGAATTGCGTCACGCGTTGGAGCCTTGGCACGTCCTGGGCGAGGAGCAGGTCGCTGGCGGTACCGCCCGTTATGTCGATAGCTCCGCCGAACGGGTGCAAGTGAAGGTGTCCGATTGGGTGGATGAGCGCTACGTCCTGGCCTGTAACGGCGTCGGCGTGCCCCTGCAAGCGACCGAACGGCAGGGCGAATATGTGGCCGGGGTCCGTTTCAAAGCGTGGCAGCCGTTCAGCGCGTTGCATCCGACGATCGGGGTGCAGGCGCCTTTGGTGTTCGACGTTTACGATCGCTGGTCTGGGCGCAGCCTGGGCGGTATGACGCACCAAGTGGTGCATCCTGGCGGCCGCAGCGATGAAACAGCGCCCGTGAATGCCAATGCCGCCGAAGCCCGCCGTCGCGCGCGTTTCTTTCCGATCGGCCACACGCCGGGGCCGATGGCCGAACCGCGAATGTCCGCCGGGAAAGAGCATCCGCGTACGCTGGACCTGAGACGGTTTGCGTGACCGTTCCTCAAGGTATCGACGAAGCGGTCGACGGACAGGGGCATTTGCGCCCGTTCTGGGGCCATATGCTTGCGAATCTCTCCTCTCTCGGCGAAGGCGGCATCGCCGAACAGGCGCGCCGTGTTAACGCTGCGTTCGATAGCGAGGGCGATCGCGGCATCCTGCAAAGCCCCACCCGACAGTCATGGCGGTGCGACCCCTTGCCGTTGCCGGTGACTGCGTCGGAATTCGGCACACTGACCGAGGGGCTGGCGCAGCGGGCCGAACTCCTCGAAGCGATCTTGCGCGATATCTATGGCAGCCAGTCGCTGCTTGCCGATGGCGCTCTACCCCCGGCTTTGGTCTACGCCAACGATGGGTTTCTGCGCGCTTGCCATATGGATCGGCCGTACCATCCCGGTCACCGTTTCATGGATTTCTACGCCGCCGACCTGATCCGGGGACCCGATCGGGTCTGGCGCGTTGTCGCCGATCGCACCGCTAGCGCCGCCGGGATCGCCTATGCGCGGGAAAACCGGCAGGTTCTCACTCGCGTCATCCCCGAGGTATTTCGCGGCACCCAGATGCGCCCGCTACGGCCGTTTTTCGACGTTTGGCAGAGCGCGCTGCAACGTATGGGGCAAGAACGCGCGACGATCGGGCGGTTCCAGCAGGCACAATTTCAAAACCAGCAGCAACTCCAATTTTCCGGCCTGGTCGCACCGGCTGCGTCCGGACCCGGCATCGCGCTGCTGACACCCGGCGCGCGCAGCCGTCATTGGTACGAGCACATGATGCTCGCTCGGGAATTGTCCTGTGCACTGGTGGAGCCCGGCGATCTCACGGCGCGTGGCGGGGCGATTTATTTGAAAACCCTTAAAGGTTTGCAGCGGGTCGATGTGCTGCTGAACCGAAAGGACCCGCGTCTGATCGATCCGCTGGAACTCGACGCCGCCCACGGCACGGGCGTGCCCGGGCTGATGGATGCGATGCGCTCGTCGTCGGTCCATATCAGCAACCACCCCGGATCCGGCGTGGTCGAGGCCCCG
Organism: Rhodospirillales bacterium; assembly: GCA_037139955.1. Lineage (GTDB taxonomy): Bacteria > Pseudomonadota > Alphaproteobacteria > Acetobacterales > Acetobacteraceae > Rhodopila. Next base: position 7,057 of record JBAXFK010000201.1, read on the forward strand.
GCCTTCGCCGCCTTCCTGCCCGATTTGGCTCGTTTGCTGCTGGGCGAAGCGCTCAAGATGCCAAGCGCCGATACGATTTGGCTGGGCGATGCGCGGGGGCGGGATCGGGTGTTAGCCGATCTCGCCGATTGGTCGATCCACACCGCCGCCGATCGGCGCGCGCATGCCATCGATGCTCATGGTCTGAGCGATCCGGAAAAGCGCGTTCTTCTGGCGAATATCGCCCGCGATCCTTGGCGCTACGCTGCCATCCGCAACATACCGCCATCCGTTGTCCCCTGCGTGGGCTCCGACGGCATGGAACCCAAGCCGGTCGTTTTGCGCGTCTATATGGTATTCGACGGCTTAGGTTGGCACGCAATGGATGGCGGGCTAGCACGCATCCTCGATGCCGACGCCTCCGGAGAGCGCATCGCTAAAGATGTCTGGGTGCTGAACGACGAAGGCGGCGATATCTTTGGCGTCCGCGCGCTCCCCATCGTTCCCGTGGCTATCCGCCGAACCACCGGCGATCTCCCCAGCCGCGTCGCCGATAACCTCTTTTGGCTCGGTCGTTACGTTGAGCGATTAGAAGGCTCCGCGCGACTGGCCCGAGCGACGCTGAACCGGGTGGCACGCGGCGCGATGATGCCGCACGAGATGGTCGAACTCGCTGCCTTGTCTCGCATCCTGGTGAAAGCCGACCTTATTCCGGCGGAGGCCGTTGCGGTGGCCGGCGGCGGAACCTCGCTCTTGGCTGCCTTACACGGCAGCCTACGCGAGGAAACCGGATCGATCGCGCATTTGATCGCCAGCGTAGCACGGTTGACGGAATTGGTGCGGGATCGTTTGACCGGCGACATGTATGGGGCATTTACCAGCGCGCTGCGGCAAATCCGTCGTGTTGCTCGCACCGTGCACGGCAATTCCGACGGCTTGTCGCAAGTTATGGTAGATATTCTTCGGTTCTCCGCCTCGGTTGCCGGGCTAGCGGCCGAGAACATGGTGCGGGGCGGCGGCTGGTTGTTCTTGGAACTCGGCCGACGCATGGAACGGGCGCAGGCGATCTGCACCCAGGTCGGTTTCGCCCTGCAACAACCGCCCGGGCATCTGGAACCGGCGCTGCGCTTAGTTCTGGAATTGTGCGATTCGGCGATCACGTACCGCACTCGCTATCTGACAGTGTTGCAAGCGGCGCCCGTGCTGGATCTGGTGCTGGCCGACGATGGCAACCCGCGCGGTCTTGCCTTCCAACTCGTCGCGATCCGTGAATTGCTCGGGCAGATCGCCGGCTCCGGCGACCGGACCTTGCCGGCGGCGGCGACCGAGTTGTTGGAAGGCGTGGCGGCGATGGTGAAGCGAATCGAAGAGGCAACCGATCAAGCCGTCGCAGCCGTTCAATTGCCGGATGTTTTGCATCGGCACGCCGATACGATCGCGGCGATGTCGGACAATGTCACCCGGTTGTATTTTGCCTTGCTGCCGCCGACGCAGACATTGGGTACGGGCGACGAATCTCCGCTGGCGGGCGCCGCATGAGATACCGGGTCGAACACGTTACGACATTCACCTACGCGCACGAGGTCGATCTCGCGAGTCACATGATGCATCTGCTACCGCGCGAACTGCGGCATCAACGCGTAATCTCAAGCGAACTGGTCGCCACGCCCGAAGCCGGGCGACGGGCCGAGGCAGTAGATCATTTCGGCAATTTAGTCAGTTGGATGTTCCTCGATGTGGCGCATCCCCGTTTCTCGGTGACATTGCATGCTCAGGTCGACGTCGCATTTCCCGATCCGCCCGATCCGAAGGAAACCCCGCCCTGGGAACAGGTGGCGACCACGCGC